>CAMAVB010000038.1 GCA_945861465.1 Candidatus Kuenenia stuttgartensis
ACTGAATCAAGTCCAGCGCTCACTCTACGTGGAATCATCTCGCTTTCGGAAATCGCGTTGATTTCGTGCCATTCCGTTCGTAGTCCCGGCTTCAGCCGGAATTGGCGGGCGGTTCCGGCCAAAAAACCGCCTGAAGGCGGAACTACAAACTTAATTGGACAGCGCCACTTTGAGAGTCCGATTCGCCATAAGATATTGTTCAGATTAACGTTGCGTCCTTCCACCTTCCCTTCTCCCCCGAAATCGGGGGAGAAGGTGGCCGACAGGCCGGATGAGGGGCCTGCCCAGGATGTCAACTTGCGAAAAAAGCCCCCTCACCCCCCAGCCCTCTCCCCCAATTTGTTTGCGACCACACTGCAAAGAAAAACCACGCACTTTCCGCAAACAAATCGGGGGAGAGGGGGCAAAGTGGCGCTGTCCAACTAAGGACCGGCGCAGAAATAACTGTCGCCTTCCGGTCGTGGGGCACGTTTTTAACGTGCCCGACACGATGGAATCGTGCCCGGCACGATGGAATCGTGCCCCACCTATTTCTGTCTCAGTCCTGAGCAGGAAGCGGATTCCTGGACACTTTCGGGGTTCTTCCGAAACGCATTCCACATCAATTGAAACGCGGCAGCCAGGCATAACCATGGATCAATGAGATAATCCCAGAGGTTTGGCGACTCAAGCAGTCTGAGTTGATGGATCATCACTGCCGCTGCCAGGCAGAGTGCCAGGATTTTTTGTCGGCAGATGAGAGCGATCCCTGACAACGCCAGAACACACCACGCCATCGGCTTGAGGTAGCCAACCGCATAGGTGTCCGCGTTAATGAATCCCAAGGCCGACGGATAGACGAGGATTCCGCACATCACCCAGAAAAGGTTCGCGTTTCTGCGATTTCGACGGCAATGCGGCTGCGTCAAACCGCAGGCAGCCAGGAGTTCAAGGACCAGCAGTATAAATATGGGAACGCTGAGATTTCCCGTGTGTGCCAGAATGAATCCGGAGAAATCTGTCTCGCGCAGCGGCCAAGCCCCGAGGGCAAGCGGAATCAGAAGGCACATCACACCGAACGGAAAATTCCACCGCTGTTTCCGCAGCGGTAACAACAGATTCGCGATCAGCAGCGCAAAGGAAAGATGGGACCAGGCCCAGAAGGCTGGGCTCACAATTCATTCTCCAGCCACTCTTCATCGAATTCCAGATACCGCATTCTTGATCGATTCCACGTATAGATCAGATGGTATTGCCCTGACGCCCCTCGGATCAAATATGGATAGGAAAACTCGTCAGGAGGGTCGCCGTCCTCAACGTGCCGAACCAGTTTCCAGTTCACGCCGTCACTGGATGTTGCCAGAGAGAGTCGATGCCGTCCAGAATCGATAGGATTACACACCATCAAAAACTCTCCGTTGTGCCGCCGAATGACAGCGATTGCCGCATCTGGGTTGGGTACGTGACTCGTTTCCAACCGACCACAATCAGAAGCAAAAACATTGGGCATGTGGGACATGAGCACCGAACGACCGGGGTGTCCGGACTGTCGGAAAAATGCCATGGATGCTTGCTGATCCAGCGGCACAATCCACGGTTGAATGGCTCCTCGAACTGCGGTAAGGCGAATTTTGGACTGCAGATTTCCATCACGGTCAAGAATAATCGCCTCTCCAAACTTTCTGACGAACTCGTGGTAAACCGGTACGACAAGATGCCCGGAATCGCATTCGATCGGGCATCCTTTCACGAGGGTGCTGACGTTGAGAAACGGCGATGTGACAAGTCGCTTCGCCTTCGACCACGATTCGCCAGCATCGTCTGAGTATTTCATCGTGATGCTGCTGCCCGACCATCCGCCAAATGAAACGGTCACATAGAACAGCCATAGTCGGTCTCGAGAATCGGCAAAGAGGATCGGATTGCCAATTTTCGCGATGTGGCGATTCAGATCTTCGGTTGTCTGTTCCCGTGACGCAATTATCGTCGATGCCGACCATTCTGCGGCATCCGGGGCGCGTCTGCAGAAGAAGATCCTGACGTCGCTCGCACCCTCGCGCGCACCACCAAACCACGCAGCCAGCAATTGACCGTCCTGCAGTCTTGTGAGCGTCCCGGAGTGGACAGATGGCGGACCTCCCGGCGGAAGTACGAAACTTAATTCAGGCTTCGCGACCGCATTCTTGCCCGCATTCTTGCCCGCTTTCGCGCCCACGCTTGTCGCCAGTTCCGATTCTGAAAACCGAAGTGTCTCCGTTTTGTTGATGTCGGTAAGAAGCAAGCCAGCACACGCCACGACCAAAATGCCCCAGGCAATCGCTGAAATATCAACTTTCATTAAGCTACGCTTACTTTTCAGAACATGTTGCAGATGAGTCAAGTTTTCGCTGCGATACCAAAACGATCGAATGTAGGATGGACATTCATGTCCGTCGCATGGCCAATATCTCGGACATGAATGTCCAAGCTACAGGAATCGCAGCTGTGGACCGTGCAACCGCGTGGGTGTACGCGAATTCGGACGTTGGATCAATCCCAATGTCAACAGGGAAAAGGAGACTTCTGCCGGATCTGGCAATTGTTGCTGCAGTTTAGTGAGCGATGGAAAAGCGGCTCGGTCAAAGTGTTCCCGGGAGCTGTCTGACCGGAAAACGGAGGTTGACAAGAAACAGTCTGCGAATCACACTCCAAGCCGACGCTGATCAGCTACGGTAGTCGTTGCAGGACAAGGGATTTTCCGCGCTGTCGTCATTCGACGGCAAATCGAATCACCGATCACAGGAGGATCGCGATGTTACTCTCAGTTGTCATCCCGGCCCACAATGAATCCGACAATCTGCCTCAACTACTGCAGGAAATTCAGGTCGCATTGTCGAGCGTGGATGCCTTTGAAGTTGTAGTCGTTGATGATGGAAGTTCCGATAACACGCAATCAGTGCTGAACGACATTCAGGCGGATTTTCCTCAACTCCGAATCGTGAAACATGGATCCAGCTGCGGGCAAAGTACCGCACTGATGACAGGCGTCGATGCTGCTGGCGGCGAAATTATTGCCACGCTCGATGGCGACGGACAGAATGATCCGGCAGATATCCCGGGGATGGTCGCTCTGTTGCTGAAGTCTCGCGAGACTGACGAAGTGCGAATGATCGCCGGTGTGCGTGCCAAACGAAAGGACTCTCGCTGGCGACTGATCAGCTCTCGCATCGCCAACGGAGTTCGCAGTCGAATTCTCCAGGACGGAACACCTGACAGCGGCTGCGGAATTAAGGTCTTCCTGAAGCAGGCATTTGCCATCATGCCGCGATTCAACCACATGCATCGATTCCTTCCCGCGCTCGTTGTGCGAGGCGGCGGCAAAGTCATTTCCTATCCCGTGAATCATCGGGTCCGCACCCACGGTAAGTCGCATTACGATACCCTGAGAAGATTGATGGTGGGTATTGTTGACATCATGGGAGTTGCATGGCTGCTGAGGCGGAACAAACTCGCGATTGTCGAAAGATTGGATGCGGTTTATGACGAACGAACAAATCTGGATAGCATTCGGTTTGACAGGTCAACTCCTGTTCACGGCCCGGTTCGTCGTGCAGTGGCTTAGCAGCGAACGCGAAAAACGCAGCGTCGTGCCACCGTCGTTCTGGTATTTCAGTATCGGCGGTGCCCTGATGTTGCTGGTCTACGCAATCTACAAGCGGGATATTGTGTTCACTTTCGGCCAATCATCCGGCTTGTTCATTTACGTGCGAAATCTTCAGTTGATTCGCAACGCGAATCAACGTCTTGCCAGGCAGACTACGTCCGAAAAATCAGAGACGATCTCAATCGCGGTCGCTCCTTCCGCCGCCACAACCGATCGGCTGCGGAAAGCAGCATAGACGGCAAAGTTGAATGCGATATCTGCTTTGGACGATTTGCCTTTCCATGCTGCTGGTCATCTGCTCGATTGCCAGTCGTCCGTTGCTGCCGGTTGATGAAACCCGCTACATGACCGTGGCGTGGGAAGCTCATGTGACGGGCGACCATCTGGTTTCGCATTTGAACTCAAAGACGTACGCGCACAAACCACCGCTGCTGTTCTGGCTGATTAATGCCGCCTGGTACGTGACTGGCGTGAATGAGTATGCCGCCCGACTGGTGTCTCCAGTCGCCGGAATCGTCTGCCTGTTGTTGACCGCAATGATGGCGAGAAGATTGTGGCCAGCAGCAACTTCTGTGCAACGGTGCGCACCAATGATGTTATTGTCGATGACCGTCTGGATCGTCTTCTGCCCTGTTACGATGTTTGACATGCTGCTTACTTGTTTCACGCTGCTGGGACTGCTTGGCGTGTTGCGTGCCGAAGCAGGTGCCACAAAATCAGGCTGGCTGCTGGCTGGCGTTGCGATGGGACTGGGAATTCTCTCAAAAGGTCCTGTGGTTTTGGTACATGCCATGCCAGTGGCACTTCTCGCGCCGTGGTGGTCGATCCGCGTTCGAACAAGTTATGTGCGATGGTATGCCGGGTGCGGATTTGCCCTCGTCATTGCTGCTGCAATCGCGCTGGCCTGGGCACTTCCGTCGGCCGCCGCAGGTGGCACAGTCTACGGCGACGAATTGCTCTACGGGCAAACGACCGGTCGCATGGTCAACTCATTTGCGCATCGGCAGCCGTTCTGGTGGTATCTGCCCTGGCTGCCGCTGTGTGTGATGCCATGGCCGTTACTCGGTCCTGTCTGGCGCGGCGTGCGGATTACGAAAACAGATTCGCCTCTGAAATTCCTGATTTGCTGGGCCGGTGGCGCGCTGCTGATTATGAGTCTGGTGAGCGGAAAGCAGATTTACTATCTGATGCCGATGATGCCGGCGTTCGCCTTGATTCTCGCCCGTCTGGCCACATCGGAGAATGGGTCCGTGGCGAAACGGGATCTGTCATTAGTGATCCTCGGTACGATTGGTATGGGAGCATTGCCACTTCTTGTCAATCACATTCCTGCGCTGTCGGAAACGGGATTGCGCGATTTGGTTGCGGACTGGTATGCCATCCCTTTGATGGTCTGTGGAGCTGCCTTAATCCCCTTTGCGTTTCAACGAATAGAATCCGCCGTATCAGCCATTGCCACGGCAGGAATCGTGTTTTTCGTCATCGTGATTTTGTCTGTGAAATCGACGATGTGGAAAGGTTTCGATCTCCGACCGTTGGCGCACACAGCGGCGAGTAACGAAGGGGGTGTTGCGTGGTACGGTGGCTATCATGGACAATTGAATTACTTCGGCGAAATCCGACACGTTGAGGAAATCGGAGACCCGCAGGAACTATCAACCTGGTTGACAGAGCATCGCAGCGGCATGGTGATCATGCGGCTCCCTCGTGCGAAAATCGCGACCCTGAAGAACGCAGGATTCGATGCATCGAACACGGAGACGTTATCGTCTGTTCAAATCGATCAGATTTCGCAGATCCTGCGCAACGATGATTCCTTCCCCGGTCACGACTGGCAACCAACCGTCACGCAGTTATATTGGATTCGTCGCGGCCTTCCTGTTGATCCGATTGCCGTCCTGCGCTACGACGATCCGCCGGGGCAGCTCCCGGCGTTATGAGCCGTCAGCGGTTTCATATCGTCGCCTCCTGCAAATCTTCCGGATGAAAATTCTTCGCCACGCCGCGAGCGATGCCGACCGACACAGCGTCGTTCCCGTTCAATCGCCGAATGACCGGCCCGTTGGGCCTGGATGATCGCGGTGGATGCTGGTTACCTGGGCCGTTGGGCTTGTCACATTACCGACATCTTTGATGTGTGAATCGGAGAATTGCGTTCACGCACAATGCGTGGACATGATGGAGTCATGGGCTGATTGGTTGCAGCCGGATCGCATTGCGATTCGGCCCCTGCCGGCCCTGTGCCGGTAGAGCCCTGGTTTGACGACTACCACACGCCGCCACGCATAACTCGGCCCCTGCCGGCTTTACGCCGGTAGAGCCTTGGTTTGACCACTTGGCCGCGAGAGATTTCAAACCGTCGTCCCCCGGCATGAAGCCGGGCGGGGACGAAGCACCGATTTGGTTTTCGCTGTAGTTTCCAAACCCTGGCTCACCCGGCGTGAAGCCGGGCGGGGCCAATGCGTGGCTGGCGTGTTCCACTGTTGTTTTCAAACTCTGGCAACACCAGCCATTGAAAACTCCGTGTTTTTGCAGGATTTTCTGAAAAGCCCTGACCTGGCCTGGCCCGACGCTCCGGTTGGGCCAGGCTATTGGAACAGCTGGGCCGTTGGCCAGAAGTGGCAGGAATCACTTTTGTGCTCGCACCAATCACGTGCATGGCAACCAGCTCCCTGGCACGCACCGAGGCCGCTGGTGATGCCTCGCGTGGTGGCGTCCCCGCCGAGCCGCACTCCGTTTCGCCAGCTGAGACGGAGACAAAAATGTCCTGACATCAATTACCATTCAACACCACATCGAACACCGAAACCCATGCCTCAAAAATCCAACAACGTTCAATGAGCTGCGCGACATCTCTGCCCGGTCTGAAAACAATGAGACCAGACCCCCTTTCGTCTTCCCCGCATGAAGGGGACCGAGAAATTCTGGAGCAAACAGGATGGTCAGAGCGTAATTCAGCTTCGTGCTGATAATCTCAGCGATACCGACCCGCTGTCGATCTTTTGGAAAGAACGAGCCAAAAACCGCTCCGGCCTGCGTCGCTGCGCCGGTATCCGAAAGGCGACCGCACTGCGGTCCACTACATAACGAACCCTGTCGCGCACCGTTGACTCCCCCGGAAGATTTGGCACGCAAGAAGGATCTTTCCTAGACGGACGTCGTCAGGCAAGCGATCCGCCTTTATCAGATGGTAGACCTGCGACTGCGGGATGGTGAAAAGCTGATTTTCGAGAATGAAAAGAAGAACAAGAAGTCGGAGGTCGTCGTGCTGCGAGTACTGAGCCGATTCAGATTGTGCGACGATCGGATGGAAATTGAACGGAGTATCGACGAAGGATTTCGGGGTCGTATCGGACTGCATGCGTTGCCGAAGGCAGAAGTCTTTTATCAGGATAATTGTGGAATGACTCCACTCGGAAAGGATGCGTCCAGGCAGGATTTGATGTACTTTGAGAAGTTTTAGTGCTTTGGCGGACTGCAAGCGGGAGGTGCAACTCGATGACGAACAGCGTAGCAAGAACGAATTGGATTATCCTGACTGGTTGCGAAAGGCGGCTCTGGCTGAGGCTGAGCATAATTCAGGGTCCGTGGGCCGCCTTATTGTCGAATCATCGGGATCGGAGTAAAAGAATGTATGGCAACACGATCACAAGTACTGTATTGCAGTCCGCAAGGGCGGATGCAGTTATGATGGCATTTCGTTCCCAGAAATCCGGCAGGCAGCAGGTGGGTTGATTAACAGTGCTGACGAAAGAACATGCGATTGCGCGGTATGACTTTCAGCGGCAGCGGATTCTTCCCGATCGGCTGACGTCGGGCGAACATGCGCAGTATGTTCAGTTTGCAGAACGCATGCTGGATGTCTATCGCACAGGACCAGGGCGACGGCGGCGGGATCTGCATCGGGACGTACACCGGATCTTCGAAGACGAAGTCGATTGTCCGCTGCGGCGTATCGATGGCTTCTGCAAATTGCTCGACGATCAGTCGAAATACGCCGATGCCGGACGGCGGGAAGCTCCCAGGCTGCGGCGTCAGGTTTTCCGAATCGCCGCCAGACATCACCCGCTGGTGGATCAAGCCGACAACCTGTTTGACCATTGTGCGGAAGACGTGAAGGCGCTGATCGCAAAAGAACTGCAGCGCGACTGGTCCGACATCCGCGCTGAACTGTTCGCCGACGTGATCGACTTTCATCAACTGGAAGCGTTTGAAGGCTATCCGAATCCCCGCGCCCTGTTGTCGCGGTACAACGTGGCTCAGGTTCAGGCGGCGCTGTTTTCTGCAGTGTCGATGGACATTGATGCCACGACCGATTTCAAACGCATTCTGCGAGCCGCACGGCTGGCAAAACTGATGCATACGATTTCAAGCACTGGCGAAGGGACGTATCATATTCGGTTGGACGGTCCGGCATCCGTGCTGCGGGAAACGCGGCGGTATGGTATTTTGATGGCTAAGTTCCTGCCCGCACTTATCTGCTGCACCGGTTGGAAAATGCACGCTGTCGTGGAAACGCGGAGCCGCTGGAAACTGAGCCTGGACCTGACTGATCGCGATGGACTGCAGAGTCACTTGCCGCCCGATTCAGAATTTGATTCATCGATCGAAGCGGACTTCGCCGAAAAATGGGGCGATGAAGTCCGCGACGGATGGACGCTCGAACGCGAAGCCGAAGTCCTGCATTCCGGTCAGAAGACTTTTGTTCCCGACTTTGTGTTTCGCCACAACGACGGCCGAACGGTGCTGCTGGAAATCATAGGTTTCTGGACCCCGGAATACATCGAAGCTCGTCTGCAGACACTCGAAATCTTTCGGGAGACTCCGATCCTGCTCGCGATCCATGAATCCACGTCGCACCACTTTGAAACTGCCGCTGCGGCAACAAAGATCGTGACATACAAGTCGGTGCTGCTGTTAAAGCCCGTGCTGGAAGCGCTCGCCAAATACTGAATGAGTTCCAACTCGCACCGTAAAGCGATTGCCGAATCCAACGAACACCGACCACCCGCTATTCAGCTGTTGGCTCCAGCCCGGCTGGTGGTGCAGGAATGTCGGACGGTCGCGATCCCGTGGTTCCTGTGCTGACGGTCGGCTTCGCGCTGCCAGCAGTTGTCAGAGGCACCGACGCCGCTGCGCCATTCCTTGAGCGATCCGTCGCTGCGGTCGGGTTTCCGAGCGGAGTCAAGACGGGATCACTGACGGGCTTTGCGGATTGCTGTGGAAAGCGAGGCAGTTCAGCGGCATTGACGCCTGGCGCGAAACCGTCGCGGGCCAGTTGCAGACTCTTTGCCCCTGGCATGAATATGGCGGCGTTCAGTTCAAACGCTGAAGGTGTCAGGTTCCGCAACCAGACTTCATTGCTGCTGACTTTCCAGCTGCCGTTCTGCCATGCAAGTTCCGGCAGGACATCGGCGTTTGTTTCTTCACTGTCCGGGCGATCTCCCCAGTAGCGAATCCATTGCGCAAAGTCCTGGCGCCGAGACGCATAGTCCAGAGCCGATGTCTCAATCTGCCAGTAGATCTCGAATCCGTCGTACAGATTGTTGAACCCGTTCCATGACACCAATGATTCGAGATCTTCGACGATGCTGCTTCCATCGGTGAGCATCAATCGCCGATCAGCTCCCTGAGCCGCAAACACACTGCCGTCGCTGCGCACGGATATCCGCGGAATCAGTCGCTGCATTCCGCCAGGCTGGTTGCTGTCGGTATCATCCATCTTCAGCATCGGCCCGGCCGTCAGACAGGTCACGTGTTTTAGCACGACATCCACTGCGCCACGAGAACTCGGCATCGACAAATCGCCGCGATTATCGATGAGCGAACCATTGAGTGCGATGCCGCAGTCCAGTAGTTCAATTCGCCCGCGGACCTGGGATGCGATCCGAATGCCATCGGATTCCGCCCGACAAATTACGCGGGTGAGAGAGATTTCTGTTTCGGCGACTGGACCTGCTTCCGGCGCTGAAGTATCTCCCACCAGATCAAATAACGCTGCTGGCTGACCGTCGGAATTCTGGCAGTCGATCGTTACGTTGGAAAGATCAATTCTGTTCGGCCCGGTGCAGTGAAACAGACTCCAGCGATCCGCCGTGAGATCATCTCGTGCGACGACTCGCAGATCCACATCCAGAAGTGTCAACTTGCCATTGCCGCGCAACGAGATCATCTGGCCCGGCGAAACGGTCCCTTCGGGTGCCCCGTCAAACACCAGTGTTGGCCGGAAACCATCCGCTGCCCGAATGATCAGGTCCATGCCCACGATCCGCACGGGCGGCTGAGTCAGCAGATCGTCCGGATATCCATTGTACCGCAACAGCACAACGTCGCCCGATCGCGCATCGGCGACAGCGGCCTTCAACGTGCGGAAAGTTTCTGTCGCTCCAGTGGAACGCTGCAGCACAAACGGTCCCACCGTCGCGATGCTCGTCGAGTCAGATACCAGCTCCGGAATCTGTGGCCTGCCGATCCCCATTCGTGCCAGGGCAGAATTGAATGGATAAACCAGAGGAATCGGCAACTGCTCAAATGGCGCAGCTGGCGGAGTGGCTGTCGCGGCGGGCTCACCGATGCTGTTTGGCAAGCCCGAAATGACACTGTTGTCGGCTGGTTTCTCGACATCCACATCGTGGGCTGGAACGGTGTCCGCACCGACCGACGCTGTCGCGCCATTGATCTCCGGATTGTGGATCACTGAAGGCAGCTTATCCACTTCCTTTCCGATGTCTTCTGGTTCCACCAAAGCATTGCCGACATTCCCATCGGAAGGCGGAACACGATGCAGGAAAACGGCGGTCAGACAGATCAAAAGCACCGACACAAAGACCCAGACCGCTCCCAGGGGATGTCGATTCCCGGCACGACCCAGCTTTCTCCAGACGATGCCTTCTGCCGGGACACTCTGCAGCCCCAGAATCTGTGCCATTTGAATGAGGTCATTGAGCAGCAGGCCCGGTGCCTGGTAACGGGCATCAGGATTGTTAGCCATCATCTTGCGCATGATGGCCGCAATTTCTTCAGGGACGCTGCTGTTGAGCGTTCGCGGATCCGGCGGCGATTTGCCTTGATGATCGAGTAATTTCTGCAGCGCCGTACCTTCCGGATACGGCGGTCGTCCCGTCAGCATGTGGTACATGGTGCAGCCGAGCGAATAGATGTCGCTGCGGCCGTCGGCATTCCGTGGATCGCGCGCCTGCTCCGGCGCGATGTAGTCGAACGTGCCCAGTGTGGTGCCAGCCACAGTGATGTCACCGATGGAATCCGTCGTGTCGCGCCGTGCCAATCCCAGATCGACGACCTTCACACGCCCCGATGTGGTCAGCATGATATTCGACGGCTTGATATCGCGATGCACAATCCCGGCAGCCGCTGTATGATTCAGGGCCAGTGTGACCTGGATGGCATAGTTGATCGTATCCGATGGACTCAGCCGACCGCTTTCCACGATCAGATCGCGGATCGTGCGACCGCTGGCGAACTCGTAAGCGATGAAATACAGCCCGTCCTGACTCGCTGCGTAGTAAACTCGCGCGATATTGTCGTGATTCAGCTGCGCACAGGCTCGAGCTTCGTTTCGGAAACGAGCAATTAACGAAGCGTCCTGCGATGATGACGGATGCAGAATCTTGAGTGCGACATCGCGCGCGAGTTCCAGGTCCGTGGCCTTGAAAACAGCTCCCATACCACCCGAACCCAGACGTCCGGTAATTTCAAAGTGAGCCAGCCGGATGCCGATTTCCTCGCCCTTGAATACTCCATTCGATGGAAACAAACGATTCCGGACCGCGTCGATCTCAGCGGTCGCTGATGCAGATTCGGGCTTCAGCTCCGCACGAGGCGGCTCGGGGGAACTGATCACCGTGTTTTCGTCGTCGGCTACGAGCGGTCGCTCCGACAGCGGCACATTCGCAGGTGTCGTGAGAGGCTCCAATGCTTCGTTTGCACTGATTTGTGTCATTGTTGCACGGAACAAAGCCGAAAAAGCCGAGCAGTGGTACGCAGACCGCGCACTATGCCAGATTAGGACGCCTTATCTTAGTGCGAACTTCACTCCGAGTCAAAGAAGGCTAGAACATCCGTTCAGCATCAGTCCTGCGAATAAGGACTGCGGACCGTTATGATCGGCACAACCACGTAGCTTGACTCTCCGAGTCGAGTTGCAATTCCTCGCAACCACGTAGCTTGACTCTCCGAGTCGAGTTGCAATTCCTCGCGTTCCATTGAGACTCATCAATGCTCGGTGATCTGAAAAACTCGCGCATCATCATCGCCAAGGGATTTCTGTTTCTGGTCACAGGAGGTATTGCCGCCGGGCTTTTGATCGTGAATCACCCGGATGTCAGGACCGGTTTACTGCTGTTGATCACGGTTTGGAGTTTTTGTCGATTCTACTATTTTGCGTTCTACGTCATCCAGCATTATGTCGATCCGACGTATCGCTTTTCGGGCCTGACGTCGTTTATGGTCTATTTGTGGAATCGCAGGTCGAACACCGGCTGATTTGTGCAGTTCCATGCCGCTGCTCAGCAAACGTTGGGAGTTTGGTTTTCTGAGAAGATTTATCACGATCAGCCGCAGACCGCTAGCCCCGGTTCTGGTGCCACAAACCGGGGCTAGCGCTCTGCTCAGCAAACGTTGAGAGTGTTGCTATTCTGAGAAGATTTATCCTGACCAGCAGGAGAGCACTTGGTTGAGTACAGAGTAGCCATCACTCTCTGAGTGATGAATTGCGATTAGCTGGGATAAGGGCGGATCAACCAGGACGTCACTCCGTCAGTAACGCCTGTTTGAACTGGCCAAATGAATCGCATTGCGTCACTCGGAGAGTGACGGCTACTTTGGATTGCGGGCAAAACCCGCGCCAAGGCTAATTGGGTTGCGGGCGAAGCCCGCGCCAAGTGTAATGGCACCGTCCCATTTACGGATGCGCAATCACGACTAGCGTTGGAGCAAGATCAAGGACTCGAGGCAGGGTGCGCGACAGTGTTTCAGGGTCCAGTGCAGAGAATGTTTCGTCCAGCAGCACAAGGTCGGCTTCCTGGAGCAAGGCGCGCGCGAGGAACAAACGACTTTTTTCACCGTGGCTCAGTTGCCAGCCGGTTTCTCCGACCATTTGCAACAGGCCGCCGGGCATGCGGTCGATCAAGGGACCAAGATCCAGTTGGCGACAAAGACGCTCGGTCGCAGCCACGTCAGACGGGGACGGTGGCCAGGCTCGTCCCAGCAGCAGGTTATACAGGAACGTGCCCATCAGAACATGGTTCTGATGAAACTGCGGAGCCAGCACGATTCGTCTCCGCCATGCACGACCAAGAGTATGCCGGTCCAGCCCGCGCAGCAACAGCACGCCGGATTGTGGAGTTCGTACTCCAGCCAAGAGGGACGCCAGCGTCGACTTTCCCCCTCCCGACGGACCTTCCAGAAGAACTCGGTCATTCCGGCGAATCGTCAGATTGACGCCTCGCAATACCGGTTCGCTGCGATTTGCGTGGCGAAACGCGATGCCGCGCGCCTCGAGGAGGATACTGGAAGCATCGCAATCCTGAGGCACTGGCGATGGTTTCTCATCGCCCGAAGCAGATTGCGGCGAAGTCGTTTGGTTTAATGACTCGCGGCGTGATTCCGGTGACGCCACCAGTTCGGGTTCGCCAACCGGCTCCGGAAGATCCGGTTTCGCAAGAAACGGACGCAGACGCCGCCAGGCAACGGCCGCACCAGCGATGCGGTCCAGTCCTTCCACCAGTCGCTGCAAACCCTGCTTTGCCAGCAACAAACCACCAAGCGAGACGGCCAGTCGGGTGACCGATTCACCGCCATTCACAAAGGCCGGGCTCAGCCAGACCAGTCCGCACAACAGCCAGGCTCGCGGGATCACGGATTGCAGCACGATTGTCGAATGATCGAGCTGTGTCGATGGTTTCAGATAGCCTTCGAGCGATTGATCGGTCTCGGCAGCGGCCTGAGCCTGCGATTCCTGAGCCAGCGTCGTGCGGTGTCCGACCATGCGTTCAACGAGGTCGTTCGTCAGGCCGAGTCGTGCGTCTGTCCAGGCGCTGCGGCGGTCGATATTCACTCCCGTCAGCCACAGAGCCAGAATCACGAACGCCAGCAGCAACGCAGCTCCGCCCCATTGAGACCCAGCCGATGCCAGCACACTTCCGGCGAGAACAATTTCCACGACAGACAAGACGCTTTGCAGACCGCCACCGAGGGCAAGTTGCTCCAGAGTCTCCGCTTCCAGAACTCGACCAAGCAAACCGCCGGTCCCTTCAACTCGCACACGATCGGGATCAAGACGCAACGTCCCCGCCAGTAAGCGGCGACGCAGTGACGAACTGAACTCCAGCGACAACCGCCCTCCCGCCGCGAGGCTCAACAACCGAAACGGCACGATGCACCCCAGCAACAGGATCCACGCCAGCAGCCAACCGCCATCGAGTCTTCCACTGAACGTCATCCAGCCCAGCAGCGACCATGCGCCCAGCGCACACGCCTGTTCGACAACGTGCGTGCCGATCATCACCGTGAGCCAGTGTCCCCAGCGCACGTCGCCGCGACCCGGAGCACGCAGCAATCGACAACCGCCGATACGTTCATCCGCCAGTCGCTTCGCCAGCAAAGCCTGTCGCGCTCTCTCACTTGCCCGACCGGTCAACCCTACTTCGTACAGCAATGTCTCGACCGGCTGACGATGCGGAATCTCGGCCTCAAGGCACATCGCGTCCCGCACGTCTGCAATGCATATGTGCCGCACCGACAGGTCCGGCGCGACGACTTTGAGATGACGCTTCGAAGAGCTCAGAACGATCAGATTTTGCAGCGCATTGATTTCGATGAGCGCGGGACCCGCAAGCCGCAGCAGCGACGCGACTTCCTCATAGGGCACGGCAACCGCTTCGGATTCCAGGCCGATGCGTTCCGCTGCAGCTTCCAGCCAGCGTTCGTGACGGAGGCGTCTCTCGATCGTTGCGACGCGAGATGAGTCAGCCACGAAACCTGGCATTGTCAGTCGAGCCGGCTGATGCGGCAGCTTCGCGAATTTTGCGAGCGTCAACAACGCTTCACCCAGCGATTCAGCGGGCCAGGCGACCTGATCGAGAGCGTGCGTCATTCGATTACCTCCTCCTCGGTCACTTTCGCCGATTCCACCCGCACGCGACGCCAACACGAATGTTGCCAGATTTTTTTGCGCACAGACTCTTCCGCATCGAGCAGGCGGCGGTACAGGGACGACTCGTTGGCGGACAAGTTCGCGGGTGAGTCATCTTCGACAACCCGACCCCCGTCGATCACGATGATGCGGTCGAAGTCGCGTGTGTCCCCGACATCGTGGCTGACGAACAACAGCGTTGCTTCTGCAAAATGCCTGCGGATGCGCTGAGCGAGATTACGTCGCTGCTCGTGATCGAGTCCCCGGAACGGTTCGTCCAGGAGCACCAGTCTCGCATGTTCGTGCAGCAAACCCCGGCCAAGGCGCACGCGCTGGCCCTGTCCGCCGGAAAGCAACCCGCCTCCTTCGCCGAGCGTTGTCTGCAAACCATTCGGCAATTTTTCCAGCACGTCGATCAAATCCGCCTGAGCACAAACCTGGCCCAGCCGTTCAGCATCCGTGTCGAGTTGCCCGAAACGCAGATTGTCCACCAGCGACCGATTCCAGAGATGCACGGCCGGATCAACCCAGACACTTTCTCGTCGCAGCTGCTCAAGCCGCGCCGCCTGCAACGGTTCATTATCGATTCGAATTTCCCCCGCCGCCGCACGATGCCAGCCCAGGAATAAACCGATCAGACTCGATTTCCCCGCCCCCGACGGCCCGACGACCGCCACATGACTCCCTGCTGCAATGTCGAACGTGATGTCCTGCAGGATCGCATGGCCGGCCGCAACCACAGACACATTTCGAAACGAAATGGCGAGCGGCTGGGCGTCAGCCCTCCGAGTCTTTGCCTTAGTGTTCGTCGGCACTTCTTCTGAATGATCCGTTATTCCACTCGATTGTGCCAACAACTCGGAGGGCTGACGCCCTGCCGCTCGCCCGGGTGATTCATCCTCGGGAGCACCGAGCGGTTCCAGCAGCCTCATCAGTGTGTTACGCTGCCAGGGGTATTGCCGGACGAGCCCGGCGAGGCTGGCACCGAGCTCCGGAAGGCTCAACGCCCAATAGGCCAGAAGCAACGCACCGCCAGTATCGGCCAGCACATCCACATGTCGCACCAGCAACAGCGCAGCGAGGCTGAAGCCGACCGTCATCTGCAGCCCGTCGAGCAGCAGCACGACCGCCAGATGCTTGCGAGCCGCACGCAACCATTCGACCAGCAGCCCTTCCTGCTCACGCTGCACGATGCGCTCGGCGGCATGAGCTTTGATCGTCGTCAGTCCCTGCATCGCGTCAAAGTAAAACCGAGACAGCGCGCCGGAATGTGTGCGAACTCGCAAGTCGGCTTCCGTCAGCCATGGCCGAAAAGCCAGCGGCAGCGCCAGCGCGGCCCCGGCTGCCAGCAGTGCGAGCGGGGCACTTGTCGTGTCGAACAAGGAGATCGCGACGGCCGTCAGAACTAACAGGGCCGACGTTTGAGTCATCAAACCAAACAGTCTGGGCAACTGCCGAAGCTGCTGGACCGAGTGGCTGCGGTCGGCCATGTCAGACACCGGCCGGCTGTGAAAGTAACGGTCGTTGAGTTTTGGCAGTTTGTCAGCGAACGCTAAACGGAACCGCACCTCGAGCGATCTCCCCAACCGCAGCAGGCCGCTCGCCTGCCGCAGTTCGAGCAGCAACTGGATCAACCCGGCTCCAAGGATCAAACCCAGTGCGATCAGACGTTGCTCGACCAGTCCCAAATCGCGGCCGAGGTCGATGAAACTCCGCAGCAGTACCGTTTCGACGAGCGACATCCCGGCGATCAGCACCGCGACGAAGCCGACGGACAACATCGCCTTCGATGCTCCCGCACCCAGGATCTCACGCACTGCACGCCAGGGGCGCGGCTTCGATTCAGTCAGCGCGGCAGATAATTCGGCGGATAGTAGTGCGTCACCAGCCTCGGGCGACTGCGGCCCGATTGCGCGGACCAATACCGCTCCACGAATCAGGACTTCTTCCGATTCATGGCCCGGCGAGACTCCCACCGAGCCCAGATCGTCGGAAACACTCGGCTCGGCAGGAGCCTCGCCCTCCCGAAATTCGCTCTCCCGACGTCTCGGCGGGCGGCGCACGAACCAAAAACTGTCGGGGATCGCAGTCTCATCCGTCATACCGCGATTCCACAAAGCGGCCAGAATACTAGCCGCCTGCCGCCCCTGACGCACTCCGCCTGATTCGACGAGCGAAGCCGTCAGTCGAAGCGCTGCGTCCAGCGTCCCGAGTGCCAGCCAACCTGGCTTTGCGACAGCGTTGGCAAGAAGTGTCCGCGATTCACTGCGGATGCCAAGATCGCGCATGCGTCGAGTCATCACATTTTGAAAATCTTCCGAACGCACCCAGGCATCGAACGCCTCCGCCGGCACGCGCTGTGTGTGGACGTAGACATCGCGCAGCAATTGCGACGCCCGCATCCAGCGGCGACCGGTGGCCGGGTCCATGACCTGGATCAATCGCCCGTGACGACGCCACGCCACAACGAAGTGTGTGTAACCAATGTCCTGCCGAGTGACCACGATCGCCGGCAGCGCAGCCGATTCGGGAAGCAGCAAATGATCGATCGGCAGCATAACTTGTTCGCACGCCAAACCCAATCGGTTCGCGACGGTTTCGAGCACGTCAATGGAAGTGCCATCGACATCCGTCTGACACGCCTCGCGCAGTCGCCCATAGCTGACTCGCAGGCCGAAGCCGCTGAGCAGACTCGCCAGTGACGCCGGCCCGCAGTCCATCGCCGAGGTCTGTACAACTTCCGGCGCAAAGAAGCGGCGTGTCATGCTGCCCTCGAAGGGCTACGCCGTGAAGGATTCTCTCCAGTGTATTTGAGGGTTTCAGCACCGTAGGGTGGGACCAGCGGCTGATAAGCCGCGCCGGCCCACCGGTGACAGCGCTGCCGATGGTGGGCCGGCGCTCGCGTTGCTCGCTGGTCCCACCCTACTTTGCCTGCATTCATGTGTTCGATTCCAAAATCCTTCACGGCGTGGCCCGATGGGGGAAATTCGGATTTCGCCGCCTTGTTGCTTTGTCTTGTTCCCAAAAACTGTCCTGCGGCGCGGAGTATCAGCACGGCGGGCGAGACGCGGTCGACTTCGATTTCCACCGATCCCGTCAGCCCGTGATCAAGCGGGATTCTGGACGTCGGTCGTGGAGCCAGCGACAGTTCGACACGGATCAAACCGTCTTTCGGTTCGGTGTCGATGTCGGTGACAATCGCGGGCAGCGTGCCGTATTGCGTCCACGGAAACCCATCCAGCCGCAGCCGCGCGGATTGGCCAGACTTCAGACGACCGACCACAGCCGGCGAAAATTGAGCCACCGCGCGGGGCGATCCGGTCGGCACAATCACGCACAACTTTTGAGCCGCCTGAATGACCGAGCCCACTTGCACGTCGGCCACTTCGCCAATGCGACCAGCGACTGGCGCACGAAGCTGGCGTTCGGACAGCTCACGCTGCAGCCGCAGGATCGCCGCACGTTCGTTGTCGATGTCGCCGCCGAGTTCCACCGATTCTCGTTCCAGCCGAACGATGCTCGTTTGTCGTTCGTTCTCCAGCGCATGGCGATCGCCGTCGCTTCGCTTTAGCGCGGCCTTCGCTTCGCTCAGCCCAGCACCAGTTGTCTCAACATCGGCCAGCGCCTTCTCTACGTCTGCGGGAGTGTTCGACTTCTGTTCGCGAAGTTTGATGGCTCGCTCTGCCTGAGTCGTGGCAAATCTGGCCTGAGACTCGGCCCTTGCGATCTGAGCCGTGAGTTCTTCTGTGCTCTGCGAACGTGCCTGCTGCTGCGCGTCGAGAGTCGTGCGTTCGGCGGCGATCTCCTTGTCGATCGCGGCACGACGCGACTGCAGCGAGGCGATTCGTGTTTCCTTTTCACGCACGGCGAGATCGGCCTCGGTCTTATCGAGTTCGACGAGCACGTCCCCCTCAGCCACCTGTCGTCCCAGTTGCAGCTGTGAACTGACGATGCGCCCGGAAACGCTCGCCGCCAGCGGATGGGCGGCGTTCGAGACTTCCAGTCGAGCGAACTCCGTCACTTCATAAACAGGCACGCGCGCCAACGCCATCCAGCCAGCCCCCACGCCCAGCACAAGCACCAGCGACAGCATCAACCACGGCCGAGGCCGCTGCTGATCGAGCGATCGAAGTGTGCGTGAAAATGAAGTTGCCATCTCGCGAACTCTAACATTTTTCAGGACCAACCGGAACCCGCTCGCGGGCTGTTGATTCAGTTGCGTATTGAGCATTTTCATTTAACGGCGAGCCGCAGGCGCAGGCGAAATTGGGCACCGACGCCTACGGCTTGCCGTTAAACGATTAAATCAACAGTCGGGCTAGTGCAACGCGGCTGATCAGATCTGGCGATGTCCTGCTGACAGACGCACTGCTTACCGCGACTCGATCTCCGCCCGACACTCGCGGCAGGCCAGCAGTGTCGGGTGCGTCTCGACGAGGTTGCTTTCAAAGATTGCCAGAGCCCGGTGGCAATACATCGCGGCGTCGGCCAGACGGTCCAGGTCGAGAGCCAGAATGGCGAGGTTGTGCAGCGTCAGTGCCAGGTCCGGATGATCGACTCCCAGCCAGCGTTCCTTCATTGCGGCGGCGCGGTGGTACAAGTCCCAGGCGGAATCCAGCCGCTCGCGAGCCACCTCGACGGCCGCCAGATTGTGCAGCAGCACAGCGATTTCGTAATGGTCGTCGCCGAGCACTCGTTCAAAGATGGTCAGAGCTTCGCGGTAGAGCGATTCCGCTTCGTCGGCCCGGCCCTGGTCAGCGATGATGGCGGCGAGACCACCGAGATCGGCTGCGTAATCGGGATGCGTCGTCCCAACCGCGCGACGCCGAATCCGTACCGACTTACGGGCGAACGGTTCACCGGCAGCGAAATTGCCGGCCGTGTGCTCCAGTCCGCCGCGGTTGTGATAGATGCTGGCCACGTCGGGCGAGCGTCGAGCTTTCCCCGGACCGCAGTGCCGACGAATGATCGTTAACGCCCGTCGATAACACTTTCGACCCAGTTCGAACCGACCAGTGAACTTGCACCACATGCCGAGATTGTTCAGCGCGTTGCTCGTATCCAGATCATCGGGACCAAGCCACGTGCGCGCCAGCCTCACGGCTCGCTTCAGGAGGCGACCGGCGCGAATCCAGTTCCCCGCCTCGCGTTCCAGGTGACCGAGATTGCTGAGCGCCTGCACGCCGATCCGATCGATCGTGTCGTCATCAACGTAGCCCTCTCGCTCCGCGAGAGGAATGCCGAGCGCGCCATCGACGTCGAATGTCTCCTGGACATCGTTCGTGCAATCAGCGTCGCTGGACGTTCGGCTGTCGTCTCGCGGAGCGAGACGGCTACGTTGGACAATCCGCCACGCTCGGCGGAAGCAACTTCGAGCGAGTCTGACATCGCTTTGACGCTGAGCCACTACGCCGCGAGCATTGAGCACATTGGCGACATCAGGATGCTCGGCCCCGGAAACTTCCTCGAAGGCCGCCAAAGCCCGATCGAGCAATTCGCTCGCTGCGATCAGATCACCTCCGGCAGCGAGCGACAAAGCTTCCTCGTGCCAACTCGCGGCCTGATCAAGCGTCTCTTCGTCGGATATCAATGGTCTGGTCATTCCGGAGCACTCCAAAGTCACTCGCCTCGTTGTTCTCATTTGCAGCCACGCAAGTCTTAGCGACCAACTGAATCACGCCAGGCCACAACCTCGGACAACTCTCTTTTAACGCTGGTCATGCCCTCACGCAGGCAACAGACTGGTTGTGCTGCAGGAAGGGGCCCGGGCCGCTGGCTTTGACGCTCGACTTCACCTTCAACGCCGCGCTGAGCTGGTTGTGTAGGAATACGACGCCCGGGCCGCTGGCTTTGACGCTCGACTTCACCTTCAACGCCGCGCTGATCTGGTTGTGTTGGACTACGATGCCACCGGCTTTCACGTTGGTCCTGGTCTTCATGGTCTGTTCACTTTCGAGTGACTGAGTTTGTGCCGCTCGTCTTCGCGTCACCATGACGTGTTGTCGAGCGGCTTGGATTGAGGTCAGGCCCATCCGGGCCGCATTGGGCGGGCGGCTGGGCGTTCTGATTTGAAATCTCAAATTTCAAATTTGAAATCTGAGATTTTCTGGATCTCGGTGGGCGAACGCCCAACCGCTCGCCTTCGAGGAGTCGAGTGTTCGCTCCGACTACGAGCTTTGCAGGTCGACGATCCGTCTGCTCTTCGGCTCCTATTCAGGTAATGCCCATTCGTGAGCAGACTCCCACACGAAATCTGAAAGATTTTGGAACATGGCGATAAACCGCCGAAATCCAAAATCGGACAGACGGCGTCGGCGGAAATTTCCGCTTGCGCCGTCTGTGAAGGCTCTGGAGCAAACGGAACTGCGCTCTGTCGCCGAGTTTTTTCGCTTGGCAGCTCACAAAATTCGCCAGGTACTGCTGGATATGGTGACTCGGCAACAGCGCTGGGACCGCGAACAGGTGATCGATTTTCAGGGCGGCGATTCGTCCGCGAACAACGATCCGTCGCAGCAGACCTATAATCCGGATCGACTTGCGATGTGGACCGAATTTCACGAGCGAGTGGCCCGGCTGAACGAGGACGAGCGAAAAGCGTTCGAACTGCATTATTACCTGGAAATCCCACAGGTCCAGATTGCCAGCCTGCTGAACATCCCGCCGCGACAGGTCAGCCGATTATGGATCATGGCGACCGATCGGCTCACAGAGGGCCTGGACGTCGGAGAAGGAGTTCTGGGTTAGGACTGAGACAGAAATAAGTGGGGCACGATTCCATCGTGCCGAGCACGTTAAAAACGTGCTCCACGTCCGGAAGACGACAGTTATTTCTGCGCCGGTCCTTAAGGCGCTTCCCGGAAATAAAATTATCCGTTGATCCGGGCAACCGTATTGTCTTCAACGTATGGCCCTCTCGTTCCGCGAGAGGAATGCCGAGCGCGCCATCGACCTCGAATGTCTCCTGGACTCTTCCAGGTGGAAGCGAATCTTCGCAACCATGAACAAAAATGGCACAATTCAAAAGTGAAGTGTCCCCTCGTCAATTGCAGATTTTTAATAGTCCAGGATAATCCCCATGCGGAACCCGACTCATCGTAGGCCGACTTCGCCGAAGTCGGCAAAGCAGATTTCAGCGAAATCTGCTTGCTTGTTTCGGTTGAGGCTAGCGCACCTCTCCCTTGATGTCTCCCAGTTTCATGTATGCGGGACCGGCCTTGACGCTGGTCTGCACCTTAAGTCCGGCAGCCGTCTGGTTGTGCAGCAAAATGATGCCTGGGCCGGCTTTGACCCTCGAATTCTCTTTCAGCCCCGCCGCTGACTGGCTGTGGTTGAATTTGACCGTACCCGCTTTGACGCTGCTGCGGACCTTCAACGCCGCGTTGCTTTGGTTATGGTTCAGCCAAATGCCGCCGCCGCCGGGGCCAGCTTTGACATGGGTCTGAACTTTCAGTGCCGCGTTGCTTTGGTTATGGTTCAGGCTCTTTCCGCCATCTTTCACATTGGTTTTTGTCTTCATGATTCGATCCCTTTCGTGGGGAGGTGTTGTTTCGCCACTTCGACTTCACGTCACCATGACCTGATGTCGAGCGGCTCATAATCTGGTAATGCCCAACGGCGTGCGGACTCCCTCACGGAATCTGAAAAGTTTTCGGAGTGCGGCGACTTGTAGCCGCTGTGGATTGCGTTCGACTCAGTTGACAAGCGGAATAGCGCTAGGCCAATGGCACTTGGTTTGATCGCGAGCAAGTTGAATCAGCCGCTGTGCGTAAGCACTCGGTTTTCGACGTAATTTCGAGTAAACCGGACGCTAATGCGTTCCGGCTGATAGAAGAAACCAAGCAGCCTTCACCTTAACCGCGACGCATCGCTACTCATTTCTCAATTGGTGTCTGGCTGAACAGCTTTGAAACTTCGGTGAAGACGAATGTGTGATCATCGTCGTCGGCAAAATGTTCGAAATGCTCGGCATGGGCGCGGTCGAACAGTTCACGTGCTTCGTCGAGTTTCCCTTCGCGATGCGCAATCGCAGCCAGGAAATACCAATTGAGTGCGGGTTCCTTGAAGGTCGATTCCAGCGACTTCTCGAATTCGGTGCGGGCTTCGGTCAGCTTGTCGGCTCGGAACAGGGCAGTTCCCAATGTGTTTCGAAACGAGGGCATGCCGGGCTCGAGCGAGACGGCTTTCTGAGCCAGTTCAACGGCACGCGACGGATTCCGGAGCGATTCGTCCCTTGAGACGGAGAGCCACCAGGCCAGCGAATTATTCGCCGCAGGATCGTTCGGTAACTGACGCAGTCGCTCCTCCATCATGGCAATGATCCGAGCCTCACCAGCGGCGACGCGACCCAGCGCGATGAATTCGTTCGTCAGCGCGATGATTTCCCTGCGGTACGAGTTTTCTACTGTAGAGTCCTGCTGCAGACGCTGATAGTGCGTGATCGCTTCGAAGCAGGATTGCGCGGCAGGCTGGGGACTACCGGACTTCGCCTGCCGCCGTGCCAGGGTGCTGAGCAGCTTCGCGAGACGGAGCCGATCACTGGCACTGTCGGGGACGTCTGCAACCAGCGCCTTCGCATACATCAGGCTTGTTTTGATGAAATAATCGACCGCCGCATCATCCCCGCGTTGCTGCGCGACTTTGATGATCTGCGCAGCGTTCTCAAGCAGCCTCCGGCGCATGGCGACATGTTGTGGGTACAGGGCAATGGCTCGCGTCAGTGTGTTATGAGCTTCGTTGAACAGACTTTCGGCTTCCTTACTACGGTCGGTGGCCAGACACATTTCACCCACCTGCTGGAAACTGCGGGCTGTGTACTCCGAGTACCTCCGCGAGCCGATCTCCTTCCGTTGAAGCTCACGGCGAATCGTGAGTGCCTCACGGGCAAGTTTTTCACCGCGATCATGATCTTTCGGCCAGATGCGCGACGCAAGGTTTCCCAGCGAAAGCGCCAACTCACTTTGATACCACTGCATCCTGGGATTTGCGATGGCTTCCGGACGCACTAATTTGACTGCTCGCTCCAACATTGCCTGAGCCTGCTCGGGATCCCCGGACGAAGACAGATGAAGGCTCCAATTCGTCAGAATATTGGCCAATGTGACCCGATCATTTGGACTGCTGGAAGATCCCGATGCGAGCGATTCGCCGATGCCCAGCGCCTCCTGAAACGATTGCACGGCTGCGTCGCGGCGCGCAGTCACCAATCGCATATTTGCCAAATTCGTGTAGGCCGTACAGAGGTCGCGCCGCACAGCGAGGTCACCCGCATTTTTGGCCAGTAGCGCATCAAACAATTCGATTGCCCGGAGCGTGGAAGCCTCAGCGGCTGCAGTCTGGCCAAGTTCGAATTGTGTCCAGCCCAGACTGAGCGAAGCCCTCGCCGTTTCCATCTGTACCCCCGGGTCGTTGCTTTTTTCGACGAGCAACCCCTCCTGCAGTCGGCTGGCCTGTTCCAATACCGTGCGGCCACGTTTCTCCATCCGTGGCTCCAGCATCAATTCCCGGCCCAGGATTGTCAGCGCCGTGACCGCCTCCCGACCTTTTTCAAATCGCGCCTCAGCGGTGGCGAGGCTGATCTCGGCCAGCTTCTGATTCAATTCCGCCGTCTCTCGACTCGCCTCAGCGGCGAGACGATGTTCTTCGGCCACTCGGGCGTTTCGCTCGGCAAGCTCCCGATTGGTATCAGCGAGAATCCGCTGCCGGCGCGCTTCATCTCGCTGCATGCTCGCGGCGCGAGCATTGTCCTCAGCCAATTCGCGGGACGCTTCTGCCTGACGCCACTGTTGAACGATACCTGCGATGCCGCCTCCGGACACGAGGAGCAGCAACAGGGACATCGTTGCCACCAGCGGATGCCGACGACACCAGCGCCACGCTCGTTCGGTCGTGCTGACCGGTC
The DNA here is from genome assembly GCA_945861465.1 of Candidatus Kuenenia stuttgartensis. GTDB lineage: Bacteria > Planctomycetota > Planctomycetia > Planctomycetales > Planctomycetaceae > SXXK01. The sequence continues at coordinate 24,673 of CAMAVB010000038.1, forward strand.
GCGCCAGCACTGGCTCGTCGCGCAGATAACGATCCAGGTCGTCTGCCAGGGCGTCGGCCGACGCATAACGCCGGGCAGAATCCTTGTGCAGACATTTCAGGCAAATCGTGTCGAGATCCCGTGGCACCGTCGGCTGAATCCGCCGCAACGAAAGTGGCTCCAGCGAACGGACCTGATCCAGCGTTTCCATGACCGTTGGCGCACGGAACGGAGGTCGACCAGTCAGCATCTCATACAGGATCGCACCCAGCGCATAGACGTCCGTCGCGGGACCAATGGCATCCGTCTTTCCGGCGGCCTGCTCCGGAGCCATGTAGCTGGGTGTGCCGAGAATCGCTCCGGACCTGGTCTGCTGCGAATCGTTTTCCAGATCCTTCGCAAGGCCGAAATCGCTGATCTTCGGGAGGCCGTAAACTCTGGCGAGTTCGTCGCCTGACAGCGTCGGATTTTCGACTGACGAATCCGGTCTTGTTTCCCGCGACGGCACTTCCTTTGGATTCGCGCTGGACAAACCGCTGGAAGGCAATGTCTTCCGTGATTCACTGGATGTTGATTTGCCCGACACTGCTAATAGAATATTGGCTGGCTTCAGGTCACGATGCACGATCCCGCCTGCATGGGCTATCTGAATCGCCTGAGCCAGCGTGTGAATCAACCTCGCAGCCGCTGATGGCCGCTGAGGTTCGCCGCGTAAACGCTGATCCAGCCCGCCGCCAGCGACATATTCGAATGCCAGAAATGGCCGCCCCTGATGTTCACCGACCTCATAGATCTGGACGAGATTTGGATGCTGTAATTGCGCAACGGCTCGCGCTTCTGCTCGAAACCTGGCAAGCGTTTCCGGTCCTGCGAGATCCCCGGCGAGCACCATCTTCAACGCCACCAGACGATTCAGACTGATCTGCCGGGCTTTATACACTACTCCCATTCCGCCGCGGCCAATCAATTCAATTACGTCATATCCTGGAACAACCGGGAGCACCAACGGATCGCTCAGAAACCTTTCCCGAGCTGACATCGACTCGGGCGATTCGTGCAAGGGTCGTGGCGACGGACGTGATAACAGCGTCCGCAGCCAGAGACTGTCGATCTCCGGAAACCGCGAACGGTACTCTACCACGCTCGGCAGATCCTGCGACTCTCTCCGGTAATGGGCATCGACCTTCAACAGCTCGCGCGCGGTTTCATCCCGACGCTCGGGGGGCACGTCGAGAAGATACTCTTCGACGCGAGGCTGAGCTCCGGCGAGACAGGCATCCTCAAACCTGTCGCACAGTTCATCCAGTTTCAGCCACTTTGCGGCGGATTCTTGCGCTGACTCCATCACCGACACCTTTCATACGGGCCTGTCTCGTTCTTGTTCTGCCAGGTCCTTTTCCCAAACTGCGCGAATGACTTTGAGTTTCCGTTCGATGGTTGCCGGAGCACGCCCGAGTTGCGTCGAAATTTCGTCGATGGTATGTCCCTCCATCTTTAACGTCGCGATCGTTCGCACCTCATCGTCCGGCAAATTGTGGAAAAGTCTCTGATACTCTTCAGTGAGTTGAGCAACAAATTCCGGACTCGGCGATTCGGAAAAGACCTGTTCTAAACCGATTCGCCTCGTACCATCGTCATTTGGAAGGAAAATCGCCGATTCTCCGAGAATTTCCCCTCCGCCGCGCTTCTGCCGCGATTGGTCCCGAACCAAACGCTGAGCTTTCCGAGCGGTGATCGTGACAAGCAGATGCCACAATTCGTCACGATCATTCAACTGAGGGAAACGACCTTCTTCTGCTCCGCGAAAGAAACTGTCAAACGCGCTGAGCGCTACGTCCTCCGCATCTGCTCCCAGCCGAGCGTGGTTCTCCAGCCGTTTGCGGGCTAAGCCCATTAACCGCCTAAAATACCGTCCCCACAGTTTCTCAGTCGCCTCGCGGTCGCCGGCTTTCAGTTGATCAATCCACAAACTCACGGATCGAGATGCCATATCGCGGGTCTGCTCTGTTGACAGGATCAGAAAGGAATCCGGAAATCGACGTTAGAGGCGCAATCAAGACAGTGTACCCACAGATCGACGTTCCCGGAAAGCGTACCGAAATGGATTAAACTCTGCTTAGGACCCCTCGAGAAATAACTGTCTCTTTTTATGCCCCTCACCCTGCCCTCTCCCCTTCCAGGGGAGAGGAGGATGCGGTCAATTATTTCTCGAACGGTCCTTACTTTTCTAAAGATAGTGCAGATGAGCCGAATTCTGAGTACGATTGCGGAACGCTCGCACGTAAGATGGATGTCCACACGATGCTTCAAGAAAACACCCATCCGCGGAGATGTCTGAAATCGTGACTCGCCTGGCTGCTCATGTCGATCTTCAACTGGCTCCGCGATTTCCTGTGCCGCAGGCCTTGGTGTGGATTGTCGCTGACAAGTTCCGCAGACGGTGGGCTCGACAGGATACGGCAACGTAACGTCGGCCAGTGCCCGCTCAACGTCTGCGCGTGCGCAGCGTCAGTGCCAGGTCCGGATGATCGCCAGCCCGAATTAGCCGATTGTAACTCCGTCGTCTAAAGCAGCGGCGTAGATTGTGAGTTGGAGTTCATCACTATCAAGCAGGCGGTAGAGTGGCCGCTTGCCGGATAGTCGCTCGGAACGCTGGAAAATGAGGGGGACACCTTCCCCTCGTTTGTCCATGATGGTGGAGCGTTCTGAATGGAGGCCTTCCAATTCGGGGACAGGGCACTTGGCGAGGAGACTCGTGAGATTCTCGTTTCGGGATGCCTGACGGAACTCCAGACTTTCGAGAGTCATGGTGTTGGCAATGGCCCCTGGAGAATGCAGCTCCAATCGGTCTTCAAACATGCGGAGCCGCACCTTCTGACCGTAGATGGCATAGTCCCGATGTGAGACAGCGTTAGTGATGGCCTCGAATACAGCGGTAAGGTCAAATTGCGGGAGATCATGTCGTCCGATGGTTTTGCTGGCACCGATTTTCATGTTTCTGGCCACAAAGCGGCAGGCTTCCGCGATTTGCACATCCAATGGCCCGTGAATGTCTTTGGCATCCAATTGGTAAGCGAGGTGGTCGGCAGGTGCGACTTCTGTACCGCGATAGGCGACGGCCTGAATGAACGCTGAGGGAAGGAAATCATGGGGGCTGGGACAAGCCATCAGCAGTCCGGATACCGTGGGGTGCCATGCGCCCTCGGCGTCCTGATCCGCCAACTTGAGTTTTGAGAGCATGTCTTGATCCGTGCCGGATGAGCGGGCCGTGGCGAACTTTTTCCATAAGTCAGCCGACAGCGCCTCCATCGGTGCCATGGGTGCCAGTTGCTCATCAAAACGTATAAGGCGCGACTGGCTGCGCTGTTGGAACATCCGGGCAAGGTACTCTGGAGCCATCTCGCGCACGGAACTGCCTGCCCGTGTTTTGTAGCCTCCGGGTGAGCGATGGACAAACAAACTGCGCGGTAGGTCCAGCCTCAGAACCGGCCGCAGGGCACCGGTACCATCGGGTAACTCAATGCGGCGCAGGATGTAGGCCTGGAGGGGCGGCTCTAACCGGGTTTCCATGATTTCCCGCAGCCAGGTTTCAGTAAGCTGCAGCCTGGCAGCATCAATGCCTGCAATGTCGCGAGTTTTATCGTCCACGCCAAGCACAATGACGCCCCCGGCGGCATTGCTCATGGCCGCGATTTCGTCGGCCATTTTCTCGGAGGACGGCCCTTGGATCTTGTCATGACGGAAGAAGATCTGTTTGCACTCAAGCAGGCTGTCTTCTCCCAGCTGAACCTGGCGCAGGAGTTCATCGTTGGTATCAAACATAGCTCAGATTTCTTCTCTACCCATACGGTCATAGCGCTTGCGGAAGGCGATCGCGCCGCCTTCCATCACGTCACAAATAAACTTTCGCGTCTCTTTCTCCTGAAGCCCTCCTGATGCTGTTCGATTGCGAGACACCTGGCCGTTGAGATCCTCCATAGCATGGACGAGATCGGCGTCGCCATGAACGACGATGTTGGGGTTGTGGGTAACGATGATAATCTGCCGGCGTTCTTTCATCGTACGGACTTGCTCCACGATGAGTGACATGATCATTCGCGTGTCGAGATCATCTTCCGGCTGATCCAGCACCAGTGGTTCCTCGCCGAATGAAAGCAGGAAGGAGAGCACGGCTGCGGTCTGCTGGCCAATGGAGCCCTGAGAGATGGATTTCCATGTTCCAGACTCCGCAGTGCGGTATTCAAGATCCAAACGATCTTCCGGGAACCACGTTTCTATGGCTTCCCGCCGAGAAGGCGTGCTGGTGATTTGGCGGCGGAGATTGTTCTGGAGGTCTGCAAAGCCCTGCTCATTCTCAGTCGAGTCGATGAGCGTAAGAATGCGCTGACGAACCTTTTGGGCTCCGGTTCCCCGAGCGGTGCCTTGAAAAACTCGCAGCAAGGAATCCTCCCTGGCTCCTTCTGATGTGCCAATGGACTGACTGAACTTATCGGAGTCCACTCCCATCGCTTCCCGCAACGATCGTTCGACCGAGCTAAGTTCTGCCCCCATGGGAACCAGGGTCAGTTTGAGCAAGGTGCCCATGGCGTTGTGAGTCGCGACAAACGATTCGCGGGCTGCACTGATCGCAGTTCTGGCGGCGTGGATTGCGGCTAGCTGCTCCGTGGCACTGGTTTCGAGACGTGTGATCTCCACTCGCGTTCCATGGTGTTTCGCGAGTCTCGTTTCCAATTGGGTGCGGTCCTGACTTAGCCTGGTCAATCTCGCCGGATCAAAGGCGGTTGTCTGCGTTCCCAGCACCGTGTCATAGGCTGCTTTGGAGTCTTTGCAGGCCTGCCACCAGGCACTCGCGCGCAGATTTTTGTCCAGTGTGGTAAGTGCAGACTGAATCGCTGTGGCTTGGGCGCGGATTTGCTCCGCGATGTCATCCAATTGCTGTTGCGTGTTCTGATAGATGGCCTGAGCAGCAACTGCCTCTGTATCGGTCGGCAGGATCAATGCGGTGGGCAGATCCGGGAGGCCGAGGCGATCTGCCTGTTCCTGCAACTCGCGGGCAAACACGAGCTGCGGAGATTCATCGCTGAGATCTGGAAGCAGTGCGCGGGCTTGTGCCTGCCTCCTTTGATATTCTTTGACAGCATCGGACTGAACCTTCTCCAGCTCGATGTGGATGTCTCTCAGGCTGGCGGTGTCCTGGGCTTCGTTTGCAAGGGTTGTGCCGAGTTCCCGGATCCTCGCCTTCGTGGCGGAATAAGCTGCTATGGCTTGCTCCAAATGGTCCTCAAGCGAGGCGACATCTTTCTCTCGGTCGATAATCGCCAGGAGTCCAGCAGACCCGCGACTCATTTCCAGCACCTGCTTTTGGCTGTAAATGCTCAATGGAAAACGTTTAGTGGCATACGCGCCGCCGTCTTCAATCGGCAATGATCCCAATGGCCAGGAACGGACTGTCGGAGGCGAAGACTTCGCTCCCTGCCCAAGAAAGGCGGCCTGCCAGTGCAACTCGGCCTGCCGGGCCGGAGTGCGGTAGAGAACTTTGATGTCACTATTCCCCCTTTCGCCCTTGAGGATGACTCCGTCATCGCCTCGTTTTGCGGGAACCTTCGCCCAGCGCCAAAAGTCACCTGCGGGGGATTCTTTGACCGGCGCATCTCCATCATATCGTTGCAAGTCTCTACTCCAACAACGATGCGTGGCGAGGCGCAAGGCATGGACGAAGGTGCTCTTGCCTGAGCCTCTGCCTCCGACGAGGACATTGAGTCGGGGATGCAGTGGCATTTCCAAAGGAGTCACCCGACCGGCGCACTTAAGTTGAGCGACTGTGATTTTCTCTACTGCGCGGTCAGGCCAGACATTCCAATCGGTGGTGTCACCGCTGGCTATGGGGCGAACTGACCAACTCTCCTTGATTGGATCTCCTCCGCGGGTCCGAACGGCAGAACCGTCTGCAAACGCCATGCGTAACCCTTCGAGATTTGGATGGGTCATGTGGACCAAGGAGAAGCCGTTACGGCCAATGTCTCTCGGCATGTGGCTGTCAGAACCGGTGACACGAGCAAGCCGGGCCAGAATTGGATGTTCTTGAATTGTTGCTGGCAGCTTGCCCCAGGCACGGACCTCAATGGCATTCAACCCTGCTGCCAAAACAGCCTCGACCGTCTGGTTCACTTTCTGGCCATCATCCCGCACCGTGAGCGCCAATCGCTGCTCTGAGATAAGCCGATCCACCGCTTCCTCATGAGACAAGTCGTCAGCACGCATCAGTTGACGAACCTCATCGCCAATGGTCAACTTGTTCCAGAGCAAGCCACAGGCCTCATCTACATGTGCAGCGATAGTTAGTCCGCCGTGTTGTTTGATGATCTTGACGCAATCCTCAAATGACTTCGAGCTAACGCCATCCGAACCACCTCGCGTGTCAGTATAACCGCAAGCACTGATAACTCCGCTGACGGCAGTCAAATCTGAGCCGGGATCGAAAACAGCGATAAGATGTAACCCTCCATGCACGGTGAGTTCGAACCCTGGAAAGATGACAAGGGGCCTGAATTTCGGGGATGCCTGATCGAACTGAGCATAGACATCCTGAAGTCTTGCAATGAAGCCGGTCGTATTGTGATCTGTGACGACAACTCCATCTAATCCCCAGGCCATTTGTCTGGCGAGCCAGTCTGCAGGTGATTGCCCCTTCAGTTCTTCCTTTTTGGAGCCTGCCTTTCCTGCGTAGTCTGAAGACTCCGGCGTATGAGTATGGAAGTCAACCTTCCACCACTTCGCCCCAGGATACGTGTAGCTGACGGGCGACGGAGGCAAGGCGCTGCGATCGGGAGGTTGTGCGCTGGAGTTGTTTGTGCTCATGGGGTTTTGCAATGGATCATAAACTGGGTGTCCAGGGACGCCACCTACTAAAGCCCTGTTTCAATTGTCCCGATGAATTCCCTGTGTTGAAGGATTCCAAAAACGCGGAGACCCACATGCTATCAGCGAACAGGTCGATTCGAAAGGTTATGAGTGTCGCTGTGCTCGCATATCGGGCCGGAATCTCTGCTGCCGTGAAAAAGCCGATCGATGTGCTTCGGAATTGCACAGACCCATGTTAGTCCGGTAACCTGCACATTCTGATGTCCTCGAGTTGTGTTTGCATTCCCGGAGCTCTCTGAAATTGTAACTCCTATGGCAGTTCAATGCGATCTTCATCGGGTTCCGGGATTTGTGCCGCTGGCCCTGGTGTGTATTGCCGCGTGGCTGACGCAGCCGTTAACCAGTCCGGCAGACGATGGGCTCGACCGGATTCGGCAGCGTGGCACTCTCGTCTGGGGGGCCGATCAGGAAGGTGGCGGTCCATTTATTTATCCGGATCCCGATAACCCTTCGCTGCTGACTGGCTTCGAAGTCGAACTGGCCCAACTGATTGCCGAACACCTGGACGTCAAGCCCCAATTCTCGCAGGGTCAATGGGACAAGCTGCCTGACCTGCTGGATCGCGGCGACATTGATCTGGTTCTGAACGGTTACGAATGGACGACCAATCGCGCCGAACGCTATGGCCTGTCGATTCCGTATTACATCTATGAGCTGCAGCTTCTCGGACGCGTTGCCGATGACAGTCTCACATCGTGGGACGATCTGCTCAAGCCAGCTGACGGCCGCAAACGCAAGGTCTCATTGCTTGGCGGATCAGCCGCTCAGGATTATGTCGAGCGATTCGGTGGCGACAACGTCGATGTGGCGCTGTTTGAAGGTGCGACCGATGCCATGGATGCCACCGAACTGGGACTGAGCGGGATTGATGCCAATGTGCAGGATCTTCCGATCTGGCTCTTCTATGCAAAGGGCTTTCCCCAGTTGCGTCCGATCGGTGAGCCTGTAGGACGTGGTTACTACGTCGCGATGGCGCGCAAGTCGGATCAGGATTTGCTTCGCGCTGTGAACGAAATTTTGCTGCAGGCGCTGCAGGACGGGCGGCTGCATCGGATTTTTGCGAAGTACGGCATCTGGAATGACACGCAGATGATGCGGGGACTGGAAACGGATAAATCCGGCGGCTTTGTCGGCAGTCCCGACCCGGCAGCGGATGGTGAGACTAAGGATGCGGCGACGGCCAGTTACCAACCTTCCGGCGGCTGGACCGTCATTCAAAAGCGCGGCGGGCTGCTGGTGAGATCTGCTGGCATGACCATCCTGCTGTCGATTACAGCGATGCCGATCGCGGTGTTTATCGGTTTGTTGATCGCGCTGGCTCGACTGTACGGACCGTGGTATCTGGGAAAACCAGCTGCCGTGTACGTTGAGATCGTGCGAGGTACTCCGCTGGTGCTTCAATTGTACCTGATCTATTTCCTGGTGCCGAAGCTGCTGGACATCATCTTTCCCGGCATGGAGCTGACCATCAATGCGTTTGCGGCAGCTGTCATGGGACTGGCGATCAACTATTCGGCGTACGAAGCGGAAATCTATCGCGGCGGCATCCAGTCCATTCCTCGCGGCCAGATGGAGGCGGCCATCTCGCTCGGCATGTCCCGCAGCCTCGCTCTGCGCCGCATCATCATTCCTCAGGCGACTCGACTGGTGTTGCCGCCGATGACCAATGACTTCATCGCGCTGTTCAAAGACACGGCCGTGTGTTCGGTGATTACGGTTGTGGAGCTTTCAAAGCAGTATTACATCCAGGCGCGCAGCGCCGGTGCGATCGTGGAACTCGGCCTGCTGACGGCGCTGCTCTATCTGGCGATGAGTTATCCGCTGTCCGTGATGACGAATCGCCTGGAGAAAAATCTGAATCAGGAGCGGCGCGGATGATCGAACTGACCAATATCGTCAAACGCTACCAGCAGCATGAAGTCCTGCGAGGTGTCAGCCTGAAGGTTGCGGACGGTGAAGTCTGCGTGCTGCTGGGACCATCGGGAGGCGGCAAGAGTACACTACTGCGGACAATCAACGGACTGGAATCCTTTGATTCCGGATCCATTCGCGTGAGCGATATTGTACTCCACGCAGCGGCAGGGCCGGAACGTGATGCAGCCCTGCTGCAGATTCGGAAGCGCGTGGGTATGGTGTTCCAGCAGTTCAACCTGTTTCCACACCGATCGGTGCTGGAAAACGTGACGGAAGCACCGATTCACGTTTTGAAGCAGTCCCGAGAAGCCGCCGTGCAGAACGCGCGACGCATTCTGGCGCGTGTGGGTCTGGCAGACAAGGAGAACGCCCGCCCTGGTTCGTTGTCCGGAGGCCAGCAGCAACGTGTCGCGATTGCCCGAACACTGGCCATGAATCCCGAAGCAATTCTGTTCGATGAACCCACCAGCGCGCTTGACCCTCGCACGACCGCCGAAGTGATCAGCGTGATGACAGATCTTGCAGCGAGCGGTCAGCGGATGATCGTGGTGACTCACGCGATGTCCTTCGCCCGCACCGTCGCGCACCAGGTCCACATTCTGCACGCCGGTCGAATCGCCGAATCAGGTCCTCCTGAACAGATTTTCGAAGCGCCTCAGGAAGCGATCACTCAGGAATTTCTGTCTGAGGCCGCACGGGCATGAGGGTTCAATGGCGAACAACCGGCGAGCGGTAGGGCGTCAGCCCTCCGAGGAATCACGCGTCCGCTCGAAGTTTGCTGAAAGTTGCGGGAGGATTGCACAGAATTCACAACGCAGGGGATGCCTCATTCAGCGTGTGGCGCATGACGTCACTACGACTGCAGCACCGGCAGCACCGGCGCGAGTCGCTGTGGAGAGTATTCGGCGACCTGATCGATGTAATCGTAAAACACGTTGCGCTGCCTGGGAATATAACCAACGTTCTCAATGCAACGGCGAATCCCGTCCACCGTCAGGTGGTGAACGGTGCCCGCCTGAGAAACGACGTTCTCCTCGATCATCAGACTGCCCATGTCGTTCGCGCCAAAGAGCAGAGCCATTTGCCCAACTTTTTCACCCTGCGTTACCCACGACGACTGGATATTCGGGATGTTGTCCAGATACAGCCGACTGACGGCCTGCGTCTTCAGATATTCAAAAGCTCCGGCGGGCGGGATGTGCGCCATGTCGGTGTGGTCCGGCTGAAACGTCCAGCAGATGAACGCCGTAAAACCACCGGTTTCATCCTGTAACTGACGAACACGTTCCAGATGCTCAATCCGCTCTGCAAGCGTTTCGATATGACCAAACATCATCGTCGCCGTTGATCGTCCGCCCAATTCATGCCAGACGCGCATGACGTTAAGCCAGTCGTCGGTCAGCACTTTACCGCGGGTCATCTCCTTGCGGACTCGATCGACAAGGATCTCACCACCACCGCCCGGCAAACTTCCCAGGCCCGCAGCTTTGAGTCGTTCCAGTACGGTCTTCAGCGGCAGCTTGCTGATCTTCGTGAAGTGATGAATCTCGGGCGGACTAAATCCATGAATGTTGATCTGCGGAAAATGTTTTCGCATTGTCCGGAGAGTCTCTTCGTACCACTCAAGCGGCAGCTTTGGATGCAATCCGCCCTGCAGCAGAATCTGATCGCCGCCAAGTTCGACAGTTTCCTCGATCTTTTTCAGCAGAGTTTCGATGGGCAATACGTAGACTTCAGCATGATCGGGGGGGCGGTAGAACGCACAAAAGTCGCAGACCGCCGTGCAGGCGTTGGTATAATTGATGTTGCGATCGATGTTGTAAGTGCGAAAGGGCTCAGGATGCAGACGCATTGTGACGGCGTTTGCCGCAGCACCGATGCCTGCCAAATCGTGCGACTGCAGCAGTACAAGACCCTCTTCAGGCGTTAGTCGGTCACCGGCCACGGCTTTCTCAAGCAGTGACGAAATCTCGGAAGACAATATCGACATCAGGTTTCACCAGTTTGTGCTGAGCCGCCAGTTCGCAGAACAATTTTAATCCACTGCGTTCGGCGGACGTCATGTGATAGTGCAGGTTTCTTGTGAGATAGTTGTAGGCGGCCGATTGTGTGAGGCCCAGTCGCGGAGCTTCTTCAGCAGCGATCTCCCCAATCCGTTCAAGTCCCAGATCGCGTGCGTGTGACAGGATGTCGTCGATCCCGTCGGTGTTGGCTTCCTGTCGAGCGACCCACATCGCGAACACGAATGGCAGCCCTGTCCAGTCGTACCAGACCTGTCCAAGGTCCATCACTTCTACGAAAGATTCTGCGGGATCATGCATCGCGCGGTCACCGATCAGCAGCACAGCGTCTGCCGTGCTGTCATGCGTCGTCGATTCCATCTTCAGCGCTTCGGTCTGTGGAATCACGCCGTAGCGGTCAGCCAGAATGACTTTCGTTAATGCCGCACTCGTGCGAGACCCTTCGTCGAGGGCGAGCCTGCGAATGTTGCCCGGGTGCACGCGACAATATAGCTTGACGCTGAGCACTGCGCCCCGCGCGGCGACACAAGCATCCGAAACGACTTCGTAACCCGGACGGCGAAAGTACTCCACAGACGGGATCAACGCCACGTCCAGACGTCCGGCAGACAAGGAGTCAGCTAATCGACTCGGATAGTCCAATACCAGATTCGCTGACGGCAGAAGTTCATCTAAACCCTCAATTAGTGGACGGGCGTTCAGGTATCGTACGGCCCCAATTTGGAGTTGCTGCGTCAACGAACCGTGTTGCAGTGTTGTCATAGTTTGAAACAGAGTAAAAAACGGGGATTCATTCCCAACAATTGCCTGATGGGTCACAGTATAGGGACGGCCCGAGCCCGCTCAACTGTTCGACTGAAAATCATTTTGGGTTGTCCCATTTTTTGTTTGACATTTTCGCCACTTGGAAACCGTATTCCACCGCAATTGTTAACGGTGGAATTGAATTTGCGCCTAAGGATTGCCAATGACCCAACGCCCGGATCTGAATATTGCACTGATCGGCTGTGGCACGGTCGGGACGGGAGTGGTGAAAATCCTGCAGTCATCAAAGGAATTGCTGCGGCAGCGGACGGGGCGCTGCATTCAACTTCGTCGCGTGGTGGTTAAAAACGTGGCGAAGCAGCGGGACGTCGATTTTGGCAGTCTCCCCGTGTCGAACGACATTTGCACGGTGACCGACGACCCGGAAGTTCAGCTGGCTATTTATGTTGTCGGCGGGATCAGTCCGTCGCGTGAGGATGTCACACGGCTGCTGAAGTCTGGTAAAGATGTGATCACAGCCAACAAGGCACTGCTGTACGCCCACGGTGCGGAGTTATGCGAGCTGGCGGGAAAACTGAATCGCACGATTTGTTTTGAAGCGGCCGTCTCGGGTGGGATTCCGATTATTTCTGCGGTGAACACTGCGTTGACCGCCAATCGGATTGTCTCAATTGAAGCGATCCTGAACGGGACCAGCAATTTTATTCTCACACGCATGCTCGATCGTCGCGAAACGTACGATGCCGTGCTGGCGGAAGCTCAGGCGCGAGGCTATGCGGAAGCCGATCCGGCGATGGACGTGGATGGCACCGATGCGGCTCAAAAGTTATCGATCCTGACTCAACTGGCGTACGGCACGCGCGTGTCGCTTGAGGACATCGTACGACAGGGCATTCAACAGATCGAATTGCTGGATCTGCTGGTCGCCGCAGAATTGGGCTACCGCGTGAAGCTGCTGGCAACATCGCGGCTGGCGAAAGAGCGTCTGGAAGTTTCCGTGCAGCCGACCCTTGTTCGCGCGAACCGTGCGATCGGGATGACCAGCGGAGCCGACAACATCGTGTCGATTGAAGGTGATGCTGTGGGAGTGCTTCGATTCTCCGGCGCGGGTGCCGGTCAGATGCCGACAGCGTCCGCCGTGATGGCAGACGTCATTGACTATGCCACAGGCCGCGCGGCGATTACGTTTCAGTCTATCCTGCGATTGCAGGGGCAGAAACCCGTACAGCTTCAGCCTCAGGAAGAACTTAGCCGCCGCTATTACCTGCGTTTCACAGTCGCCGACCAACCGCATGTGCTGGCCGATATCGCCGACATTCTGGGTCGCAATGAAATCAGTATCAGCAGTGTGCGTCAGGATGAAACAGACGATCTTGACAACGAATCCGGTGTCGCACGACTGGTGATCATGACGCACCGCACCACCGAAGGCCGCCTGCGAAACGCCGACCGCGAAATCGCCGAATTGCCATCAATTCGCGGCGATCGCATTCGCATGCCGATTGCAGATTGAATGCCAGATTTCCTATTCAGGGACTTCGACTGCACGGCGAGCCAATCCCTCAGCCGACGGAGCGGCTCGCCTACGTAGGTTCGTCGCTCCGTCGGCGGACATCTGTCGCATTTCAAGAAACTTCTCACGAAAACAAAACTCTAAACGTTTGCGTAACCGTTCACGACATTTCGAGAAAGACAGTTTAAACCACAGATGGACACGGATGAACCTGGCGCGAGCTTCGCCCGCAACCCAAAGCGGATGGCCACGAAAAACGCAAAAAGGCACAAAACGTTTCAGTCGTTTGTGTCGGTCGCTGACTTTTATTGTTGAGCTCTACTTCTTGTGTGTCTTTGTGTTTTTTGTGGCAATCCATCCGTCGCACAACAGATGGGTATCAAACAACTTGAGCAACTGAAGTGCGGAAATCTTCGCGGTAAGACAAGACTTCAGTCGTTAGTAGTACAGATTGACTGTTGATATTTATCTGTGTGAATTTGTGTTTATCTGTGGTTCCTTGCGCAGGTTTCGTTCTGAGGCGTGAACGGTTACACGTTTGCGGAACTGAGAACCCGCAGAAGATTTTTCAGTGCCATGCCTGCGAAGGCAAATTTCGCGGCAGCCTGCTGACCCTGATGCACGGATTCCTGACATCGTCGAAACCCACCGGCGGCAAATTGAAGAGCGATGAATTCCAGCGAGTCAAGAAAGTTCTGGCCGGCATCAGCCAGCCCGTCGCGAGCCGCAAGGCGCTAGTGCTTTGTCAGTGATGGATTGATGGGTTGTGTGCCACTGGCTCTGCCAGTGCTCTATCCCGATGAAGAACACTGGCAGAGCCAGTGGCACACATCAGAGCACGGTTGACGATGCACTAGCGGACTGTTGATTTAGGGACGATCTGGAGTGTTTTCGTTTAACCCCAATACCGTTCAATTATTGAAAGTAGTAGGCACACTCCGTGTGCCGCAACCATTGAAAAGCATAGCTTTTCGAGTCTGGGCGGACGGCACACGGAGTGTGCCTGCTACTTTTTGAACGGTATTGCGTTTAACCCGATGCCGTAGGCGATGCGTTCCGGTGGCATTCCTCCCCTTTGGGTCGGGTTAAACGATTAAATCCACAGACCGCTTGCGTCGGTAGAGCCCCCCGGTTTGGCAACTATAAGACACAAACATACGGCGAACAGGCCCCCATCGGCTTCATGCCGATGGAGCCCGGTTTGAAAACTACAGAGCCAAAGACCTTCCAGCGAAACTACGCAATCCGAAGTGTCGGTGCTGCTACACTTGGCGTTGTCGAAGAATACGTTGCGAAGCAAACGGATCATCATCCGATGGCTGATCTTCGGGTTCGGGATCTGCTCCAAAAATACCAAAGGACGTATCCCGACGTTGATTTGAGTCAGCCTGCCGTCAGTTCCCATGGCTAATACAAAACAATCGTACCTGCCGGAACGGCGCTCCGCCTGGTCCGGCCTACCCCAAAAACAAGTCTTTACAATGCAAAAAAGGAGCCTCAGCATCGCGCTGAGGCTCCTTCTGCAAATCGTGATAATCTAATTGCAATTTCTTCAGACTAGAAATCGCCAATGATTTCGCCGCCAGCCTTGGTGCCAATTGCCCCCCATACACCGTATGGGCTTGGACTGTTGACTGTGGTCACAGCGGGTGCCAGATTTCCAGTGTCAATGCTGTCGCTGATGAAGCGGACAGAGCCGTCGCACAAGACAACCTGCACACCACCGGTGTGATAGCTGCTTGCGGTAAGGATGCTCTGAGCGGAGTCTGCATTGCCATTCGCGTCATTCGTACAGGATGCTCCGTTTGGAGCGATCACTGTATTAAAGGCGGCATTTTCCGGCTGAGCATCCTGCCAGATCGAACTGAACTTCCCTTTCAAATTCGCCGCTGTCGTATATCGCTTGCCCGCGAGGAGTGGCGTTGTTGCTGCAATACAAGCTCCGGCACTGGTAGAGATGCCGGCGACACTCACCAACATTGCTTCACGCACATCCGGATTGGTTTTTCCACCAATCCCAAAACTGGCCTGGATGCGTTCGCCGAAAGCAATCGTGTTGCTGGTTCCATCAAGGACGTCGCGCATTCCGTAGCAACGGTCTCGGCAGAACACTCCACTCGCCTGGGTTGCATCACGGTTGTTTGCACCGAACGCATAGGAGTCACCTCGACAGAATGCATAGTTGGAAGTGCCGCGAGATGTAATAATGCCAGGATCTGTCGGACAACGGTAGCCGGGGATCTGCCTCCACCACACTCTCCAACCGCTCCAGGGAGCAGCACCACCAGGCGGGACAACTCCAGCCACGCCGTTCGCACCGCTTGTGTCACCTGCTTCGATCAATGTGTACAGATTCGCCTGTTCGATGTATGGCAGTAGCGAAATCAGACCAGACCGACGATTGTAGTTTCCGTCGTTACGAGCTAAATTTCCCTGGCCGTTTGTGCCGCCTTTTTGGTAACAAAACGTGTTGAACACATCGTGATAGTTGTGTAGTGCCAGACCAATCTGCTTGAGATTGTTCTTGCACTGTGTGCGGCGAGCTGCCTCACGAGCCTGTTGAACTGCTGGCAACAGCAAAGCAATCAATATTGCAATAATTGCGATTACGACGAGCAATTCAATCAGCGTAAAACCGGGACGGCACCGGACATTTTTTTTCATGCGTTTCTCCAATAAAGTTACAAAGTTGCCCTGAAAATTCGGGGCGTTAAACAGTCCGTGTTGGATAGTGGCACAATTCTCAATATTTTCAAGAGAGACTTTATTTTTTGAGCGTAAATGTGCAAAATCTGTGCATCTGTTGAAGAAAGCCTATTCGAAAGTTCAGAGCAATCCATGAAAACATCAATCGTCGCCCTATTCGCTCTTGCATTCATTGTCGGATGCGGAGGTGGCCCGAAGACTCCGCGTGAGCCAGTCTTTCCCGTCCATGGAACAGTCAAGTACAACGGCGAACCGGTTGTCGGGGCAGACGTGACGTTTACGTCCGAAACATCAAAGCGGAGTGCGTTTGGACGAACTGACGAAAAAGGCGTTTATCACCTAACGACCTTCAGTGGAAACGATGGAGCTGTGGAAGGAAAACAATCTGTGATCATCGTGAAGACCCTGCCAGCCACCGCCAGCACGCCAGCAGCTGATATTGAGTCAGCGGAGTACGTTCCGCCAGGTTACGAAACAACGCCTGTGGCCGTTGAAGAACCAAAAATGCAGATACCCGCGAAGTATGCTGCAGCGGAGACATCGGGACTGTTGGCCGTCGTCAATCCTGATTCGGACAATGAGAACAACTTCAATCTGGTCGATTGATGTTTCAGGTTTCAGGTCGCAGGTTGCAGGTTGCAATGAAGGCATTGTGAATTGAAATTTGAGATTTGAAATTTCAGATTCAATTGATCCTGCAAATGACTCGCGTGCATTGTCCTTGAGGTCCACGTGACGTGTTGATCGTGCAACTTGCAACTTGCAGAGCGTCGTTTGACATAGGCTCATCACGGCGGAGCGTGATGGCTACTTTGCAGCCAGCCGAAAGTTCCTCTCTTGATCCCGTCCAACTTGTCAGCAGCACCTGAAGAACGCACCCTGGCGACCCGCACCGAACTCGTGCGCGGGCTGGGATTGCCGCAGTCGATCGCACTGAACATTTCGAACATGGTCGGCATCGGGCCATTTATCACGATCCCGGGTTTCATCGCCGCGATGCATGGGCCTCAGGCGCTGATTGCCTGGGTGGTCGCGGCAGTGCTTGTCATCTGCGACGGACTTGTCTGGAGCGAACTGGGAGCTGCTCTGCCAGGCAGTGGCGGAACCTACCATTTTCTGCGTGAGATCTTTGGCAAGCGGGATTCCGGATGGCAAAGGATGCTGCCGTTTCTGTTTGTGTGGCAGTTTCTTGTGAGCGGCACGATGGAAGTCGCGTCCGGCTACATTGGAGCCATGCCATACGTCGAATTCATCTTCCCGGGACTGTCCGAGACGCTTCACACATGGCGTATTCCCGGTGGGACGAGCACCCTCGCAGCGTGTTGCTGCCTGCTTGTGACATGGATGCTGTCTCGCCGGATCAACGTCATCGGTTGGTTTGGCATCGTGCTCTGCACCGGAACGATCCTGACCGTGGTGATCGTCATTGTTTCCGGGCTGACGCATTTCAACGCCTCACTGCTGACACTTCCGCCGGATGCTTTTAAGATCGATGGCAAATGGGTCAACGGCCTCGGTGCGGCGATGCTGATCGCGATCTATGACTATCTGGGCTATTACAATATCTGCCACCTTGGCGAAGAAGTACGTGATCCCGGCAGGACAATCCCGCGCGCTGTGATTACATCGGTTGTCGTTGTCGCTGCGGTGTATCTCCTGATGAATGTGTCAATCATCGCCGTCATTCCATGGGAACAGGCGATGAAGTCAGACCAGATCGCGTCACTGTTTATGGAAACACTGTACGGTCGGCGGATTGCTGTCCTCTTTACAGGACTGATTCTCTGGACAGTTCTGGCATGCATGTTCGCGATCACGCTCGGGTATTCAAGAATTCCATTCGCGGCAGCAACGAACGGAGATTTTCTCGCAGTCTTTGCGCGTGTCCATCCGACAAAACGGTATCCGATCGTGTCATTGTGGACACTGGGCTTCCTGACCGCGATCTTCTGCTACCTTCCACTGCAGACTGTCATTGAGACGGCTGTCACTGTGCGGATTCTGGTGCAGTTCGTGGCGCAGATTTTTGGCCTGCATGTGCTGCGTACGACTCGACCGGATGTCGTGATGCCGTTCCGCATGTGGCTCTACCCGCTGCCCAGCCTGATCGCGCTGCTCGGATGGCTGTTTGTCCTCGGAACTCGACTGAAACTGCTGGGGACGGCGATTGGAGTTATCGTCAGTGGAATCGTCGTTTATCACATATTCCTGGCGAAGTCTGCCGCCAAATCCAGCCCGTCGTGAGATATTATGCGACCGATCGGAATTGATGAATTTCTTTGGCGAGCGGGGGATGTCAATCCCCTGATTGACCGCGTGGACACTGCAAAAATCAGGGGACTTACGTCCCCCGCTCGCCGAACGCAGCCTCCGTCCAACCGTCCTGAGACAGAAGTGACTGGCCCGTTGCAACGAGCGGCAGAGAGCGGCGTTTCTTTCGCGGAGCGAAAGACGACAATGCGAAACCAATTGCCATGAGGCGCTGGCCCTTGTCGTACCACTTTTTCGAGACCCATCCGCCT
>CAMAVB010000039.1 GCA_945861465.1 Candidatus Kuenenia stuttgartensis
GCGGATCGAACTTGGCGACATGATCATCGACCTCCTGAATCGACCTGCTTTCGAATCTGTTCGCAACGCCCTGATCTGGAGCCTCGGTCGGATCGGCGGTCGCGTGCCGGTCTACGGCCCGTTGAACCTTGTCGTTCCCCTCAGTCCGGCCACCACCTGGATCGACATTCTGCTCCGCACCGGCGATCTGCACGAATCGACAACTCAACTCGCGCTCATGCAGCTCACCCGACGCACCCACGACCGCTTCCGCGACATTGATGATTCTCTTCGCCAACGTGTCGCCGCCCAGCTGTCCTCCGCTGATGCCAGAAGCCACCTCGTCACACTCATCACCGAAGGCGGCACGCTCGAAAGCGAAGAAGCCAATCTCATCCTCGGCGAATCCCTCCCCGTCGGCCTCCGCCTCGCGTAGCTTGACTCTCCGAGTCGAGCGCTGCGACCTGCTCTCATCTTCTTCTCTTAAACCCAATTGATACATCTGTCCTCCTCCACGCCCTTCATTTGGAATTGAACCTTCGATTGGATCATTCATATACCTCCGGCGGTTGAAGATGGCTGCGGGTTGAATGATTAAGAACCCGTCAGCATCACGCACGGGTACGTGCATGAAATCCACAAAAAGGCTGGCACAATTCTCGGGTCGTCTCGCGTGCCGTGGCAGAAGGTGCCGGGCAGGACCTGTTGCAGGCGAGTTCCGATGAACGTGATGCTTCCGGAAACGTCAAACTGAAGGATATCGGTCTGTTCCCGCGTGAGAAGATTGAAGCATATTTCACATCTCATAAGATGCCCGTCG
Source organism: Candidatus Kuenenia stuttgartensis (assembly GCA_945861465.1). Taxonomy (GTDB): domain Bacteria; phylum Planctomycetota; class Planctomycetia; order Planctomycetales; family Planctomycetaceae; genus SXXK01. The sequence continues at coordinate 800 of CAMAVB010000039.1, forward strand.
TGATGCGATACTTCGATCCGAGCTATCAAGTCCGCAGCCGTCCGGCCAATTGTGAAGACTCCCTTTTGTCTAACCTTTTTGCACACAATGCAGTTCATGCCGCTATGGCAGGGAAAACGGGCCTCGTCATTGGCTTCCTGCACGAGCGATTCATTCACATCCCGATCGAACTGCTGGCCACACAGACCAAACGGCTCGATCCCGCCGGTGGCTGGTGGAGTTCCGTTTTGGCCGCGACTGGTCAGCCCGAGCGGTTTGAGAAGATTGACTGTCCCGGATGAGTTGATCCTTTGCAGGGAACCAAAATGAACAACGACGAACTTAAGAAACGGATGACACACTACGGTTGTGGACCGGTGAAATTGACCGGCAGTGACGATGCCCTTTACGAGCGGCGGCTGATCTTCGACCACGTTATGCGTCCGGAAGACGCGAGCCCTCGGGACAAGTTTGAATCGATTGCCGGAGCTTTGCGCGACATTCTTGCGCAGTGCTGGTTGAAGACTTCTCACAGTTACGATCGTGGGAACCCGAAACAGGTGTACTATCTGTCGATGGAGTTCCTGATTGGCCGATCACTGTCGAACAATATACTGAATTTGCAACTGACTCCATTTGCGGGTGCCTTTGAGCAGGAAAAGGGAGTGAGCCTGGCTGAACTGGCCGAGGAGGAGCCGGATGCCGGGCTGGGGAATGGCGGGCTTGGTCGACTGGCGGCCTGCTTTATGGATTCCCTTGCGACCCTCCAGATTCCGGCAATGGGTTACGGTCTGCGATACGACTATGGTATGTTTCGACAGGAAATGGCGAATGGATATCAGGTCGAACAGCCGGATCCCTGGCTGATTCGGCCAGATCCCTGGGAGGTGGCTCGCCCGAATGAAACTGTCACCGTTCCCCTTGGTTCATCGTTCGACGTTCGCGATGGGCAGATTCATGTCCGGCGGGGACTGGCGACGCAGTTGCTCGGCATTCCTAGTGACCGTCCCGTGGTTGGGTACGGAGGGCAGAACATTAATACGCTCCGCCTTTGGGAAGCGGCTACCCCAGCCGTATTTGACTTCGGCGAATTCAGCAGTGGGGATTTCTTTGGAGCGGTTTCGCAGAAGACTTTGGCGAAATCCATCACACGAGTGCTCTATCCCGACGATTCGACCCCACGCGGTCGTTCCCTGCGGTTCCTTCAGGAGTACTTTCTCGTCTGCTGTTCACTGGCCGACATTGTCGCCCGATTCCGCCGAAGAGGTAACGATTGGTCCGCGCTGCCGGACAAGGTCGCCATCCAGTTGAACGACACACACCCGGCGATGGCCGTCCCCGAGCTGATGCGAATTCTTCTCGATCAAGCTCGGCTGAGCTGGGATGAAGCATGGGATCTGAGCGTCCGCACCCTTGCCTATACAAATCACACGCTCCTGCCCGAGGCGCTGGAGAAGTGGTCGGTGGAACTCTTCGAAGCGTTTTTGCCACGACATTTGGAAATTGTGTACGAGATCAATCGGAGATTCACGAACACAGTTCGAGCGAAGTACCCGGGAGACAATGCCCGCGTGGACCGTGTGAGCCTGATCGACGAAGGACCGGAACGCAAGGTGCGAATGGCGAATCTGGCGATCGTGGGCACTCACAGCACGAACGGGGTTGCGGCGATTCATTCGGAATTGCTGCGGACGAAGACCGTACCGGATTTCGCGGAACTCTTCCCCGAACGATTCAACAATAAAACAAACGGCGTGACCCCGCGGCGCTGGTTGCTGCTGGCAAACCCAGACCTCGCAAAGCTGCTGACCAGCGCGGTTGGTGCGGGCTGGGAGACAGACATGTCGATGCTGCTCCACGCGGACCCGCTCGCCACAGATGCCGCATTTCGGGAGAGAATTCTCGCGGCCAAACGGGCCGCAAAAGTTCGATTTGTCGACTGGATCAGGACGACTGCCGGAATCAACCTGGACCCTGACACGCTGTTCGATGTTCAGATCAAGCGAATTCACGAGTACAAGCGGCAACTTCTGAACGCACTTCAGGTGATTGTCTGGTACAATCGCCTGCGTGCAAACCCCGGTCTCAATGTGCCGCCTCGTACCGTTCTGTTTGCAGGAAAGGCGGCACCGGCGTATCACCTCGCCAAGGTAATCATCAAGCTGATCACCAGTATCGGTCGAGTCGTCAATACCGACGCTGATGTACGCGGCAAACTGCGAGTTGAATTTCTGCCCAACTACTCCTGCACCCTGGCGGAGCATCTGATTCCCGCGTCCGATGTATCAGAACAGATCTCAACCGCAGGATACGAAGCCAGCGGGACGAGCAATATGAAATTCATGATGAACGGTGCGCTGACCGTGGGAACCCGGGACGGTGCCAACATCGAAATCGCGGAACAAGCGGGCGAAGAAAACGCCTTCATGTTCGGCCTCACGGCCGATCAGGTTCTCAACAGTCGCGGCTGGTATAAACCCCACTGGCACTACGAGCATGAACCTGAAACACGCCAGGCGATGGAAATGATCTTTAGCAATCACTTCAACCCGGACGAACCTGGTATCTTTGAACCCATCCGCGAAACACTGTTGACCAGAGGTGACAATTATCTGCACCTTGCCGACCTGTCCGCCTATGTCGAAACGCAGAGCCGGATAGCAACGGCCTACCAGGATCAGCAGAGCTGGGCCGAGAAAGCCGTGCATAACATCGCACGCTCCGGAAAATTCTCCAGCGATCGCACGATTGCAGAGTATGCATCCGAAATCTGGAACGTTCAGCCATGCCCGCTCAGTTAAGGACCGTTCGAGAAATAATTGTCGCCTTCCGGACGTGGAGCACGTTTTTAACGTGCTCGGCACGATGGAATCGTGCCCCACTTATTTATGCTCCAGTCCTAAGCGACAATCCAGCCGTTCACAAAAGGAAGCCGTCGTGAGTTCGCAGCAGTCGTCGATGCCGTCGAAAGTGCTCTTCAGTGCTCGCGCGGAGGAGGAGGAGGCGAGGCTGCGGTGTACAGCCCCGACGCTGTGCTTTGAGGCTGATCTTTTGCCGAAGGCGCCACTTGCATGGAAATCCCGCATTCTAGCGAGAGTTGCTTGCTTCTCAGCCATTTCCTCAGCACGATCGTTATCATTTCCCACCCTGGAATCCTTTGACTCCCCGCTCTTTTGAGAGAATTGCATACCGATCCGACGCCGCATTGAATGGGTTTGAATACAAACCTACAATCCGCCGAGTCTGGAAATCCGGGCACGCTGTCCAGTCATCGGCAAAACTGCAAAAATGGGCATTCTTGTCACGATTGTCCAGGATTATACGAAACGTCAGAATTTCATCTCTGGGGATACGAATGTTGGATCAGGCTGTTCTTGACAAGGTTTCGGGAATTGCACCGGAAGAGCTTGATGATTGGTACGAATCGCTCGAAGACATCCTGCACCGTTACGGGCCCGAAAAGCTTCGCGAATTGCTTGTTCACCTTCAGGAACGCGCCTACGCCCGCGGAGTGATGCTGCCGTTTACGGCCAATACACCTTATATTAACACGATTCACTACACGGACCAGGTGAAATTCCCCGGTAACCGGGAAATGGAGCGCCGCATCAAGAACATTGTGCGGTGGAACGCCATGGCCATGGTTGTGCGGGCGAATAAGTACTACGACGGTGTGGGCGGGCATATTTCGACGTTTGCGTCGTCGGCCACGTTGTATGAAGTCGCGCAGAATCACTTCTTCCATGCTCGCAGCGCAGATCATACGGGCGACATGGTCTACTTCCAGGGACATGCGTCTCCCGGGATGTACTCCCGCGCATTCCTTGAAGGCCGTTTGACGGAAGAAAACCTGATCAATTTCCGTCGTGAGCTTCCAGCGGGCGTTGGTCTTTCAAGCTACCCGCATCCATGGTTGATGCCGACATTCTGGCAATTTCCGACCGTGTCCATGGGACTCGGACCGATCTGCTCGATTTATCACGCTCGATTTCTGCGATACATGGAACATCGCGGTCTGCTGGATACGTCAAAATCCCGCGTCTGGGCGTATCTTGGCGACGGCGAATGTGATGAACCGGAATCGCTCGGCGCACTGACGCTGGCATCTCGCGAGAATCTGGACAATCTCACCTGGGTCATCAACTGCAATCTACAACGGCTCGACGGGCCGGTGCGAGGCAACGGCAAGATCATTCAGGAACTGGAAGCCGCCTTCCGCGGCGCTGGCTGGAATGTGATCAAAGTTGTCTGGGGCTCGGACTGGGATCCGCTCCTCGATGCGGACGAAGACGGCAAGCTTGTCAAACGCATGGGCGAAGTCGTCGATGGCCAGTATCAGAAATACACAGTGTCGTCGGGTGAATATATTCGTCAGCACTTTTTCGGCGCGGATCCTGACGTACTGAAGATGGTTGAACATCTTTCCGATGAAAAACTGCAAACGATTCGTCGAGGTGGCCACGATCCGGAAAAGATGTATGCAGCCTATCACGCGGCCGTCAATCACAAGGGTGCTCCGACGGTGATTCTCGCAAAGACAGTCAAGGGTTATGGTCTCGGTGAAGCAGGCGAAGGTCAAAACGTTGCGCACAACGCGAAAAAGATTGCCGAAGACGCACTGAAGGTGTTTCGGACGCGATTCAACATTCCGGTCAGCGACGCCGAAATCAGTAAGCTTCCATTTTACAAGCCGGACGCTGACAGTCCGGAGATGCAATACCTTCACGAGCGCCGTCAGACGCTTGGAGGCTACGTACCGGTACGACAGACGTGTGGCGAAAGACTGAGTACTCCTGAACTGGACGACAAGGTATTTGAAGGGAAATATCTGCTGAAGGGTGGCGAGGGAGAAGCATCGACGACCGGGGCGCTTGGGTTTATCGTTCGCGGCCTGATTCGTCACAAAGGGATTGGGCAGCGAATTGTCCCTATTATTCCGGATGAAGCTCGTACTTTCGGCATGGACGGTTTATTTGCTCTCTGCGGGATTTATTCGAGTAAAGGGCAGCTCTATGAGCCAGTCGATGCCGGCAGCATGCTCTTTTACAAGGAGGCTCGCAACGGTCAATTGCTGGAAGAGGGCATCAACGAAGCGGGTGCGATGAGTTCCTTCATTGCCGCAGGTTCGGCATATGCAAATCTCGGCATGAACATGGTGCCGTTTTACGTGTACTATTCCATGTTCGGATTCCAGCGCGTCGGTGACCTGATCTGGTGTGCGGCTGACACACGTTGCAAGGGCTTCCTGTGTGGCGGAACATCCGGACGCACAACGCTGAACGGTGAAGGCCTGCAGCACGAAGATGGTCACAGCCAGTTGATGGCCACGACCGTTCCTTCGCTGCGAGCATACGACCCCGCTTACGGTTATGAGTTGGCTGTGATCGTTCAGGACGGACTGCGCCGGATGTATGCCGAAGGAGAAGAGATCTTCTACTACCTGTCGGTCTACAACGAAAACTATGTGCATCCTCCCATGCCGGATCGCGGTGAAGTCTTTGAAGGCATTATCAAGGGCATGTACAGGCTCAGTTCCACCGAAAGCGGCGAAAGTCAGCGGCATCGTCCGCAACTCTTCGGAAGTGGAACGATTCTGCGTGAAGCGATGCGGGCTCAACTGATCCTGAAAGAAAAGTACAACATCGGGACAGATGTCTGGAGCGTCACCAGTTACAGCGAACTCCGTCGTGACGCGATGGATTGTCAGCACTGGAACGATCTGCATCCTGATCAGACGCCACGCCGCAGTTATCTGGAAGAAATGCTCGACGAGGTGTCAGGTCCGTTTATTTCGACGAGCGACAACGTGCGTCTGGTGGCTGATCAAATTCGCGAGTGGATTCCTGGTGAATATATTATTCTGGGAACCGACGGGTTCGGACGCAGTGAAACGCGACCGGAGTTGCGTCGCCATTTCCAGATCGATGGCGAATGCACAGCCTATGCCGCGCTTCGCGGACTTGCCCGGATGGGCGCCTTTGACGCACCGAAACTCCCGGATGTTCTGAAGGATCTTGGGATCGACCCCGAGAAAGTCAATCCTTTGAACGCCTAGCAATCTGAAATCTGAAATCCGAAATCTGAAATCTGCCCGCGCTGCAATCTGCTATTCACTGAACCCCGAAAACTGAACCCTGAAAACTCCAGCCATGTCCATCGAATTCAAGTTGCCGGAAGTGTCTGAAGGAGTCACCGCTGTTGACGTCGCTGAGGTGCGCGTCAAGGAAGGCGACGTGATCGAAGCCGGTGCTGTCGTCTGCGAAGTCGAAACCGACAAAGCTGTCGCAGAAATCAATTGCCCTCACGCGGGCAGAATTTCAAAACTGCTGATCAAATCTGGTGATAAGCTCAACGTCGGACAGCCAATTCTGGTGATCGAAGCGACGAACGGTGTCGAGGCCGCTGCAAAACCAACCTCTGCACCGGCAACAAAGATCGCGCCTGCAGCAGCTGGACCGGCGGCAAAAGCTGCACCATCACCGGCAACAAAGCCAGTGGCACCTGCGGCCGCAGCAGGCGGACCTGTGGAATTCAGATTGCCCGAAGTTTCTGAGGGCGTCACGAAGGTCGATATCGCATCCGTCAACGTAAAGGTGGGCGATACGATTGCCAGCGGTGCTGTCGTTTGCGAAGTGGAAACGGATAAGGCGGTCGCAGAAATTAACTGCCCTCATGCCGGTACGATCACCGCCGTTCACATCAAACCCGGCACGAGTGTGAATATTGGCGCACCGTTGATTACGATGAACGCAACATCCTCAGTCACGGCACCTGCACCGACAGCAGTTGCAGTGACTCCAGCTGTGGCAGTGACTCCAGCAGTGGCTGTTGTGACTCCACCTGTGGCAACTGTGACTCAATTTGAAGATCCGGCTCCAGCACCAGATGCCCCACTCACAGCTCCTCTATCGACAGCGGCTGCAATTCCGAAGAGTGACGGTCCACCAGCAGCTGCGGGTCCGGGGGTTCGGAGGTTTGCTCGTAAACTGGGTGTCAATCTGAAGCAGCTCAAAGGCACCGCAGCTGGCGGGCGAATTACGCTCGAAGACGTCGAGGCATTTGTTCATCATCGGTTGACTCAGCCAGCTGTTCCGAACGCCGCAGCGAGCCCGGGATTCGGCATGGTTCAGTCGGTGCCAATGCCGGACTTCAGTAAGTTCGGTCCAGTCGAAAAAGTGCCCATGAACAAGATCTTCCGCATGGCTGCTGCGAACCTGCACACTGCGTGGATCACAATTCCGCATGTGACTCAACACGATCTTGCCGATATCACTGAACTGGAATCTGCTCGCAAACGCTACGTGAAATCCAATCCCGGCTCACCGAAAATCACCATGACCGCAATCATGATCAAGGCCGTCGTAGGAGCTCTGAAAACGTATCCAAACTTCAATTCCAGCGTGGATATGGTGTCTGGCGAATTGGTGCAGAAAAAATACTACCACATCGGTGTGGCTGTCGATACGCCGCACGGCCTCGTGGTTCCCGTCATCCGCAACTGCGATCAGAAAAATGTCCTGCAAGTCGCCGCAGAACTGACTGATCTCGCCGGCAGAGCCCGTGATCGGAAACTCAAAACGGAGGAAATGCAGGGGGGGAGCTTTACGATCACGAATCTTGGCGGAATCGGTGGCACGGCGTTCACTCCGATCGTGAACTATCCGGAAGTGGCCATTCTGGGCATGTCGCGGGGCCAAAACCAACTTGTCATGGAAGACGGGCAGATCACAGAGCGTCTGTTGCTTCCCTTGTCCCTGTCGTACGACCACCGTGCTGTCAACGGAGCTGATGCTGCACGCTTTATCGTAAAGTTATCCGGCAGCCTCACGAATTTTTTCGAGCTGTTTTAAATCCGATATTGCACCGAAAGCACCGTCCCATGGGAAAGCCCACTGGCTTCAAAGAATACACACGGCAGGTCCCCACGGATCGTGATCCGTTGTTGCGCATTCTGGACTGGAATGAATTCCACGAACACATGCCCGAGACTGAACTGAAGGTTCAGGGGGCGCGGTGCATGGATTGCGGAGTTCCGTTCTGCCATACCGGCGATCTGATGGCGAATATGGCCTCCGGTTGCCCTGTCAATAACCTCATTCCCGAATGGAACGATCTCGTTTACCAGGGCCGCTGGCGGGACGCATTGGAAAGACTGCACAAGACGAATAATTTCCCGGAGTTCACCGGTCGTGTCTGTCCGGCCCCCTGCGAAGGTTCCTGTTGCCTGAGCGTGATCGAACCGGCCGTGACGATCAAGAATATCGAATGTGCGATTATTGATCATGCGTTCGAAATGGGCTGGGTGATTCCTCAGCCGCCGCAGGTTCGCACGGGACGCAGGGTTGCCGTGGTCGGTTCCGGCCCTGCTGGCCTCGCCGCTGCCGCGCAGCTCAACAGAGCCGGGCATTGGGTCACGGTTTACGAACGCGATGACCGAGTGGGCGGATTGCTGATGTACGGCATCCCGAATATGAAGCTCGACAAGCGCGAAGTTGTCGATCGGCGAGTCCGCATCATGGAACAGGAAGGCATTACATTCTTTCCCGGCACGACGATCGGCACCGACATCCCGGCTTCACAGCTGCTGGAAGACTTCGACGCCGTGGTTCTCGCTATCGGCTCAACGCGCCCCCGCGACCTTTCAATCATTGGGCGTGAACTGCATGGAGTCCATTATGCCATGGACTTCCTGCGTCCAAACACACGCAGCCTGCTGGACAGTCAGCTTGAGAACGGCGAGTTCATCAGCGCGAAGGACAAACATGTCGTCGTGATCGGAGGAGGTGACACAGGCAATGACTGCCTGGGCACTTCCATGCGTCATGGATGCAAGTCACTGGTGAACTTTGAAATCGTCGAAAAACCACCACTGCAGCGATCGTCCAACAACCCGTGGCCGCAGTGGCCGCGGGTGTATCGCGTCGATTACGGCCACGAAGAAGCTGCTGCAAAATTTGGCGACGATCCCCGTGAGTTCTGCATTCAGACGGCGGAGTTTGTGGATGACGGAAACGGAAACGTCAAAGCTGTGAAAACAATGGAAGTCGATTGGCAAGTCATGACCGAAGGCGGTCCTCCATTCGTTCCGATCCCGGGCACGGAAAAAGTCTACCCCGCAGATCTGGTCTTCCTGGCGCTGGGCTTCCTTGGACCTGAGCATCCTGTCGCGGAACAGCTCGGCGTCAAAATCAAGGAAGGTCGCGGCGGGATGAGCTGGTACGATGCGGAACACGAAAAGTACACGACCGACAACGAGAAAGTTTTCGTCGCCGGCGATTGTCGTCGTGGTCAGAGTCTCGTCGTCTGGGCCATCAACGAAGGCCGCGGTGCCGCCCGCGAAGTCGATCGCTATCTCATGGGCTCAACCGATCTCCCGTAGGATGACCGTCATCCTGTACGTTGGACATTCCTGTCCGACTCCGCGATCCTGTTCGACGCGGACAGACTTTCGCTTCTCGGTACACATCCTCATCAAAACCTGGCAACAACCCCGGAATCACCACATTCCAGAGTCATCCAGCCGGCTCCGGAATTCTGGCTTACGTTCTGGCCAGAACTGACGACTGCTCTCGGCTGGGCTCTCGCCACTGTAGTATTCCCGCTGTTGGTCGCCTGCCATCCAGCGTACCTCTTTCCGCTTTCAATCAGCATCGTGGTACTTGCAGGATGCGCAATCGGAAGGGTGTATGAGGAACTGCTCAGCAAAAGCAAGCGGATTGGCGCAGCCTGGATCGGTTTGGCTTGCCTGGGAAACCTGCCTTGTCTTGCAAGCCATTACATGGATGGGTCGCGGCCAGATATGCGAACAGCCGCGCAGTACGTGGAGAAGCATTGGCAGCCGGGTGACCGGGTAGCGGGATTCTGGATCGACGTGTTCAGCCACTATGCAGAGGACAGCCGTCCCGCTGTTTCATTGCCCGATTCAGGCGATGTCGATGTGTTAAATAAACTGGCGGATGGCAAATTGCGGGTTCATCGACAAATGAAGTGCGCAGCAAAGGATCCACGAAATTATTCGGTGAAGACAAACTGAGGACAGATCGCGACGTCAACGACTTTGAAAGCGTCGATGGAAAACAGATCTGAACCGCGAATGGACCCGAATGAACGCGAATAAGGTCAAAAAAACAGCAAAATAAGTTGTTCTTGTGCCATGACTTCAGGGCCCGGGCCGGTTCAAGAGCCATTCGAAATGATCCTACACTTTATCACTGCGCCTATTCGCGTGGATTCGCGTCCATTCGCGGTTTAAACACAAGTCCTCCTCCGCGCACTTCATTTGTCGTTGAACCCTACTTCGGGGTGGCATCCGTATAAACAGATGAAAACCCGACCAGTTGATCTGGAAAGTATGCGCATACGAGCTCTTTATACCTGTGGTGGAACATGTTCTGAGCCATTGCCTCGTATCGACCACGAGTCTTATGAACGTCGATATATTTTCTCCCATCAACGACATACACGATGGGAAAAAGTTCAGTGACAAGATCCAAAAAATCAGGAAGCGTTGTGCGCTGCTGCACATCGAGGCACCAGGCAACGAATTCCATTTCAACGACAGGCTTGTACATTGCCAGAGTCTTGCGAGCGCCGTTCAGAACTCGCATCTCGTAGCCCTCCACATCAATCTTCATGAAATTGAGGCTGTGTAACTTCAATTCTGCCAGCATATCGTCAAGTCGACGAACTGTGATAGGAGACGTCTCTCTGTCATCACGACTTGTTCTATCAAGCACAAACGCCATAGATCGATTTGTGTCTGAGTAACAGATCTCTGCGTTCTTGTTCTCGTCACCCAGAGCGCAATGATGAATTGTAATATTGTCGCGAACGTTGACTTCAACGTTTCGCCTGAGAAGAGCGAATGTCTTTCCCAAAGGTTCGAAGGCGTGAACGTGAGAACCGAGCTCGCTGAAGAGCAGTGTAGTACACCCTATGTTCGCACCAATATCGAGTACGGTATCTGTGCGCTGGATAAGGGTTGAAAAGAGGCGCGTCATTCGCGGTTCAAATGAATTTCGTCCGGCCAGTGTTTTTAGCGAGTTCTTGATTCGATCCTTCAGACCTGGGCCATTCCACCGAAGATATTCATCGTCAGTGGCGATTGAGCAACGCTTTGAGCCGATCCTTAGTTGAATTAGTCCGGGCTCATGAGTGTTGGGAGTCATTTGGCGTGGTTTCAAGATGAGAAATTGATGTGTGGGATTTCACTACTGCTGCGGCGTGCCGGTCAAGACCGACGCAGCCTGTGCTCGTCAATGCAGCCGTCGCACTGGGTCGAGAATCTGTCACACTCTGTTTACGATGAATTTAACTTTGTGGTGCAGCGACGGATCATCGAAAAGTACAACCACTTCTTTCATCGCCGTTGGATATACCCCTGAAATTCTGAAATATATCCGCAGTGTCTTTACGGGATTCTCGTGTCCGTGCCTGGACCTGAAGAGTTTTTGAGGAGAATAATGCTGTTCCATCCGAAACAGGAAGTCATGGTCAACCGTCACATGATACCGGTACTCAAAGAGATACGATGTCCTTAAAACCAGAGATTGCTGCATCTGTCTTGACGCAGAACACGAATCCGCAGATCAGCGTCATCATTCCGACGTTTAATCGCGCCGAGATCCTTGGAAGGACACTTGAGTCTTTGCTGCGACAATCTCTTTCCTGTGATCGGTTTGAGGTCGTTGTGGTCGATGATGGATCCGAAGATGACACGGCTCGAGTTGTTGAGGATTTCTGCTGCGAGGATGGTCCTCAAATCCGATACTATTTCCAGGATCAGCAGTTTAAGGGTGCCGCAAGTAATCTCGGAATACAAAAGAGCCGTGCTCCGCTGATCCTGATGCTTGATTCGGACATTGTCGCGAGCTCCTGTTTGGTAGAGAAGCATTTGCAACTTCACCAACAGCATCTCGAACTCGAGTTGTTGGTCATGGGAGGCGTGGTGACCCGTGATTCGGAGATCGATCTCCTGAATCCCTCTGCGTCAATGACGGGTGATGACAGATGGGGCCCGACCGCATGGTTGACTACGGCAAACCTCTCCATGAAGCGACAGTTCCTCGAGCGAGCAGGTCCATTCATTACCGGCCTGCCATGTCTTGAAGACACCGAAATGGCTTTTCGGCTGGCGGCCCAGGGCATGCGCCTGCTGTTCTGTCCGTCTGCTTACGGAATCCATCAGGTCCCTCTGGAAACCATCGACCAGGTCGTGGCCAGCGGACAGAAGTATGGATCCACATTGGCAGAATGGCTTGACGAGTTACCGCATTTGAAAGGCAACATGCGATACCTTGGCGCAGGTTTTAGCGGCGGCTGGTCACATTTGCAGTCTTCACCGCGAAACTTCGTAAAAAACGCGGTGAGAAGGTGGTTGATTAACCGCTATACGATCGGTGTCGTCGATCGAATCGCGCGCTGGCTGGAACGAAGAGGAAGACCATCTGGTGCACTCATTCGCTGCTGCGGCGAATTATGGTCGTTTCACTATCGCTCAACATTCTGGCGAAGGCGAAAAAACGCGGACAACCGCGCTAGGATCCACTCGGACTCGTGACTCGACAGAAGCACTAGTGCCCCGTCAAGGCTTGATTTTGTGGTAGGCCGGACCAAGCGCAGCGCAGTTCCGGCAATTGGCCGACCTGCCGGAACGGCGCTCCGCTTGGTCCGGCCTACAAATTCAACCCCAATTCGTTGGCTTGACAAAGTACTAGTCGCCCAGAATTTTCAGGAATTCCATGGCTTTGGCGGACCAACTTTCCTGTTTCAGACGCTGTCGTGCCGTCCGCTGTGAGTCCGGCAGTCCGGACTCCAGTGCCAGAAGCACCTGCTTCACAAACTGCTCCTTGTGTTCGGCGACAAACAGAGAATCACGCCATTCTAATGTCGCCGGGATCGAAGTCACGACCACGGGTTTTCCCGTCGCCATGTATTCCGTGAGCTTCACCGGTTGCATGAAACGGGTCAATTCGTTGCGGCAATAGGGCATAATCAGAACATCCGCTGATTTTCCGACGGAAGGCAGATTCACGTAATCGACTGCGGGATGGTGAATCACATGTGGTAGGCTCAGCAGGCCCGGGGGCGGCATCTGCTGTGGACCCAGCAACAGGATCGTGCCCGCGTTGAGGTTTTCACTCAAATGCTGCACGATTTGCTGGTCGATTCGCCGATCAACCAATCCCCAGAATACAATCAGCGGTCTTTCGTACTCGGGAAGCTGAAAATCCGTGGGTCGCTGCCAAAGATCGAGATCGACGCCATGTTTTAACAGCGTCGATTCGCGGCCGAAGTGCTGAAGTCGATCCTGAAGTTCCTGGCTAGTGACGATGATCCGATCTGCGCGCTGGATGAAATTCGACTCCATCTCCGCAAGTGCCGTGCGATCGCTGCCTGGCCATTCCGCGATGTGGTCAACACAGTAATATATCCAGCGCCTCGCGGGCAACCGATCCACCAGTTCCAAAGGAAGTGGCACCTTCGAGACGATGATCGGCGGCGTCGATAAGCTGTTGATGTGTTTTCTGATCTGCGCACTGACAACAATCGAATTCACGCGCCGTTCCACGGGAAAGTGAAATGAAGGCCACATCAACGGGGACAGGATTGTTGGAGCAAGCTCGCAGGATACCTGGTGCCGATCGCCACACCACTGTTTCAGCTTCCCGAGTCCTCGCCGAATCGTATAGCGGTCAATTCGAGGTCGGCGAGTGCCGATGGTGTTGACCCATGTGATGTCGTGCCCTTGCCTGAGGAGTTCAGAGGTAATGCGTTGGCACCCTGAGTTATGACGCCCCCAGTCCTCGCCGAATATCAGGATTGGAATCATCCTCGATGCCACCCGGCGGGTTCGAGCTGTTGTGGCCACGACCGCGACAATTCCTGCCCGGAAAAAGTATCGTGGGCAATCTTCGATGCCGCTACCGGGCTACACACGAATCGGTGTTTGCCGCTTCGCAGTTCCTGAAATGATTCGCCCTGCTGCACGATGACCGTGACCGTCTTTCCAAGATGACTCTGTAACACTTCGTTCGCTATGGCCTGCGAGACAACACCCGACTGGGGCACACATAAGACATGGATGCTTTCCGGGTTTGGCTGGTAGAGGCTGAAAAGTGTGGCTCCGGTAGTCTCCATCAGAGATTCAATGATCGGACGAGTTGCAACCAACTCGCCGAGCTCACTGAGCAGAAGATCACTGGTGCGGCCTTCGGGTAACGGACAGATCGCAGGCTGCGAAGTCAGAGATGACACGTCACCGTGCAACGCTCGAGCCACATCTCCGGTGGCATATCGAATGAAGGGCATACGCGGGGTGAAGAAGTGTGTCACGACGACCTCCCCCAACTCTCCCGGTTCGGCTCGACGCCCTCCTCTTAAGATCTCGATCGCCATCGGTTCAGGATTGAGTCGCAGGACTTTGTCAGAATCTTCATGTGCGATCAGCCCCGCATCCTGGGAGCCATACTCCTGAAAGACTGGTGCTTGCATGATCTCTTCGAGATAAGTTCGCTGGTGGTCGAACAATACTTCGCCGCAGGTCAGGATGATGTCTGCAATGCCCTCGATTCGTCGTGATCGAGCTTCCATAAAACGAGCGATGCGCATGAGCCAACTCGGATAGGCAATGATCGCCTGGGGCCGGAACCGGTCGATGACTTTCAGCAGGCGTTCAAGACTCGCATCGGTCCAGGGCCTTGGATCAACGACTGGATCCGCAACAACAGTATCTCTCAGTTTGCGTATTCCCCGACGGAACCGTCCTGCAACGCTGCGAGGCTCACGTGGCCAAATATGAAGAACTCGATCACCGGGGTGAATTCCGAGTTTGGCCAGGCCGCGCATTCTAGTGGCCCGATCCCACGATTGCCGCTGTCGACCCCAGTAAAACGTAAGGTTGTCGTCGGTTGTCCCACCCGATTTGTGAACCAATTCTTTTCCCGGGCCGAGCCAACGCATTTGTTCACGATGACAAACGACCTCCCCGCGAGTCAAGACGGGAATGGAGTCCAGGTCATCCCATGTGAAGACGTCGGGATCGATGCGTTTCAGTCTTGACTGCCAGAAGGGGATCTCGGATCTGGCGTGTCGCAGCAGATCCCTCGCGGCTGCCAGTCGTGTTTCTGATATGTCGCTGCCGATCGGATGCAGCCGGTCAAGAAGTTGGAACGTATCGCGCCCAAGCAGGCGTTCGTGGAGACGCAGTAACTGGCACCGAATTCGAGCGGCGGTGGATCTGGGCAGATATTCCATTGATTGTTCCGGACAGAATTCGATGATCTTCATATGTTCGCAAAGACAACTGTGGGCTGCAATGCCAAACACTGGACTCGGAACAGGCACGAAATAAACTCCCGTGAGCGGCACAGCGCCAGCCGGTGCCGAATACCGGCGACCAGCGTGCTGTTGATTTAAGTTCGTAGTTCCGCCTTGAGGCGTTTTTTGGGCAGGAACCGCCAGCGAATTCCGGGTGAAGCACGCATCATGTGTCTGACGCAAGTCTCGAACCTGACGATCAATTCTCGAGGCTGTCGATATTCATCGCGGCGGCATTGAAAAAGGCGATCTGTTCCTCGGTCAGGAGCAGCGTCTGAAAGAGGGAAGGGACGGAGCCCAGGGTTCTCGACGGCGTTCCTTCCGAGTTCGCGGTCTCCTCGAAAATCAGCCGGTATTTGAGATCGAAATCGCTGAAGAGAAACTCGGCAGCAAACATATTCACCTTGCCGACCGCGTTCATTTTGATTCCTCGCAGATCAGTCCCCGAACCATCTTCCTGCGGGTCGCGAATCGTCGTATCGGAAGATGGATTGTCGGTTTCGCTGCGGGAAGGCAAACGAGGGGAATCCGGACCTGCGGATCCCGCCGAGCCCTCCTGGATCGAACTACCCGCGAGCGCGATTGCATGCTCGGAATTTCCAGCCCGCTCGGCGATCTCGGACGCCCGAGAGGAATCAAGTTGCCAGCAGCGACCGTCCCAGTATGGCTCAAACTGTTGTATCGCGAGGTCAGCCTCCGTGTACCGATTCGTGCGGCAAAGCAGTGTCAGTAAACGGGATAGCACGTCCGCGTCGCGAGATCCATTCTCGAGTGCCAGTCGAAACGTCTCTTCGGCGCGAAGGTCCTCTCTCTCCAACTGAAAGATGCGCCCTTCCAACGCGGTCACAACATGCCAGTTCGGACGCACCTGCTGGAGCCTGCGAAATGCGACGCGGATCTGGCCAGTGTCACTGAGGTCGCCAGACTCAGTGCGCATCAATAGTACGGCAACTCGGCACGCGGCGGCATAGGGACCACCAGTTCCCTCAATGGCTTCGATCTGCGGAAGGACTCCGGTGGCCCTCGCCCAGTGCCCCGAATTCAGACTGCTTTCAAACGCGAGCAGTTGAAGTTGCAGATTCTCAGGCTGCTGAGCTGCCAGTTGGTGCCACAGATGTTCGGCCTTTTCGTGAGCTCCCCGAAGAACCCAGGCGCGGGCCAATAGCACTTCAAGTCGCAGCCGTTCCGGCGCGGGACGCTGTTCAAGACTGTCTTCAATTGCAGCCAGCCGAGGCAGCGCGACGTCTGCGGCCTGCCAACTCCAAAAGTGAATCCATGCGGAATCAAGACGCACGTCGTCCCCGAATCGCTGCTCAGCCGTTTCCAGTGTTTCGCGGGCCAGCTCATTGGCTCTATTGCGCAGCGCTGTCAAAGCCAGAACCAACTGGACCTCTAATTCACGCGGAGTGCGGGCAACGGTCTCTGTCAGATATTGAATCGCGCTTTCAGCACCGGAACGAACTTCGTCGATCCTGGCCTTTAACAGGATCATCGGCCACGACGATCGTGCGGAGTTCTCAGGCAGCGCAATCGCCTGATCAATGTCATCCCAATTTCTGTCGTTTGCATCAACAAGGAGCGTCCTTCTGAATTTCAGTTGCAGCAATTCAAGGGCAACTTCGGCATCATCCCGAACCATCGAAAGGTGGCGGATCGCATCGTCCAGATTTCCTCTTTCGGCCAGCGCGTGCGCCAGAGCTCTCCGTGGCGGGATCGCAGTTGGAGCGCGATCCAGAATTCGACGCAGCACTGCAATTTCGGAACTGCTGTCGTGGGTCTCATGGAAGCATCGCGCGAGCCAGGAGTCTGTCCACGTCTGCAACTCGGGCTCGCCCCGAAGTTGTGGCAGAACTTCCTCAAGCGACTTCGCGGCCTGACGCCAATCCTGAACCTGCATCACGACGAATGCCGACAGACACTTTCCCGCATGAATTGTCGATTCCGAAGGCTCTTTGGCTGAACCAAGCAGATCAATTTGAGCCCTGGCTTCGTCAAACTTCCTTGCGCTGACGAGAAGTAAAATCAACTGCAATCTGGCCCCGTAACTGTCGGGCTGAATTTCGAGTCCGCGTTGCAGCCATACCTGAGCGGACGGAATCGTTCCGAGTTTCGTTTCGAGCAACGCGAGCGACTGATAAAGCCCGAGATTTCCTGGATTCGAATCCACGGTCCGCTTCAAATGGCCGTAGCTGTTCTGCAGTTCTCCAGCATCGGAGACACCGCCCACGTTTGCCAGCCGGGTGACCATCAAATGAGCAGCAGTCAAGTTCGGATCCACTGCGCGGGCGTTTCGAATGTCGGCGGCCGATCCGCTGATCATTCCCGCGTTCAGTCGAAATCGGGAACGGAGAATCAACGCAGCGGGCGTTTGTCGGTTGGCGATCACCATCTGGTCAAGCATGTAGAAAAGCTGCGAGTCACTTCGAGACTTACGTATCCAAAGTCCGGCCAGTCTTTCATAAGCATCCAATTGCTCCGGCAGGCACTTGATCGAAGCCTCGTATGCGGCAATGGCCGCCGAGAAATCTTCCTCCTGTTCATAACAACGACCGATCAGCAGTTTTAGCTCGCCGTCGTCCGGAGTTACTTTTTCCAGTAATTCGAGATTCAAAAGTGCTTCCTTGTTTCGACCAAGTTCCATCGCGATACCAATCAGCTGGCGTCGTGAATCCCGCCTCTCAGGGTCGAGTCCGCAGATGCGTTCCAGCAGCGTGAGCAAACTTTCGCTCTCTGCCAAGGTACGCGCCTGTCCATACATCGCAGAGGCAAACTCGACGAGGGCATCGACATCCTGGTCGTTTTGTGCGATGTACTGTTCGAGATACTGGAGATACAGATCCTGCTGGCCCTGTCGTTGTGCGTGATCTGCCTGCTGTCGCAAAGTTGCAGCGACCGGACGCTGTTGGTTCTTGTGCATTCGGTGAATGCCGAATCCTAAAACTCCGACAAAAATCAGTGCCAGAGCCATACGCCGGTAACTGAATAGTCTGCGAGTCGATCCGGGGTTGAGTGTTGCTTGCGCCGCTTCTGCGTCAGAGGCGATCTCGCCGTCGGACCAAATCGCGAAGGGTTCTCCGGTTTTCCGAGCCGCCAAGTCCGGAATCGGTCCAAATTCCGGCTCCGGCTCTGAACCCCCGCCAATTTTCCGCAGATCTCGCTGGACCAACGGCTCGCTCGGTCGCTCGGGTGAATTCGGTATCGGCGGAGCGCCGTCGTCCGGGGTATATTTGCCCGCCAATTCCTGATTCGAACTCGGTTCCATTGAATCGACGTTCCGCGCTGAGGGTCAGTGCTTGAAAAATCTGCAACGCCAGTTTAGAGTAACAGTGTCCAATGAGCAACGAAACAGGGAACGCCATACCACGACTACTAACCCCACTCGTGCGCAGCTCAGCCCAATCCGCCAGGTCGGTGACCGGTTATTGGAAGGTTGTATCGGCCCTTGCACTGGTTCTGTTAATGATCGGGTTCTTCGTTCCACTGCCGAACGGGTATCGCGCGATTTGGTTTTCCCGCCTGCAGGATACGCTGCACGCTCCGGTGTTTGCATTCGTGGCAGTTTGTCTGAGATTTCTCTTCCACCGGACTTTGTTACAGACGATTGTACTGGCCTGTGGTGTCGCGGTGTTCATCGAAGTCTTCCAGGCAGG
Source organism: Candidatus Kuenenia stuttgartensis (assembly GCA_945861465.1). GTDB lineage: Bacteria > Planctomycetota > Planctomycetia > Planctomycetales > Planctomycetaceae > SXXK01. Next base: position 19,747 of record CAMAVB010000039.1, read on the forward strand.
TGTCGGTCGCTCGATGAGCCTGACAGACCTGACCTATGATGGATTTGGCCTTGCGGCGGCCTTCGTGATGCTTCGAAGAACGGAATCATCGGACCGATGGATCTCTCGATGCTGTCGCTTGACATTGGCGACAACTTTTCTGCTGACACCGCTCGCCATGGAGTCACCGGTCCTGATCGATGCCTTGCGGGCTGCTCGTGAATTCCCGATGCTGGCCGATTTCAATTCAGGCTGCGAAACTCATCGATGGTACAGCGGCGGCATTAAGATGCGTCGCGTGCTGAACCATGGCAAGTGGAAAGGTGAGATACAGAATGCCTCGTTGCATACTTATGGCAGCGCGATCCTGTTGCCCGTCATTGGTGACTGGTCAGAGTATGATCGGGTGTGCTGCGAGTTTTCGTTCACCGGGCCTCCAATGCAGATTCTGATCTCCGCACGCGACGCAAAAGGCCGGATCGACTTCTCTCGTGAGTACACTGCGGGAACACACCGCGTTTGTGTAAATCTGCGAAATCCTGTCACTGCCGGCAGGTTGTCGCACCTGGATCTGACTTGCGTTCAGAGTTTTCACTTTGCGCTTTTCGACAGCCCGGGCAGAACTGCACTGATTCATTCCGTGATGCTGGAATAGCAGCAACGTGTCATTCAGAGTCTGATATCAATTTATGGGGACTCGACGAGCGGTCTCGTTGTGGCACCGGTTTTCACGGGGCGATTGTACTTACATCAGGTGCGGGAAAAGAGTTTCGTGGCCGAAGGCTTGAATCTGAATATCTCCTGATAACCCAGCGTTCAAATGTGGAGTACGACACCATGGCGATAACAACTGTGGCAGCGAATGACGCAGGGGCCACGAACCACGGATTTTGAGCGACGGACGAACCGGTCGATGCTATCAATTGGGAAACGACCGTTATGCACGCCAGATGATAAATGAAGACGCCGTACGAAATGCGGCCCAGCATTCGAAAAGGCGCAATTTCCAGCAAACGCGCAGCAAACCTGGTACGCGGTACCGTAATGATCAGTAGCAGCAACATGCCAGGCACGAACGGAAAGCGATATCTCGCATATGGGATATTGATTGCGTCAAAAACTGGAGTAGTAAGCACCAGCAACAGTCCGATCGCCGTGATCCAGAAGCAGGTATCCCATTTCATCGCTGTAGCGGTTTGGCATTTCCGCGACGCAGGATTCACAGCAACGAACAACCAGCCACCCGCAACACCAAGGAAGAACAGCGGAAGGTGAGCCAGCATCGAGCGCAGAAGGGCGGTCCCTGTGGGACTCAGGATTGACTGATCAAAGGGCCATGGCTCGATCCGTGGCACCGCTTGCATAATCATCGAGTTGAGTCCATACGACAGGATGCACAGTCCAAGGAATAATGTCAACAATCGCCCGTTGGTTACGTTGGACAGGCGACCTGCAAACCACACAGTCAACGCAAATACAATATAGAACTGTGCTTGAACTGCGATTGTCCAGAACTGCGGGCTGATTCCATAAAAGCTGAAGTCAGTCAAATTGTGCAAAAAGAAAACATGCAAAGCCGTATCCCATAACTGCGTCGGTGTTTGAAAATGTCGCTTGAAGATCACCAGAATTGACAGACAAATCAGATATGCGGGTGCAAGCCGGATAAATCGCTGCAGGGCGAAGCCACGCAGGGCTAATGCACAACGATTTGACGGTGTTCCTCGCCATAGTGGCACACTCAGAAGGCACCCGCTGAGTGTAAAGAAGAATGCCACGCCTGTATTGCCGAAAGGCCTGACTCGCTGTAAGACGTCCGGTTCCGGATGAAAAGGCCCATACGAGACAAAATTGGTTACCAAGACCGCAACGGATGCCACAGCCCTCAGTCCGTAGAGACCTGGATACAGCGTGGAACAACCGGTTGAACGATGCGATTCAGGTTGCGTCTCGCGCGTCGGCATAGGTGATCGCTGAGGCTGATGTTGTCGGATCTGCCTCAGGTATCGTTCGCTGATGCCGATTCCAAGCACGGCTCCGAAACTGCAGATGAGTGCATCCGTCAAGTCGGCAATTTTTGTCGGCTGAAAGATCTGCCCCAATTCAATGCCAAACGCCACAAAGCTGGAGGCTGCGATCAGTACAGCCAGAACGAATCGCCGGATACCTTTGTTCGATGTTCCAGGTGGAACCGCGAGCACGAGAAATGCGCCAAGCGGAACGAACAGCAAAGTCTTTCGCGTAATCTGCACAATCGCGTTGAAGTCGTTGCCGGAATACAGCGAGCTGAACGGAACGCGAAAAAAACCTTCCAATCGATCCCGCAACATCTCTTTGTCAAATGCAAAATCAAACGGGGTCCAGAATCCCAGACACAGCACAACACACCAGGAAACAGCAGCAGCGAGCCAGCCAAAATGGATCAGCGAGACCGGTTGGGCTCTTCCTTCGTCACGTTCCGTCACCGGTCGGTAAAGCATCATCAGGTACGCGCCAATGACGACGCCGATGAGTTCCGTCAGCAGATCCGTCGAATCGACGAATCTACTGTACACCAAAAGCTGCATGGCCTCGACCGCAGCAACACAGAGCATGCCAACCAGACCGCATCGCAGCAGATCGCCACGAGTTCCCCATGCAAAATAAACAGCAATCAACGCGCCCACCGGGACAAACAAGGCCACGTCAGCGACGATATTGTAAATAAAGTCAAATGGTGACGAGAATGCATGCGAGAACGGAATCAGCAGGATCTTTCCCTCCTGATACTTTTGGTAGATCTCGGTAGGGCGGAGGGTCAAATCAAGGGGCATGACCGAGTTGAGGATCAGACCGGCAGTGTATGCCTGAAGCAGCCTGATGCGGGTGTCGGCAACATTGCGACTACCAAAGTATTGTCGCACCCAGTCCGTCAATTTCTGGCCAAAAAACAACCATAATCCGGCACCGACTACGGCACCGGACGATTCGGCAAAGATGTCGTTCAAAGAGACTGTTCGATTTGGAAACCAAAGCTGCGTGAATTCAATAGCCATGCAAAGGAATATTGAACCGATGACGACAAGCAACGACCTTAGGAAACGCTTGCCTCGGTGTTGCGAGTCCAAGCTCAAAGCTCCCGTCCATAAAAATGCAAGCGGAATAAACAGGAGAAGGTTGGCGACCAGGTCGGCGCGAGACCCGATTCCCAGACTCAGCAGGGGTATCTCGCGCAATTTCTGCAGTGCCTCAGCAAATCCCATGTCTGCGTACTGAAGTGGAACAAGGGATCCGTAGATCGCCAGAACCGTGTAGGCAATCGCAAGACCGGAATAATGTTTGCGCTGCGGCGGAACGGTCATAGAGGCAATCGTCTGAATTCTGCTGGTTCGCAGCCTCAATGGAGAAAACGCCGCATCGCGGCGATCCGCAGCGGCAGAATTCCGCCCAAGTTCTTGTCGCGGCAGGAACTTCGGCCTTGACACTGCGAGCAGTGCAGAGGCGACCCCGGCGAAGACGTACGGAAGCAACTGAAAATGCCGAGTGATGAAACAACCGGCAACCAGGTAAGCGAACAGGCCGCAGAGGAGACACCGTGCTTCTGGTGCCGGAAAGTCACTTGCCGACGATCGGCCCAAATTCCACAGCGATCTAAGTACGACCACAAAAAACGCAATGTAGAATGTAAGTCCGACCAATCCAAATTCTGCAAGTACGGTCAGGAAATTGCTATGTGCTGAGTAGCCTGCCCATTCCGGCAGGTGTTCACCAACAGATCCGGCAAAGTTGCCTGGACCTATGCCAAATCCAAAGTGTTCCAGTGACAACTTCAATGCCACTTCCCAGAGGTCAAGTCTCGCTTTCGCGCTGGAATATGCGGGCCCAAACTGCCATATGTCGGCAAATCTCTGATAGTATTCCGACTTCGTGAACGCCCAGCCACACAGCAACAGCGCCGGGACGCCCACGACGACATATCGCAACTTTTTAAAGCACTGGAGCCACCCAACCAAAAGGACCGCTGTAAATGCCAGTCCTGCGCCTCGACTTCGGGTGTCGAAAAGCACCCACAGCAGAAGGATTGCAAGCCCGGAGAACAAGATACGCAACCGGGCGTCAGCGACGATTGTTGCAGCACCGAACATGAGCGGTAACGCCATCACTGCGAGTTCTGCGAGATCGCCATCCAGTAACCTCAGATTTGGGTAGCTGACAGCCCTTATTAGAACCGTCCCTGCGAGCACGAGTGAAAAATAAAGAAAATCGCGTCTTTTCGAAGCGAACGTCGCGGAGACAAGAAACATCACAAGGGCGTTGATGACCTGGACAGGATGATGTTTAAGACCAAATGCCGCATCTCCGCTCTGATTGTACGCGGACATTGCAGAAATGGTCACCGCCGCAGCGAACGCTGCGAGGATCCCTGGAAGTCTCCAGTCCAACTGTACAGACAATCCGCCTCGGCGGAAGACGGCGATTAAGGAACCCACGCCTGTCAGCCCGCAAATCCACTCCGGATAACTCCCGGCAAGCAGATACTCAACATCCGGCCCGTACCGCGGGAAGCCATAAATCGTCGCGATGTACGCAAAGACTCCCGCCAGCGGATAGTATGGTACGACGGCCAGGATCAGTATTGTCGTTGTCCAAATAACGATGCTCGCAACCGGCGGCTTCCAGCCGAGCGGCTGATCCAGGGGCGCGGTTGTCGAGTGCGCAGCTGCAAGAGCCAGCCCGACTGCAACTGCACATACAGCAATGACATAGACTGCTGTCAGCACCTGCAGCTTCAGGAAAGCGGGTTGCTCCCACCGACTGAGAGTCTGTGATACGAGTTTGATTCCAGGCGACCGTGACGAAACAGACCTAAGCGCCGCGATTGTTGCAAGCATCAGAATGCTGCCGCCGACGATTCGCCGGATGAGGTGTTTTGTCCAAAAAGTATCGCCCGGCGTTCGTGGGGACTCAGCGGTCTCGCGAGAGGTTACACGGACTGGATTTGTGTAGAACAGCAGATCCGGCCCATTGAGTACCTCATGTCGTCCGCGAGCGCGAATCACAATGCCTCCCCGTGGTAGTCCCATCACATGCTCGACCTGGATCCGATCTTTATACGGCCCTGTGAGCGTGACGATTCTCGTGCCAGAGGAATCGGTGACAATCAACTCGATCGAGTCGATGCGTCCTTCCTGACCGAATGCGCCAATTGCGGAAACCGTGCCGGACACCTCGATTTCCAGAGGAGTATCGACCTCTGCCACGATTGATTCGCCGGCACGCGCTGGTCGTTCCAGCCCATCCGCTGCGACGGAAATTTCAAGCTCTCGCACAATCCCGCAGTGCGATCCGAAATACGATCCCGCCCGCAGCGCTGAGAGGACTCCAGCTGAAGTTCGTTCAGGGGCGTACACCCAGGTTTCTGAAAATTCGCCAGGCCAGTAATCGTCGCGTTCGTTATGGAAATCGGATGTTGCCAACGCGCCCCACACGTCTGAGCCCGATCCAAGTTGCTGGTCCCAGATCCCACCCACCTCAGCGGCAACCGGATCCCAGCGATCGATCGGCATGACCGGGCCCTTGTAGGCACCCAGTTGTTTTCCCTTTTGATGCCCTGGCGCTCCCTCGAAGCCGATCGTGACGGCACTGTCGTCGAGCATCGTCTGGAATTGCTGTCCCGCTTCGGTGGCCGAAGCCGTTTTTCGCGAAGGATGATTGAGGATGACGACCGGTCTGGAATCGTCCGCAGTTTCGACTGATTCCAGCCAGCGAATGGCCTGTTCTGCGAGGTGCTCCGTTTGCTCCGTCCGTTTGAAATCGTCAAACTGCGACTTGAAGTCTGCCAGCTGCAGAAACTCATCCGGCCCGCCTGGCATCAGGACAGTCGCATGTGTGTCACCTTTCCACGGAGGAACGTTCCACTCGAGACCTGCCAGAATCAGCAACTCGGGGTGCTCACGCCGGGCAACTTCGATGGCTTCGGCGTATTCGAGCGAAGCCCCCTTCAGATTCTGATCACCGTGGTCTGTGATTGCAATTGCATCGCAGCCGAACTCGCGGGCTTTCGCAGCGACCACGCTGACGGAATGAGCTCCGTCCGAGAACGTGGTATGAATATGCGTATCAACTTTCATCCACACGCCTGAATCCATCCACTCGGTCTTGCGGACAAATTCCGGTCGAGGCACCCCGCGATCGCAGCCGATCAGCAGAAATGCTGCCAGACCGTACGCAAGTGTTGGCAGCAGCCCGTGAAGTGGGAGGTGATTCGGAATCATCGTTTTCTGGGCTCGGTTTCAGAAATCTTCGCCTGACCGGCACTGTTCATACGCAGGGACGCCGAGTTCTTCCCATCAGGGCTCTGCACGGCAATCACCGATGCTCCATCGGGAGAAGTGATCATGCTGCCGCCTGGTTTTCCTCCGGGGAGTTGCGTTGACAGGATCGCCACACCGTCTGCAAGTCGCATCATATTGGGGCCATCCTCTAAATCTTTTCCACGAAGAGTGATCTGACCCAGCCCATCATTCAGAACGCGCATGATCGCCTCAGTGGCCGATCTTGATCCTGTGATGCGTACCTCGGCGTCTCCATTCGGGGCGACCGATACCGCTGTCTTCGCGTTTTCCAGACCTGTCAGCAGCAACTGGGACCCGCCATCGTCGGAAACGACCGCCTCAAACCCAGATTGCCTGCCGGTAAGTGCCAGCGAGAGGTTACCGTCTCGTGTTGCGAGGAGTTTCCCCGTCCGATCGCCATGCGTGATCGTTGCAACACTGTCACCGTCTGCATCCACCGTCAGGATGACGCCGGGCTCCCCGTTACTACTCCTGAGTACCAGCTGTGCCTGGCCGTCATCGTTGACCAGCAATTCGATGCGGGGATGACCAGAAGTGTCCTGAATGACAATCGGCTCCATGGCATTGTGCCGGGGTGATGCTCCACTCGGCGTTGTTTCCAACTCCACAGTTTTCGGTGCTACTGACTCAGGCAGGGGTTTCTCAGACGGGAGGTTGGCGGAGTCCGAAGCAGGCCGATCGATGCTCGGCTTCCGAGCCGGAAGTACCTGCTCACGGAGCACAGGCTTAGCGGACGTCGCGTCGGTGGCACCGCGATCCAGCACCAGCATGCCTCCCACAACCAACGCGACAGCGTAAAGCATCACACGTTCAGTGGTACTCATGAGTAGTGATCTCGGCGTTGATTATTCAAAGTACCAGGCACACTCCGTGTGCCTGAGATTTGAGATTTGAGATTTGAAATTTGAAATTTGAAATTTGAAATACAAAGCGCGGGGCGTTGCCCGCGCGGTGAAACGAATGAGCCACTCGTCTTCGCGCGAGATCACAAAGGCAGTGAACCCTTGACTCAACGCGAATTTCCGCCCGGAAGCCTGTCGCCCGCTCAACTGCTGCTCCGCAGCGCCATGCAGCCGACGGACACCAAACCCCTGACGAGAAACCAGCCCACAACCAGGCCGACTAAATTTGCGAGGCCATCCACCGCGCTGCAGGATCGCGGCGGGATCCAGTACTGCAGACATTCGGTTCCGACAGCGTGGCACAACCCGAAAAGGAGTGCCAGCGGCAGAGACCGATTTGACGCTCGACTGCTCGCTGCCAGTAGTATGCCGAGCATCGAATATACGATGGCATGTTGCACGTAATCCGCCAATGTGCTGTCGAACGTCTGTTCGGCCGATCGTCCCGGCGAACCGAAAATCCACCAGGGATCAGGTGCCAGTGTCAGATACGATAGCACAATGACGTAGAAGACCGTCAATACCGTTGTCACATGACCGGCGTGTTGCCGTGGTCTATTTCGAAATTCTTTCACGGCACCCTGCCAGTTGCGGTCAGTTCCGTCCCGGCGTTATCGTGGCTGTCGGTTTCAAGGCCAGCGTACACCTGAACCATTTTGTCCATGCGACGGTCAAAGCTGTAGTTTTCTTCGACTGTTTTTCGAGCCCGGCGTGCCATCGTTGAGGAAAGATCGCGATGAACCACCATCTCGCGTATCGCATCGGCAAGGACTTGAGCGTCGCCCGGCTCGACCAGCAAGCCGTTCGCATGATCACAAATGACCTGCGGGATCCCGCCAACTTTGGTGACGACGACCGGCACTTCCATGGCCATTGCCTCCAGCAACGCATTCGGCAGCCCTTCGCGCAGGCTCGCAAGCACGAACAGGTCCATCGCACGGTACAGTTCGATCGTGTTCGACTGATAGCCAGCCAGGTGAATTCTGTCCTGAAGGCCCAAACGCTCAATCTGAGCCTCAAGGTCGCCGCGAATATTCCCTTCGCCTATAATCAGGAGAGAAATGTTATAGCCTTCCTTGAGCAGCCGATCAACGGCGTCGATCAGAAAACTATAGCCCTTCTCCACAGACAGACGGCCTACTGAACCAATCAGATAGCGATCTGCCGGAATTCCCAGCCGTTCCCGTGACGAATTGCAATCGGTGGAGGGCGCGTAGACTGTCGTGTCTATTGCGTTCAGAATCAGTTGACATTTCGCGGGCGGGACACCACTTGCCACGCAAGCCTGCAGTAGATCTTCGGAGACACACACAATTTTCTTATAGAACCGCAGACTCAGCCGGTCGATCCAATAATACAAAGGTGTCCGTTTGGTATGCCGAACCCAGCCGTGAACTGTCGTGACCAGATGCATGCGGTGGAACAGGCGGATCAACAATCCGATGGCATTGCTCTTGTAGTCGTGGCCATGCCAGATTGTGACTTTCTCAGCCCGGCAGAGTTTCAGCAGTTGCCAGACGACTCGAAGATCCAATGGCCCCCGGTCAGGCACGGAGATCAAATTGACATTCAACGCCAGCGCGCGTTTCTGAATTTCCGCAAATCCGGGATCATGCGGCGGATGAAGGTAAGCACAAACTCCCCGGTATCCACGTTTTTCGAGGTGAGCAGGCGAATTCAGGATCGTCTTTTCAGGTCCTCCGCCCGTTTCAGTCACAACACGGACATGCAGTACAACACGGCCTGTTTGTTGGGTACGTGTCATGTCTGAACAATTCCTGTTTGGCCCCAATCAAACAGGAGCCGTTCGAATTCAGAAGCTCTGGCAGTCCACGATTCGTTTTGCAAACGACCGCGTGACTTGCGGTGTGCCTCAGTGAGACCATGGGAGATGCCCTGCAACACACTCTGTGAAAACTGAACCGGATCTGAAGCAAGATCGAGACAATCAGCCCACTGCCGGGTCGCGGGAAGATCACGGACCACAACGGGTTTCTGATTCGCCAGGTACTCCAGCAGTTTCAATGGCTGCATGGCACGTGTCACCGGAAGATCGGCATACGGCATGACCAGCACATCGGCATCGTTCCCGAGTGATGGCAGATCCTCATAGCCCATCGACGGCAAAATCCGGACGCGCGGCAATCCGAAGATCGCAGGATCCGGGTCTGCCTGCGGACCGACCAGCAGAATCGTGCCGCGTTCAAGGTCCTGGCCCAGCCGCCGCAGGAACTCAACATCCATCCGCCGGTCAATCACTCCCCAAAACACAACGAGCGGATGTTCGAATGACTGCCATGGCCGTACCCCGTTGGATTTGCGCGCCGTCGGATTGTCCCAATGTTCCAGATCGACGCCATGCGTCAGCAAATGCACCGGTTTCCCACTTTCACGCAACCGCTGCTGAAGTGTCTCCCCCGCCGCGATCAGAAAGTCCGACTTTTCAATGACTGTTTTCTCCAGTTGCGCCATTGTCTTCTGGTCGAGACCCGGCCATTGGGAAAAATCATCGACGCAGTAGTACACCCAGCGATCGACTGGCAATCGCCCCATCAGGTCCGCAACAATCGGAATCGTCGTGACTGCGACGCGCTGGCCTTCATGACTTCCAAGTCGCCGTTGCAACTGACTGTTCAGCAGAAAGCGATTCAGCCTGCGGGAAGCGGGGCCAGAAAACGCCGGCCACATCCGTGGATTCCACACCGAGAGATTCTCGGGCACCGAAGTCAGCGTGCCACTCCCAGCGCCGGACCAGTGTCTGAGCTTCTCAGCCGCTCGACGAATTGTGGCCAGATCAAACGTCGGCGTGCGCATGCCAATGGTGTTGACCCAGGCTGTCGGAATCCGAGGCAAAAGGTGACGAATCAGATGCTGGCAACTCGACGGGTGTCGTCCCCAGTCATCGGAAAAGACCAGGAGCGAGACACCCTGCGGCGACGACAAGGAAGACTCCCGACTTTGAATCAGTCGGCCTTCCATTGTGCCGTCGTCGTCGATGAGAGTGTCCATGTTTATGGAATACCGCGAACAATATACGGGCCAATCAGACGAGTGATCACCAGCGGCAGGTGCTGCCAGACACGGATCATCGCCTGCGTCTTTTTCCCCGTGGGTCGCATGTCTCCGCAGGTTCCTTTCCGGACATAATACTGCCAAACGGCCTGAGATGGCTCGGCACCCCATTGTTTCTTAAAGCTGAAAGTGTTCCCGTCCCGCGTCGCACGTCCAAAATCAAAGGTTTCCTGTCCGCGTTCTACGGCCCTTGCCAGAAGTTGCCAGTACATAAACATATTGACGTTCAGCGGATTGTATTGCGACAGGGAACTGGCGCTCGGAACTTCAGTCAGCCCGGCTCCATGAATCAGCAACGCAGCAGCCACGGGAGTTTTCCCGGACCGGATGCAGCAAATCTCGGCCTCGCTGGGAAACTCCTGAAGAATTGACCGAAACAGTCCGCGACCATAAACCGGAGTTCCAAGATCGCGCATCCGGCGGACGAACAGTTCATAGAAATCCGGCAGCAGCTCCTCGCGTCCCCACCGCACCTCGAACCCCTGAGCTTCACCCTTTTTTACCTGACTGCGGACCTTTGACTTCAGGCCATCCCTCAGTTCATCGACCGTTGCGGGCAGTCTTAATCGCATGTGCACTTTCGCGGTCATCTGTTCGGTCAAACACGCAGCGGTGACTGGTTCCTCATGTCGCAGCTCCAGAAACCGACAATCCAGTTCATCCGTCAGCCGGGCTGCCGCCTCGACCAGGCGGGAACCGACGTCAGCATTCAGAGTTTGCACCCCTGCGGAATTTACGTACGGAAGGCTGACTAGAAACCGGCCAAAGAGGAAACTCTGAACAAACGCCAGCGGCAGCAATCCCACTGTTCGTGCCTGGCAGACTGCTTGAATCAGGTACGGTCGGTGACTCATCGATCGCGCGAGTACGCGCAGCCACCGCAGATCATGGTCCGGATGACGTACGGCCTCCAGATCAGCCGAAGCCATGTCAATCCACTTGTCCAGTTCGCGACCGTTGTACACAACGATCTCAATGGGTTGAACCTCGGGATCTTTGGGATGATCTGTCGCATTCATGATCTGGTTCGGCATCAGCGGACGAGAACCCAAAAGAAAAGCATGGAGGGGTGGAGCACAAATGCCTGCGTTGCAGGCAGTGAGCGAAAAGAAGGCAGGGTAACCACGAAATACCCAGCGCGAGCCTGGCCCGCAACCCAGAAGTGAAGTGCGTGAAAGAATTCTTAACCACGGATTTCGCGGATTTCACAGATGAACTCACTGCGACTCATCCTCGCAATCCGTGGTCGAATAAAGCGATTGAAATCAGGCAGTCAATTTCCGGCGACAGTTTTGCGATCTTTGCGTTCCTTTGCGGCTAAAACCTGCTGCTCCGTGACGTATTTTTTGAGTCATCAATGGCCGCAAGAGATCGCAAAGAGCGCAAAAGGAGACTTAGTTTTTGACCACGAAAGATCCGGCGGGGGCGTCAACCCAAACCCCCGCTTTAAAACACTCTTGACGGCACCTCTTGTTTTCAACGATCCGCCGCCGGGCTAAGATTTATCGTCGGGCCTCAACATTATGGGCAAAAAGATGTTGGGCAAAAAAATGGCTGCTATTTTTCTGCCCATGCATTTTTCTGCCCCGAACGTCCTCGCTCCTAAAACGTCGTATTGACGGTGGAGTACGCGCGAATTCCTCAGCTTAGCTTTGCAGCGGGCTGTTGTTTTTTTAGTGCTTTTCGTGTGTTTCGTGGTCGTCACTTCTTTTTGAAACGCCCTAACAATGGACTACTCAAGGGACGCTGTTTACAGACGGTTTCTTACTTCGTCAGCATCTCGCGATACAGAGCTGCGTATTCGCTGTGCATCCGGTCTTCCGAAAAATGTGAAATGGCATGCACTCGGCCACGCTTCCCCATTTCTTCCCGAAGCTGTGGGTCCGCTGACAGACGCAACAATCGGTCGGCCAGTCCTTCGTCGTCACCAGCAGTCGCCAGCAGCGCTGTCACTTCGTCCTCCACGATTTCAGGAATCCCGCCGACCCTTGTCGAAACCACCGGCAGCCCGGCACACATCGCTTCAATAATCGTCAGCGGAATTCCTTCGCTGATGCTGGTCAACAGGAATGCGTCAGATGCGGCCAGGACGCGGGAAACATCGCTGCGGATCCCTAGCAGGCGCACCTGTGAGGAAACGCCTCTCTTCTGAATTTCTGCCTCAATCGCTGCGCGCTCCGGTCCATCCCCGACAAGGAGCAGCCGCACGCGATCACATTCCCGCGCCACTCGCTCGATCGCCCGAATTGCCGTGAGATGGTCCTTGAGGTAATCCAGCCGGGCCACCTGAGCCACCACAAAATCTTCGTCGTTCAGTCCAAGTTCAGCCCGCACCTGCGCCCGATCAGCGCCTTGATGTCCGTTTTTATACGGAGACATATCAATGCCGTTGTAAATTACGCCAACTCGTGATTCGGGAATTCCCTCGTTCTGAATCAGCGCTTGGCGCACGGCGTTGCCGACACCAACGCAGCGGTCTTTCTGACGCAGGAAACAACGATTGAAGATCATGCGCTTGCGTCGCGGAAAGTCCGGAAGAAACCGACCATGTTCAGTAAACAGGACGGGCACGCGACTACCAAACAGCCGGGCAGTCATGCCGTAAAAAAACGGTGTGTACTGGTGGGCGTGGACCGCATCGACTTTTTCCTGCCTGATCAAACGCGATAGTCTCAGGCTGCACCGCCAATCGATGCCTGGCTGCCGCTTCAGTGAAACAACACTGAACCCATCTTCCCGGAGAGATTCACCCAGACTCCCGATTTCATCCAGGCACACGAACAGAAAGTCAAACTCACCCCGCAATCGCTGCCCGAGACGGCACGCAAGGACCTCGGTTCCTCCTACGGGAAGTCCGAGAACAAGCTGGCAAATTTTTTTTTTCAGCGGTTGCATGTTGAAAAATCACGGAATCGCAAAGTTGCAGGTTGCAGGTTGCAGGTTGATTAATCACGGAGTCGCAACTTTGCAACTTGCAACTTTGCAACTTTGTCTTCCCAACCTAGTCGGCAAATTGCCGCTGGCCTGATTCAAAAATCATCATCGCGAGTAAGAGATACGTATGGTTCTGCTCGCCTGACATATGCTGTTCCACAACGCGTCGCACGGTTGCTCCTCGGAAAACTCCGCGGTCCAGACAGCGCGCATCCAACAGCAGCGTGCGGACCAGCGGCTGCAATTCGCGTCGCAGCCACAAGCCCAGGCGCTCGTAGGGCTGATAACCAGGAACCCCGAGTTTTGAAAAAACTCGCATTTTGAAAGACTGAACAGTCCGCGTTAGTTTTCCCGATCCTACAGGTGCCCCGGTGTTCGTATTCACCGGTTGCATCATCGCCGGGCACCGTTTGCGGAGAATGGCCGTCTGAATGCTCTCACCCAGCCTGGATTCCGCCGGCAATGCCAGAATCGATTCGATGACGTCCTGATCAACGTACGGTAGTCGAGTTTCCACAACGGACCCGAACTTCACCAGCGACATCGCCGTTTCGCGCCGAGTGCGTTGCGAAATAAACAAATGACTGATCCGATTGATCACCGAGTTCCAGCCTGAGGTCTCGCTGAGCGAGTCCGTCAAAGACTGACGGGCAAGTTCATCGATCTCCTGAGCATCAGCAAATTCGAACAACGGCTGATCAACGGCTTTCAGCATATACGCCCGCAATCGACCGAAGAGCCAGCCGTTCAATTCCTGACTCCCCGACAGATTCAGCACATCCGGCGTCAGAGAAAAATTGTAGGCCTTGTGCATATGCATCAACTCACCGGCATGGCCGCGCAGCAGAGTTTTGATGCCATGATCACGGTACATTTCAAAACTCGGCATCACAATGCACTGAGACAGATAGTGTCCGTCGGTCAGTTGCACCATCCGGTTCAGATGCCTTTCGAATTCCGACAGAAAATCCTCATTCAGGAAGTGTTCATAGAGCTGGTATCCGGCAATCGCCGCCAGTTGCCGTGCGGATCGGGAGTCGCGATTCCCCGGCATGCCGATCGTGAAGCAATCCAACTTGACTTTTTGATGATCAATCACACCCAGAATCGTTCGGGCGTCCAGGCCCCCTGAAAGCGCCAGACCGAGGTGCTCGGCACCGGCAGTACGAACATCGACCGCACGTTTGAAGGCTGCATCCAATCGATCCATCGCCGCACCTGGATCTTTGGTCAGCTCCTGAACCGGCTCCTGAAGCTGCCAGTATTTTTCGATGTGCAATTTCCGCGAATTGCAGTCCCAGACAAGGCACGCAGAAGAAGGTAATGCCCGGATGGAGGCGTACATCGTGTCTTCGCCCCACAACTGGCCAAAGGCGAAAAACTGTGCGATTCCGCGTTCGCTGGGCTTGCGCGAAACCTCTTCATCCACCAGCAGTGACTTGATCTCGCTTGCAAACAGAAAGCGTTCACCGACCAGGGAATAATACAGAGGCCGCATTCCGAATTTGTCGTTGACGAGCAGCAGTCGGTTCTGGGGGCCATCATAAATGGCGAACGAGAATTTTCCTGTCAGCTTCCGGAAGAATGGAATCCCCTCCGCTCGATATCCGCGCACCACAACTTCTGTGTCACTGTCGCCGTCAAATCTGCAGCCCTTCCCTTCAAGATCGCGACGATGTCTGGCGACGTCATACAACTCACCGTCCATGACGGCGATCATTTCCCGTTCCGGCAGCACGAACGGTTCAGCCGATGAAACTGCATAGTCAGGTGCCATCCGCCCCATGGCGATTGACTTCGCCGGTTCGTGGTGCTGCTGACGGCGACCTCCGACAGTATGATCCATCGCGCGCAACATCCTATCGACGACTTCGCGCGCGTCCATCCGGGGAATATCACTGAAAGAACCACAAATGCCCGGCATAAAATTCAACCCAGGGGAATCAAATTAACGTCAAAAAAAGTTGCAGGTTGCACGTTGCGAGTTGAGGAATCGCACCAACCTGCAAACAACACTCGTTCCAGGGCTCCAGCCCTGGAACGCACTGTCTTCGAGGCTCTGCCTCGAATGCGGGCAATTATGACTGCCTACCGCCCCAGGCGTTGCAGGCAGAGCCTGCATGACACTGCGTTACTGGGCGGAGCCCAGTAACGAGATGGTGACAATCAACGAAAGTGAACCATATCCACCATCACGAACTCACGCACCCAGCTCAGCAAGAGAATCAGACAAACGCCTGCCGCCAGCGGGAACAGGCGATGCCGACGTACGTCGCGCCACGACGTCGCTGCAGCTGCGGCGTAAATCGCAAGGATGGGGATGAGCGGAAGATGATACCGCGAATGCGCGAACGCAATCGAGTGAAGCAAACAGGGAAATGCGATGGTGAGGACCAGCATCCACCGCACACGGACGTCTGTCGGGGGAACCAGAATTGCTCCGAATATCGCACCGAAGATCACGGTGACATAAGCACCGCAAATCAGAATGGCTGTTGTCAGGATTGTCGGTTTGGAAAGTGGGCCAAAGTAACCGGCCATCGATCCGGCAATGAGTTCACGTTCAAGCTGCCAGAAGTTAAAGAATTTGATCAGACTCCGCCGCAATGACAATCCTGGGTGTGACAGGGCAAAACGAATCCCATACTTCATCGCAAGTTTGTCAATCTGTCCCTGCGTCAGATCTCGATAGCCAGGATTAGCCGCAGCGAGCACGCGATGCCAGACCCGATCACCAGTGACGTCGGTGACGGTAGCCCAGGATCGTTCCATCGGCGTGAATTCATAGTTGCCCATCATCACATTGCGACCGCCCATCACATCGATAAAAGTGAGCGTCTCCTGCACCTTTGAATTTCGGTAAACCCACGGAGCAATCGTCAGTAGAAAACAAGTCATGGGAATCGCGGCACACCGGAATCGATTCCAAAGGCCTGGACCGCAAGCGAGAAACATGTAGGCGGCCAGTAACGGCGTAAACAGCCAGAGTATGCTGCGTGTCAGCGCACCAAGGCCAAGGACGATGCCGAGCATCACCAGTCGAGTCAGCAAATTCCGCTTGATCACCAGTGTCGTCAGTAACACAATCACGCTTTGAAAAAACGTGAACAACACTTCGCTGAGAATCTGATGATTGAAGCCCAGCAGCGTTGGATAGAAGCAGATGATCGCGGCGGCAACCACTCCGACACGCCGACAATAAATCTCCACTCCCGTCTTGTACACGATCACGGTCGTCAGCAAACTTAGCACGATCTGAAAAATGTGGACCGCCAGCAGGTTATGAGCCCCGAACATGCGATAAAGCCCCGCGACCATCACTGGATAAAACGGAGGCCGCAGAGATGTCGGTACACCATCCGCACTCGCATACGATCCGGTTTCAGCGAGTGATGTGCCCAGTTGGTCATAGTCCAATGCGTCGGAAATGCGGATCGGCAAATCGTGAAAAAACACGAGTAACGCCAGACGAGGAATCAGTCCCAGAATCAAAATCAGCAGGAGCGGATGAAGCTTCATAATTCCCTTGACTTGCGCAGCATCGCGCTTTCGCTCGGGACCCGATGCCAGGCCGTTGGGCGAAGTTTTAGTCAGTTCTGACACACGTGATTTTCCGGAATGTGATTCAGTCCCGGAGGGACGACAGGATGTAGCCACGGGCGAGAGCCCGTGGTGATAAATGATGGAGCATCGGAAGTCCCGAAGGGACGACAGCAATTGCGACTGGGTTGTCCCATGTCGTCCTTTCAGGACTGAAAATCGCCTGTATCTCTCTCACCACGGGCTCACGCCCGTGGCTACAACCTGCCGCCACATTCGTGGCTCAGACGCAGGATCACCCTCTCCCCCGGAACGGGGGAGGGGGGACAATCAGAGCTTCCACAGAGCTGGAACACTGGAAGGTTGCACGTTGAACACGTCGTACAGCACGGGAATGTCCACAAACATCAATCCGAGGAAAGCCGCCACACAAACCACAAGGTAAATCATCAAACCCGTCTCGCGGTACAGCCGTTCCGGGTTTTGCACACAACTGTTCTTCTTGAGAGCAATGTGCAGGTAATAGGCAAAGAACCCGGCAATCAGGGGCACTGAGAGAATTAGTTCCAGGTGGTAGCGAATGATGAAAACACCCAGCAGCAGCGCGGCGGCCGAGACGTAAAAGAACATGCTGACCAGCAGACGGTCTTCATCGTAGAACTTGAACGAACTACGATAAGCTGCTGCCTGCTGCTTGTCGCCAATCGAGCGGTATTCGGCGAAGCGTTTGCTGGCCATAAAGAACGCGCCCACCATCCAGTAGGAGGCAATCAGTGACACGGGGGGGATGACGCTGGTGCTGACAACGAACCAGCCCATCGCCAGCCGCAACGGGTTGTTGACCGATTCACTTACGACATCCACATAAGGCAGTTCTTTCGATCGCACGGGCGGCACGTTGTAGACAACTCCCATGATCCAGAGCAGCCCCGCGACAATGGCGAACGGCTGATTGACCAGCAGCGCCACAGCCAACCCGAGGATTCCAAGGAGTATCCATTCGGCATATGCAATGGGCAACGAAACCAGCCCGGAGGGAATTGGACGCCGATGCTTGACTGGATGGCTTCGATCACTCGGCGCATCCAGAATTTCATTCAACACATAATTGCTGGACGCGACCAGACACACGCTGACCAGCGCCCAGAGCACCGCCATCGGTTCAAACGATTCCAGATGCCCGTGATGGTAAAACCAAGCCAGCACGATGCCTGCCAGCATGAACACATTCTTGAACCAATGGTCCGGTCTTGCAATGGCGATGTAAGCACGTACGCGGGAAAGAAAGCCCGTCCGCGCGATGGTGGGAGCGTCAATGGGATATTCGGGTTTCGACACGGCACGACTCACTTTATGGGATTCTTGGAAACAGGGTCAGCCACCGTACGATCTTCACACGACAAAACGGCAAAGCTGAGTCGTTTTGTAATCACCGATTCCAGCGGTCGTTTAAGCCGCGTGAACCATGGCTCTTCCCAACTGGTCGGTCGCACCAGAATTGTGAACAAACCGGCAAGCCGACCAGCCAGGTGATCCGCAAAGATTTGATCGCCAGCGATGGCCACTTCTTGCTTTGCCAGCCCCAGCCTCTGGATCGCTTTCCGGCAACCGAACGGGAACGGCTTCAGAGCTTCCGCGACAAACGGCACATTCAAACCGGCCGCGAGCTGACCGATTCTTTTCGACCTGCCATTGGATAACAGACACAGCTGAATGCCGGAATGGCGGAGATCATTCATCCAGTCCATGACGTGGGTTGCTACGTCGGTGTCGTGAAAGTTCTTTAGAGTGCCGTCCATATCCAGAAGCAAACCATTCAGTCCACGACTCTGAAGATACTGAGCCGACACATCGACAACACGTTCCACGTAGATATCGGGTTTAAGCATTCGCACGTTTGAAGTTCAGTCTTGTAAATTTGAGGCACTTACGCAGTTGGCGAAGTATTAAGAAATTGAGATCACTGGATTTGTGATATCCGCGCGGTCGCAAGTGGAACGTAGCCGGATTCGTCAGATTTCAGAGTTGCCGGATTCGTCAGAATTCGGAGCCCAGACTCGCGCGGAGAAAAAAAGGGTTGAAACCACTCGAAATGCCGAAAAGGAGACTGCCGCTGCTATCGAGACAACGCAAAAAGGTCGCTTCGCACGAGCAGCGTCTGTCATCTTCCCGGGGATTCCCAAAACGGATTGGAATTATTGCAGACACGTATGGCCAAAGACCAACCAAGAACGTCACGTGTCAGTCACTATTCTCGGAAAACGACTTTCACTGCTGGGACCAGGAAGCCGGGTACAAACGGTGCGGATGCGTCACATCAGGTTGACCTGTGAAATTCTAAAGATCCGTGGTCAAAAGCTGTTTCAAGCTTTCGGGCCTGAGGTGTTTTTACGTGGAAAAATGGAATTCAAAATCCTGGTCCACGAGAAACATGGAAATCACGAACCAATTAATTCTGGCGCTAGCTTCGCCCACTACCCACTACCCACTACCCACTACCCACTGTTCTCGATCCCTGATATTCTTCCAGCCAGCGACCGAGAATCAACAGCGACCACAACACGTTGCCATGTCGCCCCGTCTTCCGCAGATGAGCCCGATACAGTCCCGTCGCGGTGCCTTGATCAATAAACTCCGAAATCCGGCTGCCAGGAGTTAGTACCAATTCTTCGACCTGGTCACGCAACGATGTCCGTAGCCATTGATCCACTGGAATTTCAAATCCCTGTTTCGGGCGATTCAGCAGCCCGTCCGGCATTCGATCGGCGACAAGCTGCTTGAAGATCCATTTTGTTTGTCCGTCGCGGATTTTCCACTGCGAAGGAATGCTCGCCGCCAGCTCCAGAAATTCGTGATCCACTAAGGGCGGGCGGACTTCCAAACCCACCGACATACTGGCGCGATCCACCTTGGTTAAAAAATCATCCGGCAGCACGACAGCCGTATCGCACTGTGTCATCGCACTCAGGGCATCGGTGCCAACTGGGTAACTGCGTTCGATGATCAGCTCCGGCCGATATCCGATCAAAGTTGTTCGCAAATGCTGGGACAGCAACTGCTGACGTAACGGTTGCCGACACAGCGACATTGTGTTCGCATAAGCAGTCGGAGGTTCAAGGGAGAGATTCGTGAGCGTTGATTTGGCTCGCAATGCACGCGGCAGCCAGTCCGCTTTCGGCCAGAACCTCGCCGCATGTTTCACCAGCGAATGCCGCATGAACGACGGAATCATCGCCCGCAGCCGAGCTTCCTTCACATCGTGAGCGTACCGCGCGTAACCGCCAAAAGCTTCATCGCCGCCATCGCCGGACAGCACGACCTTGACCGATTGGCTGGCCAGTCGCGACACGTGCATCGTGGGGACGGCCGAAGAGTCTGCAAACGGTTCGTCATAGTACTTTACAAGATCGTCCAGTGACTCAACGGCCGCAGGCGTGACGATTTCTTCGACATGTTTTGTTCCATACTTCTGAGCCACCGCCCGCGCGTACGGCAGTTCGCTGAATCCGGCTTCGTCAAAACCAATCGAAAACGTCTGCAGTTGTTCGCCGTTGCATGCCAGTTGAGCCACAATCGCACTGGAATCGATCCCGCCGCTCAGAAATGCCCCGACCGGCACATCGGCAATCCGATGTGCATCAACCGTTTCAGTGAATTTCGCATTCAGTACTTCCAGCCAATCCTCCAGAGAACGACTGTTGTCTTCACGAACATTCAGTTTCCAGTACTGTTTCGGCTCCGCATCCTTTTTCTGCGGATCGATCGACAGAATATGTCCGGGTAATAGTTTGCGGATGTTTCGAAAAATGGAACGCTCACCGGGAATGAACCCATAGGTCAAATAGTCTTCGACAGCAAAAGGATCAATCTCCAGTTTCAACCCGGGACAGGCCAGGATCGCCTTGATTTCAGAACCGAAGATCAGCTGATTTGCATCCCGGTAGAAGTACAGTGGCTTTAATCCAACGCGATCCCTCGCCAGCAGCAGACGCCGTTTTTTCGCATCCCAGATCGCAAAAGCAAACATGCCCCGCAGGTGATCGACGAGTGCATCGCCGTGCTCTTCGTACAGATGAACCAGCACTTCGGTGTCGGAAGACGTCCGAAAGCGGTGTCCCTGTTGTTTCAGCCTGCGCTGGAGTTCATGGTAATTATAGATCTCACCGTTAAACACGACGTGAATCGAATCATCTTCGTTCGCCATCGGCTGAATGCCGTCGGCCAGATCGATGATGGACAATCGCCGATGAACCAGTCCGATACCAGGTTCGCTCCAAAAACCTTCAGCGTCCGGGCCCCGATGACTGATCGCATCTCCCATCGCCTTGAGTTCAGTCCTCGCGATCGGCTGATCAGAAGCTGATTTCAGTATTCCCGCAATCCCGCACATCTACATTTGAATCCCGAATATCGATGGAAGATGCAAAAGTTGTGTTTCGGCCCAACGGGCCAGCCGTTCCATTAGCCTGGTCCAGCGGACCAGGCAAAACGCCCACAAACCACCTTTCAGCCCCAACGGGCCGGCAGTTCGCTCTTGTGGATGGCAATTTTTTCAACGATCCGCCGCTGGGCTAAGATGTATCGTCTGGCCTCAACATTATGGGCAAAAAAATGTTGGGCAAAAAATGGCTGCTATTTTTCTGCCCATGCATTTTTTTGCCCCGAACGTTTTCGCTTCTAAAACGTCGCATTGACGGTGGCGGACGCGCGAATTCCGCAGCTTAGCTTTGCAGCGGGCCGTTGAATTTTTTCGTGTATTTCGTGTATTTCGTGTATTTCGTGGTTCCCCATGCAATTCAACGCCAAGTGAATCGGGGGCCAGAAAACGACGCCACCGACAATCCTTCTGTGACATTTAGCGAACTTTTCAACTCCCATTGAACTGAATGGCAAACTCAGAATTCAAGGAGCAAAATCGCGGCTTTTTTACCACGGAATACACGGAATACACGGAAGGATCGCCGCAAGAAACTGGGCAGTCGATTCCCGAGCGTCAGTTCAATGAAGCTCTTTGCGATCGTACTTTTTCTGTGTATTTCGTGTATTCCGTGGTTCCTAATGCGATTCGTCCGCACCACCCCCTGTCTGCTACCACTTTCAACCATTCGCGGCTTAACGGACATCCACAGCACCTCATTGATCGTTCAAGCTGCCCTCTGCGGTTTCCGTGCGATACCGAACAATCCTGGCCGGATTGCCAAAGGCGATGGCGTAATCAGGAATCGGTTTTGTCACCACCGATCCCGCACCGATCACGCAGTGCTTCCCCACATCCGCCATCACGATCGATCGATCGCCGATCCATGTGTCACAGCCGATCGTCACGCGAGGATATTCCCCCGGCTGCTCGCGAATCGGGATATCCAGACGCTCGATCCCATGCTGGCGGTTGCCGTTGATGATGGACACATGCGAACCGAGCAGCACATCGTCTTCGAGCGTCACATCGCCGAGCATACACCCGATGCCGACATAAGAGCGCCGACCCACATTCGCCGAACAATGTGAGAAGACCGTTCCAAATGAAATCCAGCAGTCAGCTGAACACGAAGGAAAAACGCATCGGTAAAATGCGCGTCGCAGGTACGCGCCAATCATCCCCGGCCACAGGCTGGCGAGCTGCGAGAAGCCGGGGAAGATTCGCTCAGATGTCACCAGCCGGGACGCGACGTGGTAGCTCACCACAAGCGGCATGACCAGAATACCAGCGATCAGGTTGGCAAATAATTTCAGCAAGTCAATATGTGTCAGCAAGATGGGGAGGGGAAGTTGCAGGTTGAATACAGGAAGTTGCAGGTTGCGAGTTGCAGGTTCGGGAGATTCAGTAACCTGCAACGTGCAACACGCACCCTGCAACCCGTATCAGGAACGACGAACGGATTGCCGCAAAAAACACAAAGATGCACAAAAAGGAACGATCGACCAACTCGATCACTCCGCCGGACCAGCGACCAGAACCTTTTTGTGTCTTTTTGCGTTTTTTGCGGCCATTAACGCTGGGTTTGAACCGGAAAACAGGAGCCTCATCTAAAAATATCGGACAGCGTCGCCGCTGTCAGGATTCGTTCGGACCATTGCAACAGTGTATCGACATCCGCTTCGCGAACCTGACGAACCACGGCTTCATCGGGAGCACCAAACTTCAATTCAATAAGCCGCAGCAAGAGTATGCCTTCCCCCTGGCGGATTCCTTGCTTGATGCCCTGCTCGATGCCCTGTTCGATGCCCTGCTCGATGCCCTGTTCGATGCCCTGTTCGATGCCCTTTTGGATACCCATTCGTTCAACGCTCGTAACGTATGGCATTTGTTGAGCCCTTTCGTAGGTTTGCAATTCTCTCAGAAATTCCTGCTCCAATGCCGACGGCAGTCGCAGAATCCAGTCAATCACCCGAAACAA
>CAMAVB010000040.1 GCA_945861465.1 Candidatus Kuenenia stuttgartensis
TCGCACATGAAAAATTCTACAGATTTCACTGACGATTGCATCCCCAACGGGCCGGCCATTCGGCATGCACTGGAGATGAACTGCCGACCCGTTGGGCCTGGACGTTGGTTTGGTGGCGATTTCCCTGGCCCGCTGGGCCAGGCTATCTGAACTGCTGGCCCTTTGGGCCGAAACACAACAACGCCGTTCGGCCCGACTTAGCAAAACCTTCGCCACAGGACGCGGCGACTGTGATTTGATTGGGTTGATTGGGTTGCGGGCGAAGCCCACGCCAGGAATTCATCAAGCATTCTTATTTCGTACTCGCTTCCAGCGGTTCATTCCCCGAGGCGGGCAACTTTCGACGAGTCGTCTACAATGCGCGAGTGGCGACGCGAGGGTGGCGACACATGACACAGTCGAAACAATTCACAGCATTTTGTTGGCGCACAGAGTTTCATGGCAAGTTCGGATATCGTGATTCGAGGAGCGCGGGAGCATAATCTTCGCAATATCAGCCTGTCGCTGCCTCGCAATAAATTGATTGTGATGACCGGTGTCAGCGGTTCGGGCAAGAGTTCGCTCGCGTTTGATACGCTGTATGCCGAAGGACAACGACGGTACGTGGAATCGCTGTCGACGTACGCGCGGCAGTTTCTGGGACAGATGCCGAAACCGGATGTGGATTCCATCTCAGGGCTGGCACCGTCGATTTCCATTCAGCAGAAATCCACCAGCCGGAACCCACGCAGCACAGTCGGTACGATCACGGAGATCTTTGACTTTCTGCGCGTGCTCTACGCTCGAGTGGGTCAGGGGTATTGCTACGTCTCGGGCAAGCCGATTAAAGCGCAATCAACCGATCAGATTATTGACAGTCTGCTGAATCAGCCTGCCGGGACCAAATATCAGATTCTCGCACCCATTGTGCAGAATCAGAAGGGGGAGTTTCGCGATCTGTTCGAAGACCTCCTGAAACGCGGCTATCTCAGAGCGAGGATTGATGGCGAGATCGTAAACATCAGCGACGCTCCGACGCTTCGCAAACATCATAAACACAACATTGAAGTTGTGATCGATCGACTGGTTGCCAGTGCAAGCCAGCGGACGCGCGTGGCCGAGGCGGTTGAGCAGGCATTGAAGCTGGCGGATGGGCGGTTGATCTGCAGTGTTGATGATTCGACGAGCGGCGGGCGTCAGCCGTCGAGTACAACTGCGATGCCCGCCGCTGAACGTAGGGTGGGACAAGGAGCGAAGCGACGACGGCCCACCGCTGAACCAGACATGGTGGCAGAATCGACCATCGACATAGACGCAGAATCAACCAATGACATGGACGCAGAATCGGTGGGCCGGCGCGGCTTGTCAGCCGCTGGTCCCACCCTACGGCAAACGGATCGTCTCTACAGCGCGGACTATGCATGTGCGGAAAGCGGGATGAGCTACGATCCGCCGAGTCCGCAGCTGTTCAGCTTCAACAGCCCGCTCGGGATGTGTCTGGACTGCAATGGTCTCGGCATGCGGCACGGGTTTCCGATGCATCATCTCGTGGCCGATGAGAGTAAATCGATTCAGAAGGGTGCCATGCTGCTGATGCCCGCATGGACGAAGATCGGACGGTGGCCGCGGCACTTGCTTGTCGGGGCTGCGAATGCGATCGAACAGGACTGCGGCCTGCCGGTTGACTCCCTGCTCAAGATGAAGTGGAATGAAATTCCCGAGGCCGCGAAGCAATTATGGCTCTACGGGACCGGCGAAAGACATGTTACGTTCACGTGGAAAACTCGGGCCGGCGCCTGGAAGCACGGCGGCAAGTGGGAAGGCTGGGCGAATCGCCTGCTGGAAAGTTATCGCACCGCCAAGAATCCAATGCGACGTCGGCAGCTCGAAAAGTACATGGAAGTCGCCGCATGTCCGTCATGCCACGGCGAACGATTGAATCGTCAGGCACGCAACGTCCGGCTCCGCACGACGAGCAAGCGATTTGCGGCGCGGATCGGCGAGCGGCAGGGCGTCAGCCCTCCGTGTCAAACGTCATCGCGAACGACTCAGTCGAAAGGAATTGCAAACACGGAGGGCTTACGCCCAACCGCTCGCCGTTCTACGGAATTATCCCTGCCACAGGTTTGCGCACTGTCGATTGAAGAATGCGCGGAGTTCTTTGATTCACTGAAGCTCGATGCGACTCAACAATTGATCGCGGAAGAAGCGTTGAAGGAAATCCGTGGACGGCTGGGATTCCTGCTCCAGTGTGGGTTGAACTATCTGTCGCTTGATCGCTCGGCACCGACGCTTTCGGGGGGTGAATCGCAGCGGATTCGCCTCGCGGGACAAATCGGGTGCGGGCTGGTGGGAGTCGTCTATATTCTGGACGAACCGTCAATCGGACTGCATCCACGGGACAACACGATGCTGCTGGAAAGCCTGCAGCGATTGCGGGATCAGGGCAACACGGTGATCGTCGTCGAGCACGACGAAGAAACCATGCGAGCCGCAGACCATGTCGTCGATTTCGGGCCGGGCCCGGGAGTTCTGGGCGGCGAAGTTGTTGTCGAAGGAACGGTTGAGGATGTACTGAAGAGCGAACGCAGTGTGACGGGTGCGTTTCTGTCGGGGCGTCAGAAGATTGAGATCCCAAAACTGCGACGTAACCCGGATCGTGGCTCAATCGTTGTCCACAAAGCAACGCACAACAATCTCAAGGACGTGACGGTTCATTTTCCGCTCGGACGTTTGATCAGCGTGACGGGTGTGAGCGGTTCGGGCAAGAGTTCCGTCGTCAATGATATCCTGTGGCAGGTCGTGAACCGCGATATCAACAAAGGCGTCGGGGATCCCGGGCAGCACAAACACATCGACGGTCTGGAACTCATCGACAAGGGGATTGACATCGATCAGTCGCCGATCGGTCGCACGCCGCGGTCGAATCCTGCGACGTACGTCAAAGTCTTCGACGAGATCCGCAAGCTGTTCACGCAATTGCCGCAGTCAAAGATGCGCGGCTACAAAGAGGGGCGTTTCAGCTTTAACGTCGCCGACGGTCGCTGCGAAGCCTGCGAAGGACATGGCGCGACGAAGTTGAACATGGATTTTTTGGCGGACATCTGGATTCCATGCAATGTTTGCGAAGGACGGCGGTTCAATCATGAAACATTGGAGGTTAAGTTCCGCGATCACAGTATTGCGGACGTCCTGGATCTGGATATCGGCGAAGCCCTGAAGTTGTTCGAGAGCTTTCCGAAAATCCATCGCATGCTCCAAACGCTGTGCGACGTGGGTCTGGATTACATGCAACTGGGTCAGGCGTCACCGACATTGTCCGGCGGGGAAGCCCAACGCGTGAAACTGGCGCGAGAGCTGGGAAAACGATCAACGGGACGGACTCTCTACCTGCTGGATGAGCCGACGACGGGCCTGCATTTTGCCGACGTGAAGAAGCTCATCGAGGTGCTGCAGGGATTCGTCGAGGCTGGCAACACGGTCATCGTGATTGAACATAATCTCGACGTGATCAAGACTTCAGACTGGATCATTGACATCGGTCCCGAAGGCGGTGCGGGTGGCGGGCGGATTGTGATCGAGGGGACTCCGGAAGAAGTTGCGGCGTGTGATGAATCTTATACGGGGATCGCCCTGCGGACAGTACTGCCGGGCTTCAAACGAAATGGTGGAACGAAGAAGGGCAGTAGGGTGGGACAAGCGAGGCCGGCAAGCGCTGGCCCACCGAGTGTTCAGGTTGGCGATGGTGGGCCGGCGCGGCTTAGCAGCCGCTTGTCCCACCCTACATTCAGTGCAACAAGTAGTATTCGGATCGTGGGTGCAGCGCAGCACAATCTGCAGGGCATTGATCTTGAAGTGCCGCGTGAGCAAATGAGCGTCTTCTGTGGTCCGAGCGGCAGCGGCAAGACGTCGCTGGCCATGGACACGTTGTACGCCGAAGGCCAACGGCGATATGTTGAAAGTCTGTCCTCCTATGCAAGGCAGTTTCTGGGGCAGATGCCAAAGCCGCGAGTTGAGAGTATTCAGGGTTTAAGTCCCGCAATTGCGATCGAACAGAAGACAGTCGGATCCACGCCACGTTCAACAGTCGGCACGGTGACGGAGGTCTACGACTATTTGCGCATTCTGTTCGCGCGTCTGGGCGACATGTATTGTCCGGAATGCCACGTGCCAGCCGTGCAGCAGACGACTGATCAGATCGTTGACAGTGTGATGAAGGTCGGAGCAGGTGCAAAGCTGCTGTTGCTGGCTCCGATGGATGTTGATCGAGCGACACCATTTAAGAGGGTGTGGGATCGCCTGCGGGCGAACGGGTTTGCTCGGGTTCGCGTCGATGGCAAGACGTATGGGATCGATGAAGTGCCGGAGATCGATCATAAGCAGGCCCATAATGTTGCAGTGGTTGTGGATCGAATTTCTGTGGATTCTAAACAGCGAAGTCGCATCGCCGATTCCATCGAAGCGGCGTTGGATCTGGGCAAGGGCATCATTCACGTCGCGGTCGCAGATGTTACAACGGATGAGCCGCAATGGACTCAACACCGATACAGCCTCCATCTGTCATGCAGCAAATGTCAGCGTTCTTTTGAAAGGCAGACTCCGCAGAAGTTTTCGTTCAACAGCCCGCTCGGCTGGTGTCACGCATGCGAAGGCCTGGGAACTGAATTCGGTGCCAATCAGGCGTTATTGGTGACCAGTCCCGAACGCAGTCTGCTGGATGGGGCGATCGGAGCGTGGCCAAGCCCAAGGACCAATGTCCCGTTTCGCATGATGCTGGACGCCATTTCGACGACATTTGGTCTGCCGCTGGATCAGCCGTGGTATTTGCTGAGTCCCCCGCTGCAGCGGCTTGTTTTGTTTGGCGATGACAACACTTGGGTTGAAGTCGCTCCGGCGAGCGGTGGGCGTCAGCCCTCCGGTACAAGTGACGTGGCGGTGACAGGGAACAGGAAAACATCAGGGAAACGGAAGAGTGCTGGTACGCCGACGGTTGAGATGGATTCGAGTGAGCGATCGGAATCTCAGTCGGCAGAGCGACTGAGCTACGGGACTTTCCGTTTCAAGTACAAGGGGCTTTATCCGGCTATTGAAGCGGCGTCACGGTTGTCATTTTCTCATCGCAAGTCTTTGATCGAAATGGCAGGCCAGCGCGACTGCACCAGGTGCCACGGCAGCCGGTTGGAGGCTGAAGCATCTGCCATGCGGCTGCGAAATCTCACGCTGCCTCAGTTGTGTCGCATGCCGCTGTCTCAATCGCTCGCGTTTCTGCTGGGTCTGAAGTTGTCAAAAGACGAAAAAAAGATTGCCGGCGATCTGCTCAACGAGGCCACTCATCGCCTGAATTTCCTTGTCGAAGTGGGGCTGGATTATCTGACGCTGGATCGTTCGATGCCGACGCTGTCCGGGGGCGAATCGCAGCGCATCCGCCTGGCAGGTCAGGCCGGGCGATCGCTGACCGGCGTGTTGTACGTGCTGGACGAACCAACAATCGGGCTGCACCCCCGCGATAACGGACGATTGCTGATTGCGCTCAAGCGACTGCGGGATCTTGGCAACACAGTGCTGCTGGTCGAACACGACAGGGAAGTTCTGAACGCTGCGGATCGGCTCTATGACTTTGGACCTGGTGCCGGTCGGCTCGGCGGGACCGTTGTGGCTCAGGGAACACCGGCGGAGTTGAAGAAGAACAAAGCTTCGATGACAGGAGCGTATCTGGGTGGCACGCGGTGCATTCCGGTGCCATCTGTGAGACGAATGGAATCCACTCTCCCCATTTCAGGGGGAGAGGGCAAGTCGGTGTCAAACCCCCTCATCCGGCCTTCGGCCACCTTCTCCCCCGATCTCGGGGGAGAAGGGCCATCACATGACTGGGTCGAGCTCCTGGGAGCACAGCAGCATAACCTGCAGAACGTTGATCTGCGGATTCCGCTGAAGACGTTTACCTGCATCACGGGCGTCAGCGGCTCGGGCAAGAGTTCGCTGATTATGGACACGCTGGCTCGAGCGGTAGCGCGGCGATTGAACATCATCGCGGATGCTCCTGGAGTATTTCGAGAACTCAAGGGAGTCGAACATCTGAGCAAGATCGTGCTGGTCGACCAGAATCCGATTGGCTCAACGCCTGCCTCCAATCCTGCGACGTATACCGGAATGTTCGATGAAATCCGTGAACTGTACTGCCGGATGCCCGAAGCGAAAGTACGCGGCTACCGCCCGGGACGTTTCAGCTTCAATCGTGCAGGAGGTCGCTGCGAAGACTGCGAAGGCATGGGTCAGCAGAAGATTGAAATGCACTTCCTGCCGGATGTCTGGGTCGAATGCCCGACTTGCCGGGGTCGGCGGTTCAATGCCGAAACTCTGACCGTCAGGTTCAACGACTGCAGTATTGCCGATGTGCTGGAAATGTCGATCAGTAAGGCCCTGGAACTGTTTTCCAACGTGCCCAAAATTCGCGGCCCGCTGGCGACCCTGGCAGCCATTGGTCTGGGATATCTGACGCTTGGCCAGTCTGCGCCCACACTCAGCGGCGGTGAGGCTCAACGCATCAAGTTAGCGGCGGAATTGTGTCGCCCGAATCGTGGCCGGACTTTGTATCTGCTCGATGAACCCACAACCGGCCTGCACTTTGACGACATCCTGAAACTGCTGAGCGTACTCAACAGCCTTGTTGAACAGGGCAACACGGTCGTTGTGATCGAACACAATCTCGACGTAATCAAGACCGCTGACTGGATCATCGACCTCGGCCCGGAAGCCGGTGCCGGCGGCGGACAGATCGTCGTCCAGGGAACTCCGGAAGATGTCGTCGCCTACGCCACAGTAGGCGGATCTGGCTCAGATCCGCATTCGGCTGTCGCCTTACAGGCACTTCCTCAAGCCAACGCGAAACGCGCGAATCGCAGAATGCCAAAGTCTCGTGCCGCTGAGTTGGACGTAAATGTTGTCGATGTGCGGAGCGGAGATGACGCCGACCTGGGCCAGGTCGGCCTGCGATCCTGGACGGGCGAACTCCTGGCACCCGTCCTCGCGGAATCCTCGCGCGGTGCGATCGAGACATTTGACGCCGCCGCTGTGGCCGCGAAGCAAAAGGGTGATGTCAGCATCGAAGAACTCGGTCGATCCGCGAAATTGCCCTGGGAAGTCGATGGCTGCAAGTGGCACACTCAGGATCGCATCGCATACACGGGCCAGCCCTGCCGGTGGGAAGGACAAGCGTTGAAGTATGTGATCGAACTGCTGGAGAAAGAGACCGATCTCGCACCAACGAACTGGAAAGATCGAGCCACCGTCGAGGTCCGTGCCGACAAGGGACTCGGCTGGTTCCTGCATGCCCGCAGCGGTTTTGAATGGCTGTTGTGCTTGTGTTTTCGAGTCCGGAAGGACGCATTTACGACCGAAGAACTTGACGCCAGTCTGGGCTTAAAGCCGCTCGACGACATGGAGGACGTGCAGGCCTACGGTCGCGACCCTCGAGTGAAAACGCGGAACCTGAAAACGGCATGGCAGGAAGTGACCGTCAAGATCTGGAACAAGTCGGAGGTCGATACACCCGCGTTTCGCCAGTTCCTGAAGCAGGCGCTGAAATCGTATCTGACTTTGTCAAAGGCAGAAGCGACAAATCCGGAAGACCTGATGCCGTGGAAACAACTCGGGCGCAAATGGCACTTGATGAAGAAGGGTGTGCCGGCAACCGGTCGCGGAGTCTGGGATATCCGGATAGTGGAGCGTCTGTTGCCTGTTGTGGAAATGCACCTGGAAAAATGCGACGTGGACTACGGAATCCGCAGCAAGATCAACTGGACAGAATCGAAGAGCGGCAAACCGGTCGCCGAGCTGCACACCAAGCGATCCGACGGCGTTGATTTGGTTCTTTATTTTCCATCCGGAAAAGTCACCATCGGAGCCATCGCAGCCATGGGCGAAAGCCAGGAGATTCAGCCAGCCCGCAACGGGCAGGACGCAGTGCGGATTCGATTTACAAAGTTTGAACAACTCGGAGACACTGACCTGATCAGCCTGATCATTGAATGCCGACGGAGCGGCTCGCCTACGTAGGTCCGCCGCTCCGTCGGCGGACATTTTTCGGCATGTCGGCAGAACTGAGCGATGAAACCCGTTACTCGCTTTTCTGACACAAAGTCAGCCTCTATCATACCGAGAACTCGGTCCCCGCCTTGGGGACAGCAATTTCGGAGCGGTTTTCAAAAGCGTGTAGCAGAGTTCGTGAGAACTCTGGAGTGTTGCAGCATGTGCATGGCGTCCCGAATTCTGACGAATCCGGCGACAAATAGTCCACTATCCAGTTTCAGAAGCAGAGACGACAAATGGGTTTATTTCAAGGAAAAAAGGGCATCGTCCTTGGCGTCGCCAACGATCGATCGATCGCATGGTCGATTGCAGAGCATCTGCATCGGGAAGGCGCGGAGATCGGATTTACGCACCTTCCGGACACCGGTGACCGTCCGAAGAATCAAAACAAAGTCGCCAAGCTGGTGGATCCGATCGGCAGCAAATTTTTGATGCCGATGGACGTCTGCAACGATGAACATATTGCCGCCGTAATTGAAAAAGCAGTCGCAACATTTGGCAAGATCGACTTCATCGTTCACAGCATCGCGTTCGCTCCACCGGCTGATCTGACCGGGCCAACCTGGGCGTGCAGTCGAAATGGCTTTAAGTCGGCAATGGAAATCAGTGCGTACAGCTTGCTGGCGGTCGCCGGTGCAGCGAAGAAGCAGGATGCACTCAGCCCGGACTGCAGTATCCTGACACTGTCCTACTTTGGCGGTGAAGAAGTCATCCCTGGCTACAACCTGATGGGCATTTGCAAGGCGGCATTGGAATGCTGCGTTCGGTATTTGGCAAGTGAACTTGGGCCTTTCGGCACGCGCGTCAACGCGATCAGTGCCGGGCCGCTGCGGACCGTCAGCTCCAGCGGCGTGGGCGACTTTGACAAAATGCAGATTGTGAATGCCACCATTTCTCCGCTGCGTCGTAATCTGGATGTCGATGAAGTCGGCAGTATGGGCATGGTGATGCTCAGCAGGCTTTCCAGCGGAATGACGGGTGAAGTCGTACATGTGGACTGCGGATTCAATATTATGGGCGCGCCGCCTGCCGACTTGTTGAGCAAGGTTTCTGCAGCCAGGTGATTTCGGATACTTCCGGAGTCGCAGCCAATGTACACTTTTCTGTACACTGCTCTGTACGCTCTTCTTTCAAGGATTCTGATTAATGAAATATGGCATGAATCTTCTTCTCTGGACCGCCGGAGTCACCGAAGATCACTTTCCGCTGCTGAACAATCTGAAGCGTTGGGGCTTTGACGGTGTCGAGCTTCCGATGTTCGACTTCGATGTTAACCAGTATGTGAAGATTGGTGCGGAACTGAAGAACTGCGGCATGGAATCGACCGCCGTCACCGTGTGCCCGGTCGATCAGAATCCGATCTCTCCCGATGCCGCCATTCGAGCCGCCGCACTGACCCGTTTGAAAAAGGCGATTGACTGCTGTGCCGCAGCCGGATCGACGCATCTCTGCGGTCCCATCCACTCGGCACTCGGAGAATTTTCCGGTGCCGGGCGGACAGCGGACGAATGGAACCGCGCCAAGGAAATTCTGTCGCAGGCGGGAGACTACGCGCAGGCCAACGGCGTGACTCTGGTAGTAGAGTATCTGAACCGCTTTGAATGTTACTTTCTCAACTGTGCCGCTGACGCAGCGTTGTTCTGTCGTGAACTGGGTCACTCACATGTGAAGACCATGTATGACACATTTCATGCGAACATTGAAGAGAAATCGATCACGCAGGCAGTCAAGGCCTGTGCCGATCAACTGGTTCACGTTCACATTTCCGAAAATGATCGTTCGACGCCCGGTGATGGCGGAGTCAACTGGGACGAATCCTTTAAGGCTCTCAAAGGTGTCGGGTACGATGGTTGGTTGATGATCGAAGCCTTCGGACTTGCCTTGCCGGATCTCGCCGCCGCAACTCGAATCTGGCGCCGCATGTTTCCATCGGAAGAGTACCTTGCGAAGAACGGATTGAAATTTATGAAGTCCAGCTGGGAAGGCCGGACGTAGGTCTGTGGTAATTGGTAACTGGTAACTGGTAATTGGTAATTGGTAACTGGTAACTGAAACAGGTCCATACCGATCCAGGACGCGCGAGTCACATCACATTCATCTCACCGGGAGTTCCGTACTATGAAACTGATCCACTTATCCGCCGCGATTGCCATGATTTGCGGTAGTGTCGTCGCCGATGATGCGAAGGATCCAAAGAAAGCGTTCCTCACCAGCGAAGAGGCCGGGCCGGAGTTTGCCGTTCAGGGGGAGTACACCGGAACGGTCAAGTTGGGCGATAACGAAGCCAAACTGGGTGTTCAGGTTATTTCGGAAGGCAACAACAAACTGGCATGGGCCGCATACATTGGCGGTTTGCCTGGCGATGGCTGGGACGGCAACCCGCCGATACGCGGCGCAGGTGAGGTGAATGGCAAGACCGGCGTGCTCAAGAGCGAAACGGGACAAGGCGACATCAAGGACGGAAGCCTGGTGATCACCAACGCCGACAAAGTGCGGTTGGGTGAAATCTCAAAGACAATTCGCGTGTCATCTACGATTGGACGCAAGCCGCCGGAAGGTGCCGTCGTCCTGTTCGACGGATCTTCGGCTGATCATTTCGAAGGCGGAAAGCTGAGCGAAGACAAGTTGCTGCTGCCGGGCGTGACGAGTAAAGAGAAGTTCGGCAGTTTCGAACTGCATGTCGAGTTCATGCTGTCGTACATGCCAAACGCGCGCGGACAGGGTCGCAGTAACAGTGGCTGTTACATGCAGGGACGTTATGAAGTCCAGATGCTGGACTCCTTTGGCCTGACGGGCGAAGACAACGAATGCGGCGGGATTTATGAAATCCGCAAACCCAATGTCAATATGTGCTTTCCGCCACTGAGTTGGCAGACATACGACGTCGAATACCACGCAGCAAAATTCGACGCCGCCGGCAAGAAGACCGATGACGCATGGATGACCGTTAAACACAATGGTGTGGTCATCCACGAAAAAGTCAAACTCCCACGCGGCACACGCGCAGCCCCGGTTGCCGAGGGACCGGACGACGGCCCGATCTATCTCCAGGACCACGGGGATCCTGTGCGTTACCGCAATATCTGGATCAAGGCGCTCGCAGGCTGAACTACGGTTCATCGACAAATGAGGTGCGCCGCTTCTCCTGGATGACCTTCGCCAGCACTGAATCGTAACCCACAGCGTCAGCGAGGGAATGGAATTTGTCGTTGGATAGGCAGACTTTATTATGAGACCTCGATTTCACCACATTCTTGTTCCCATCGATAGTATGGCGAAGAACAACTCTGCGACGGACATCGCGTTTGAGCTCGCCGTTCAGAATAAAGCAACCACATCCCTGCTGCATGTTGTGCAGGAGATTGATTCCGAGGGGGATGCTCCGGACGAGGAAACGACGGAGTTTTACGAACATATTCGAGCCCGTGCGGAATCGGAACTGGAACGCATTTCGCAGCGATTTCTGGACGCTGACATCGGTTGTGAAGTGAAAGTGCGAATCGGCGATCGTCTGCGGGAAATCGTGGAATTTTCCCGCCAGCATCAAGTTGACCTGATTGTCATGTCATCCCACCGCATTGATCCGGATCATCTCGCCGAGACATGGGGAACGCTCAGCTACAAAGTGTCGGTCATTTGTGAATGTCCGATTCTGTTAGTGAAGTAACGCCAATCATCAAACGTGAAGCGTCTGCTAAGGCGAGCGGCAGAGAAGAATTTACCTCCTGTACGACGGACATCCTTGTCCGTCGTTTGTTTCGGCTGTACGACGGACATCCTTGTCCGTCGTTTGTTTCGGCGGACTTGGAAGTCCGCTGTACGGTAAGAACTTGTCCGCCGCTCGCCTTAATGGCTCGAAGCCGGTTGTCCGTGATGTTCATCTTTTTCAAATACTACCTGAGCGCGGCCAACCAGCAGCGGGTCCACGACACCGATTCGCTGTGAGTCTTTGCCATCATAGTCCAGTTGATGCAGGATGTGCCGCATTGCGTTGAGGCGAGCGCGCTTCTTGCAGTCGGACTTGACCACCGACCACGGAGCATCTGCCGTATCGGTATGGAAGAACATCGCTTCTTTGGCTGTGGTGTATTCATCCCATTTGTGCAGCGAGGCCGTATCGATGGGCGACAGTTTCCATTGCTTCAGCGGATGTCGCTCACGTTCACTGAACCGGCGCAGTTGTTCTTTGCGGCTGACGGAAAACCAGAACTTGAACAGGTGAATTCCGCTGCGGCAAAGATTGCGTTCGAACTCCGGTGCCTGTCGCATGAACTCGCTGTATTCATCCTGCGAACAGAAATTCATGACACATTCCACGCCCGCTCGGTTGTACCATGATCGGTCAAACAACACGATCTCACCTCGAGTCGGCAGATGTTCCACGTAACGCTGGAAGTACCATTGTCCTCGTTCCGCCTCGGTTGGCTTTTCCAATGCCACGACTCGTGCACCACGTGGATTGAGGTGTTCCATGAGTCGTTTGATCGTTCCTCCTTTTCCGGCTGCATCGCGACCTTCAAACAGGATGACAATTCTTTGTCCCGTCCGTTTGACCCAGGCCTGAAGTTTCAGTAACTCGACCTGCAGGCGATATTTTTGTTTCTCGTACGACTTGCGAGACATCAGAAACTTATAGGGGTAGCCGCCATGCTGCCAGTCATCCGACAGCAGAGTGTCAGTTTCCGTTCCGCTCGTCACCTCATCCAGTGTTGCCGTCTTCAGTAACACGGTTCGCAGCAACTCGACGTCGTCCGGCGAAGTGCCGCCGATGATGGCGGTCAGAACTTTCGCAAGTGTATCGGCATCATGGGGCGGAATAGCGTGCATGATATCGATAATGGCGTTGATCTTTGCCGCTTGCGCTGCTGCCACGGACTCCTGAACGGTGTGTGCCTGAATGCCGATCTCTGTTGCTGCGGCAGTGACATCTCCCAGGGAGGTCCGGCGGGCATGCCCATTGACGGTGGTGGTGGATCGTGCTGGTTTGGGTAAAGCTTTCCTGACCACTTTGGACGCGGGATTTCTCTTCCTTGTTTCGGTGCTGCGTTTTTGATTCATGTATCAGCTTTCCTGATGAAATTGCAGATTCGGCAAAGTGCCTGAACAAGGTCCCAATGGACTGCTGGAATCCAGATATTCCCCAGCGTACCAGCCCCTGAAAGGTTTGTCCAAATACTGATCTTCACTTTTTGCGATGCGACGTCAAATTCCGACTGCGACTTCTGTCGCCATTGAACGGTTCACCGCTGGAGTTCCTGCGACCCTGCCGCTTCCCACTGTCTCCGATTTCGCTTTCAATTCCGGCCCGAAAGTGTCTGTAAAGTGTGCCAGGACAACAGTGACATTGTCCTGACCGCCAGCATCATTCGCCGCCTCGATCAACAGACCGCACGCTTCCTCTGACGACAGATCAGCAGCCAGCAACGCAGCGATCTTATCATCGGTCAGCTGCGATGTGAGTCCATCGGTGCATAAGAGCAATTTATCGTGCAGCGACAGCTTGAATTGACTGACTTCCGGAACGAGTTGCCGTGGATTGCATCCCACAAGTCCGGAGAGCACATGCCGAAGCGGTGATTTCCGAACCTCCGTCTCCTGCATCAGTCCGGCATCGACGAGTGCCTGAGCATAGGTCTGATCATGCGTCAAATGAATCATTTCCCCGCCACGAAACACGTATGCTCGACTGTCGCCAACATGGACCAAATAAACCTGGGGCCAGACAATGTACGCAAGTGTAATCGTTGTTCCCATCAGCTGATCCATCGGAACAGTTTCTGCATGTTGACGGAACTTTTCCTGCGTAAACGTCAATGCTCCTTTCAAGTCGTCCAGGAAGGCGTCCTCGCGACCATCGTTCAGTCGGAACAGCCAATGCATCGTGTTGAGCAAATACTGCACGATCCCCTGCACTGCCATGCGACTGGCACGGTCTCCACCCGGGTGACCGCCAACGCCATCAGCAACCAGCAGCAACTGTGCCTGCGATCCACCAAGGAGATGCGTTTCATCGTCGTACGACAGGCTGGTCTGATGGATGATGACGGACTTTTTCAAATCCGCGATCAGGAACTGATCGTCGTTTCTTTCGCGCACGAGCCCGATGTCTGTCAAACCAAAAGTATCCATACGGCCCGTCATGATTGGCTCCCTGTCAAACTTGTTCGATTCAGGCGTTCAACCGACGACAATCTGCCGGCGACCACGACTGAATTATGCGCGACCTGACTTACTAACGGTTCAACCACACATGCTGTGCGCGGCATGGAATGACGCAGCCACCTACGCCTGAAATGCTTTGGCAATACCGCCAAAGGTAAATTTCACGTCGCCTCCGCGCCAAACGCCGCCACAGGTCCGTCAGCATTCATCGTGTGTTTGTCCCTTGGCAGGATACCAGAGTCGCGATGGCCGCGCCCTTTCGGGCACGTCAGTATAGGATTTTTCTTCAGAAAAATGGCGAGTTGGTCAACGACGTTCCGAGTGAGTTCGGGTGGAGTTTCAGCCACGGAGCGGACGCAAGTTGTCGTCCTGTTGGGACTGAATCGCATTCACTCAGCGAAATCTGATGAACACTGCGCCAAGGTTATGGCGCGAGAAATGTCGTCGCCGCGTTGCTGTTCACGAAGCTGATTTCCTGGGCCGGTGGAACTGATCTCACCCACATCTTTGAGACCCCAGTGTCAACCTTCCCTCGGTTGATTTCCTTACGCGACCGCCCTCGGCGACAGTTCACTCATCACGGCGGCGATCGTCTCAGACGTGATCGGTATTTCCGGCGACGTTTCGTGCAGAACTGCGATCAGTTCACAGACACGCGACATGCGTGCCGTGTTGCCTCGGCTCAGATCGTAGATCGCCCGGACGGCACTGTCATCTATACAGACGGCTGGAACATTATGACGTCGGACGAGCGAACGGACAAAATCCGAGGACTCGGCCGCATTCAGCGGACTCAGGCGAATCTGCAACAGCGATTCCAGTGACAGACCGTTGGCAAGAGGCCGGTCGGACGTCACCAGGACGGTCAGTTTCCCGTGGTTGCCGGAATTGCAACTCCCGGCATTCAACGCTGTCATCACGCGCAGAAGCGATTCCAGGTCGGTCTGAGCGCGATGCAGATCGTCGATGAGGATGACTGTGTGTACGCCGCAGTGCATGCGTCCGGCCATTTCATCCCGCAGGAGTGACACGAATTCATGTCGGGCCATACCGCGTCGAGCAGAGGATGACACGGAAGAAGTCAGCTCCGCAAGTGCCGTATTTTCATCAAGGCCCGCTACATTCAGCGAGACCACGAGCTTTCCCATTCGCTCAACTTCCTGCCGCAGTCGAGTCAGAAGCCGGGTTCGACCGCTGCCGTCCGGGCCACAAATCATCCCAAAAGGTTCGCCGACCTCAATCAGATAAAGCAGGCGACTCACTGCTTCCAGGTGGACCGTGCTGTCAAAAAACCAAGCTGTTTGCTTCTTCTGACCGAACATTCACACCGCTCCTGTTGGACCGTCACCAGACCAGACGACATGCCACATCGGGAAATCGGCAGAATCGGCATAATTGGGTTAGTCAAATCCTGGCAAACTTAACCAGCCCCAGGAATGGCAATTCAAAACTCTGCAGTACCGTGCGACTCCAGCGACTTGACAGTAGATTCGGCAGGTCGTGCAATTCAACCGTTCCGTTTCCCACACATGCGTTCATGGTTAAGTGACATGTCTGAACTGACGTACCGTTCTGCTGGTGTAGACCTTGAGCTTTATGAACAAGCGATGCAAAAACTGCCGCGGCTGATGCAGCGGACATTCACACCCGGCGTGATGGAGCTCCCAGGCGGTTTTGCCGGACTGTTTCGCCTGAACGGGACGAAACAGTGGAAAGACCCGGTGTTGGTTTCGGGAACCGATGGCGTAGGCACAAAAATCAAGGTCGCGATTCACGCCCAGAAGTATGACAGCATCGGCATCGACCTGGTCGGGATGTGTGTCAATGATGTCCTCTGCCTCGGTGCCACACCGCTGTTTTTTCTGGACTATATCGCGATGGGAAAGGACAACCCGATGCTGCTGGAGCAACTGGTCAGTGGTGTGAGCGACGGATGTCGGCAGGCGAAATCGGCGTTGCTCGGTGGCGAAACTGCCATCATGCCGGATTTGTATGCCGTCGGCGATTTCGACATGGCTGGTTTTTCAGTGGGAGTGGCTGAACGTGATGAACTGGTGGATGGCAGGTCCCGGGTCCAACCCGGCGATGTGCTGATCGGAATCCCTTCGTCCGGCTTTCATTCGAATGGCTACAGTCTCGTTCGGAAGGTCGTGTTTGAACATGCAGAAATGCACGTCACAGATCATGTTGTGGAACTGAATTGTTCTGTCGGCGAAGTCCTGTTGCGGCCCACGCGGATTTATGCACAAATCGTTGCGGCAGCTCTGGAAGCCGCAGGCAATGCAAATCTGCACGGGATCGCACACATCACGGGCGGCGGAATCGCGGACAACTTTGAACGCATTTTGCCCACACATGTCCAGGCTGTAATCAGTCGCTCCGCATGGACGGTTCCGCCTGTGTTCCAATGGCTGCAACGATTGGGGAATGTCGCGGAAACAGAAATGTTCAGTGTGTTCAACATGGGAATCGGCATGATTATCTGCGTGCCATCCGCCGCAGCGGACAGAGTCCACTCGGCCTGCTCGACGCCGGAGTATCCCGCGATGCGATTAGGAGAAATCCGATCGCAGCAAGCGGAAGAACCCACCGTGGCGCTGGTGTAAGTTGCGGTAGGGAATCATGATCGTAATTGCTTCGTCTCCAGTGTCGCACGACAAATATTTTGATGTATCGCAGGATAAGAGACCGAGCTGTGGGTTGAAAATATACCCGGACAACAGCATAATCGAATGCGGGAATTTCAGCCCATCAGGATCGTCCTCTGGTGTGGCGTAAAGTGAATCGGGAGGTAGTTTACTGAGTTGGCAAGCCGTCACTGTGATCTGCAGTTGTGAACGGGGTGCAACTGCAAGTAGGCAATCGGCGCTGACTTTTGTTGGCGCACCGTCTGTTAAATCCACAAAATCCACGGAACGGCAACGAGCACGTTCCCGTCTGTGGACGACATTTTTCCGGAGAATTTCAATGTTGCAGCGTAAACCTCGAACAAGAAAGCCGTCGACAAAGAAGGCTCCACCATTGACTGAGTTTGAACAGCCCAGGAAGCGGAAGCCATTTACGGTTTTTCTGGTCGAAGATGATCAGGTTGTCCGCCCCGCTCTGGTTGAAGCACTGACGCAATTGAAGATCACCGTGAACGACTATATGACCGCAATGGAGTTTTATCGGGACTTTCGCGTTTCAGTGCCCGGTGTACTTATTCTGGACCTGCGATTGCCTGGTATGTCTGGAATTGAACTCCAGGATAAGCTGACAGAAGACGGTTTCGAATTGCCAATCGTCATGATTTCGGGGCACGCCGACGTACCGACGGCTGTCCGAGCTATGAAGAATGGTGCATTTGATTTTCTATGCAAGCCCGTCAAAACTGATGCGTTGGTGGCCGCAATCGCTCGAGCATACGCTTACTACTACGAAGTTGATGCCGACGTTTTCGAAGCAGAACTTGCGGAAACCGAAGACAGTATAACCCGGTTGACCGGTCGTGAACGTGAGGTACTGGATCATGTGGTGGATGGTATGTCCAGCCGCGAAATCGCTGATGAGTTGGGTGTAAGTACCAAGACTGTCGAAGCCCATCGTGCCCGCATCAACGACAAAATGCGTGCCGACAATGTGTCGCACCTGATTCGGATGTGCTTCGCCTACAATGAAGAGCACGGATCGTAGTCAGGTCAAAGGCATCGGTGGATGTTCAGGAATTTCCCCGGGGCTCGAAAGAGCCCTTTTTTGTTTTTTCCTGAATGAGCGATTTCCTTAGGACCGCTCGAGAAATAACTGTCTCTTTTTATACCCCTCACCCTGCCCTCTCCCCTTCCAGGGGAGAGGAGGATGCGGTCAATTATTTCTCGAACGGTCCTTACCAATCTCCTGCAGCACCGTCGCGGTAGAACACCCGCTGCGGAAGTTCCTGTTGAAACGGGTGCTTCCGAACTTCCTGTTCGTTGATCGTAATTCCCAGACCCGGTCGCTTATTGGGAGCAACGGTGCGGGTTCCGACATCAATCGTGAATCCTTCCTCAACGACGTCCTGTCGCCAAGGCACATCGTTGTGGACTGTTTCGCAAATAATGTAGCTCGGTTGGGAGAAACCAAATTCCAGCGACGCAGCGGTGCTGACCGGCCCCTGCGGATTGTGCGGTGCCAACGCAATTCGATACGCATCCGCCAGGGCAGCCACACGGCGTGCTTCCGTGAAGCCGCCGCAGTGCGTGATATCCATCTGACAGATTTCGCAGCCGCGTGCCGCGAACAGGTCACGAAATGCAGCCAGATGTGTGCCACGTTCGCCAGTAGCGATCGGCGTCGTCACTGCCGCATTGATGGCTGCCAGTCCTTCGACACTTTCCGGCCAGCAGGGTTCTTCCAGAAAGTACAGTCCAAAAGGATCGAGCGCCCTTGCGAACTGCAGCCCCATGGCCGGCGATGGTCGAGCATGGCAATCGACCATGATATCGATGTTGTCACCCACCGCATCGCGCATTGCCGCGACACAGGCTTCAGCAGCCTTGACTGGCTTGCGGCCCTCAATCGGCATGGTGGGAGGGACGGCCATGGACTTGAACGCTGTAAAACCATCCGACACAGCTTTCAGAGCCAGTTCGGCAAACCGCTTCGCGTTATCAACAGGCGTCTCGTAAAAACTCTCCATGTCGCCACCGCCAAGGTGACAGTACAACCGGATTGAATCGCGCACCGGGCCACCCCAGAGTTTATGGCATGGAACACCGTGGATCTTTCCCACGATATCCCATAGCGCCAGATCGATTCCGGCAATCGCGGTGGAACGCACGATTCCGTTTCCGTGCCAAAAATGCTGTCGCCACATCATCTGCCACAGATGTTCGACTCGCGTGGGATCCTCACCAATCAACAACTGCGCCAGGTCCTCAACCGATCCCACGACTCCTCGTGTGTGCCATTCCAGCGTCGCTTCACCCCAACCAAACAGTCCCGGCTGATCCGTCAGCACTTTGACAAAGATCCAGTTACGCATCCGCGCATGACAGACAAGCGTTTCAATCGCAGTAATTTTCATGGGAGTCTCCCTGGTTGCGGCTGACAGGCCGCGTCCTTAAAACTGAGTCGTTGTTGCGGTGAAGAATACTGAACGCCCAGCGAATCGCCAACCACACGGCAGCGGTCTCAACTTTCACCCCGCTCGAGAATACACGGAAGAGCGTGAAAGAGGTTTTGACCACGGATTTCGCGGATTTCACAGAT
Organism: Candidatus Kuenenia stuttgartensis; assembly: GCA_945861465.1. Taxonomy (GTDB): domain Bacteria; phylum Planctomycetota; class Planctomycetia; order Planctomycetales; family Planctomycetaceae; genus SXXK01. The sequence goes on from CAMAVB010000040.1 coordinate 19,456, forward strand.
AAGCACACTTTGACTCATCCGTGCCATCCGTAATCTCCGTGGTCGAATACTGCAATTGAAATCAGGCTGTAAATTCCCGGCGACAGTTTTGAGATCTTTGCGTTCTTTTGCGGCTAAAACCTGCTGCCCCGTGACGTGTTTTTTAACTCATGAATGGCCGCAAGAGATCGCAAAAGGAAACACAGTTTTTGACCACCGAGGACCCGGCGGGCGCTTCGCCAGCAACTCACTGTGGCAGCCTGAACTCAGTATGTCATTTCCACAGAAACAGCACTGGAAAATCTTCGCGGCGCAACAGGAATTGAACTGTTAGCAGTACACTGAGCTTGGTATCCCGTGAATTTGGCTCCTTGGTTGCTCTGCGGACGGTCTCTGCATACCGTACTCATCCGCAGACACGCTCACATGTCGGCGTCGGTACCATTTGTAATTGTCTCTTTTGTTGGAGCTGCCCGATCGTGCCTCACGTTTTTTGCCGGATTTTGGTTGTTGCAGGATTGCTGTTGACGAGTCTGAGTGGCAACGTGATGGCTCAGGGGCCGTCGAAGGAATTGGCGATCAAGCTGATGTCGCTATCGCCGCGGCCCAAACGCCCGGACCTGCCTGCCAGCAAACTTCCACTGGAATTTCTGCAGGGTGAACGAATCGCGTTTCTCGGTAACTCACTCGCCGAACGCATGAATCTGTTCGGGCACTTTGAGACGTTGCTGCACACTCGGTTCCCGAAAAAGGAACTCGTGATTCGCAATTTCGCGCGACCTGCCGAAGAGGTCGGCATTCAGCAGCGTTCCGCCGACTACACGGCGCTGGACGATCCGCAATTGGCCTTTGGTGCCGACACGTACTTCTGCTTCTTTGGATTTAACGAATCGTACGCTGGCCCTGAAGGGATCGATGGCTTCAAGGAGCGTTATGGCAACTATCTGGACACGATGGCAAATCGCTATCCGCGCGATGAAACCAACGCTCCGCCGCGTTTCATGCTTGTCTCACCGATTGCATTCGAACCCACTGGCGATCCATTGTTGCCGGATGGCTCCCAGGAAAATGAAAACCTGAAAATGTATTCCGTCGCCGTCGCAGAAGTTGCTGCCGCGCGCCAGCTGGCATTTGTCGATGTGTTCGATGCGTCCGAGAAAATACTCAGCGGCAAGCCGGGATTGCAATACACCATCAACGGTTGTCACCTGAACGATGCCGGTGATCGCGAAATCGCACGACTGCTGGATGAGAAGACATTCGGTTCCGCGTCGTCCGCCAGTTTCGGCAGTCCTGTGTACGAAACATTGCGCTCGGCCATCAACGACAAGTCATGGGTGCATCTGCAGGACTATCGGATGCTCAACGGCTGGTATGTTTACGGTGGCCGACGAACGTTTGACACCGAAACCTTCCCGCGCGAATACATCAAGATCCGCAAAATGGCCGAGATCCGCGATCGATTGGTCTGGGATCTGGCTCAGGGCAAACCTGTGTCCGACACACCGGACGATGAAGGAACTGGCGACCTGATAGTCCCGGACACTCGTTTCGGAGAGCCAGGTCAGGATTATTCGGAAGCTGAGGAGCTGCGATATCTCACGCCACAGCAGTTGATCGCCGAAACTAAAGTTCCGGAAGGTTTTGAGATCCAGGCGTTCGCCGACGAGACAATGTTTCCGGAACTCGCGAAACCAGTGCAGTTGAACTTCGACAACAAAGGACGCTTGTGGGTTTCCTGCATGCCGACGTATCCGCAGTGGAGGCCAGGCGATCACAAACCAAATGATCGACTGCTGATTCTGGAAGACACGGATCACGACGGCAAAGCCGATTCCTGCAAAGTCTTTTATGACAAGCTGCACTGTCCGACTGGTTTTGAATTCTGGAACGGGGGCGTGCTCGTCGTCGATCAGCCGCGCTTACTATTTCTGAAAGACACGGACGGCGACGACAAGGCCGACGAAGTTGTGCATCTGCTTGACGGCTGGGCCTCCGACGATACCCACCATACGTGCGGTGCGTTTGAATGGAGTCACTCGGGAAAGCTGCACATGCTGGAAGGTATCGCCACGAGCACGACTCTGGAAACACCATGGGGGCCGCATCGTAGTCAGGGTGCCGGCGGCGCGTATGTCATGGATCCTCGCTCGCTGAAAATTCGCCAGTTTTCTTTGCCCGGTCAGTACAACATGTGGTGTTACGTCTTCAACAACTGGGGACAGGGCATCGTCGGTGACGGTACGACAGCAAACCATGCCTGGGATACACCTTTGTCCGGAGCGCAATTCGGAGGCCGCACGGGCCTGAATTTCGTGTTCAATAACGAAGGCATGCGCCCCGCGCTGGGCAGTGAATTCCTGGTGAGCCGCAATTTCCCGGAAGATGTTCAGGGACAGTTCACATACGCCTGTGTCATCAACATGAACGGTTTGCCCCGGTTCACTATGCATGACGATGGAGGCGGATTCCAGGGTGCTCGACTAAAGAACGCGGACGGCAGCCCCGATGATCTCATTCGTTCCACCGACAAGCATTTTCGGCCTGCCGATCCGCAAATCGGCCCTGACGGCGCGCTGTGGTTTGGCGACTGGGCGAATGCTCTGATCGGTCACATGCAATACAGTCAGCGCGACCCGAGTCGTGATCATACCCGCGGTCGTATTTATCGCCTGGTTTACCCGAGTCGTCCGCTGGTCACACCGGCGACTCAGTTCGGGAAACCTGTTCCGGAAATCCTGGAACAGCTTCGCGAATACGAATGGCGAACGCACTACCGTGCCCGGCGTGAACTTCATGATCGACCGGCCGACGACGTGCTTCCACAAGTGGCGGCGTGGGTGAAGGGGCTCAAAGCCGACGATCCGACATACGATCGTCTCCGCACTGAAGCATTGTGGATTCAACAGGCGCATCATCAGATCGACGCCGATCTGCTGGCAGATGTGTTGCAGGCATCAACGTCTGATGCGCGCGCGGCTGCTGTTCGGATTGTTTCGGACGAACGTGAATCAATTGACGATGCTCAGGCCATCCTCACCGCTGCGGCAAAAGACGAACATCCGCGCGTGCGGACTGAGGCGGCTCGTGGATTAAGCTTCTTCGACAACATCGATGCGCAAACGGCTTTGCTGGCGATGACTAGTTTTCCTGCCGACTACTGGGTCGATTACACCGTGCAGCATGCGCTTGGAGCCAATGAAAAGATCTGGCGAGGTGACTACATTGCAGGCAAGATCCCGGACCTGAGTTCGCGTGCAGGTGAGATCGTTACGAAACTGATGGAAGCATCGAAATCCGGGGCCGTGGCGTTGCCATTTCTGCAGACACTGATGTCGCAGCAGCCGAAGCCGGAGGAAGAACGCAACAAGGCGATGACGGCTTTGTCAGACCTGAAAGGCGATGTCAATCGTGGTCGCGAAGTGTTTGTACGGAACTGCACGGCGTGTCACCGAGTCGGCAACGGTGAAGGTCGAGAATTCGGACCAAACCTTGCCGGCGTGGCGAAACGCATGAACAAATTCAAGATTGTGCAGTCCGTGGTGGACCCGAATGTCGAAGTGGCAGAAAAATATCGCTCGACGCTGATCGTCACGAAGGACGGCATGCCGACGGCGGGACTTGTGGTCGCTGAAAATGACGTTGAAGTCGAACTCTTCGACGGCAAGGCCCTTCGAAAAATCGCCAAAGCCGACATCGAAGAACGCGTCACTCAGCAGCAAAGCAGCATGCCCGAAGGTGCTCCGGCAACTCTGGCTCCGTCAGAATTTGTCGATCTGATGGAATACCTCGGATCACAGAACCAGGACGTGGCACCAAAGTAGATCATCGCAGGATCTTTTATTCGTTTAACCGCGTGGGCAACGCCCCTCGCTTTGAATTTTCAAATCTCAAATCTCAAATATGAAATTTCAAATAGAACAATCGCGGCCCGCTGGGCACGCGGTTAAACGAGCCGATGCTAACCGCGTGCGGTAGAGCGCCGTCGGCTCAGGATTTGAAAATCCACGCTGACCATCACTCCACCGCTGCGATGTCCGGTGTCCCGTTCTCATCCGCATCCAGCGCTTTCAGATCCAGAAACACTGACGGACGTTGATAAGCTTCGCGGTCACCTTTGGCGTACGTCACCCACATTCGCAATGCGGTCGCGTCGTACACGACGTTCACCACATTGCCGCCTTTGATCGGGATCGTGTTCGCCAGCGCCACAAGTTTTTCGCCGTTCAGTTTTCCGGTTTCTCGCTTGAGCGTCGGAAACGCACCGCGCCCTTCGTCGTTGTAAACACAGCACGCCATGATGTTCGGAGCGAATTCGTCGGTCGGATCGTTGTCCTTCCAGATCGCCACGCGCTGGCCTTCGGGTTCCGGCGAATGTGCGAGAATTTTGACGGCGCGATTGTCCGTCTGCCCGTCGCCGAACACAAAGTGATAACGTTTTGTCATTGGCTGCGCTTCGAAGATATCGATCGTCTTCGTCAGCGAATCTGCGTCATAGAGCATCGTGCGAAAGAAAACCGTGAAGTGTGGAGCGTGGACAAAATAGGGTGCTTCCTTTCCTGAAGCATCACCCATTTCAGCCAGCGCGATACCTTTCACATTCATGCCAGTATGCGCACCGATGAAACCCGCAAACGTCGGCAGCACATGGGGAATCCCGTGATCCGGTAAATAGACCACGACCACTGGAAATTCATGCGCGCCGATTTCCATGCTCCAGTCCAGGTTCCGAGTCTGATACAGATGCCCGTCTTCGGTCGCGTCGCCCCATGCAGCGATGCTGCTGCAGGAATACGGCATCAGCAGCGGCACGGCGTGAACAGCCTGCAGCGTTGAGAGCGGCACACCGGAACCATCTGCCATGCCCAGCATTTCCTGCTCGACGCGATCATCCGCATAGGCCGCAGTTCTGGCCCACACGTTCTGCAGATCCTCGATGCTCACTCCCAGTTTTTGCGAAACTCCCTTCAGCGTCGCCGGGATAAACGCTCGTATTTCGTCCTGCATCGCGACTCCGAGCTGACGACCCATTTCGTACGGCGTGCCGCGCACGACCAAAAGCGGAACTTGAACTTCCCCTTCAGTCAGCATCGTGCGCGATGCCTTGCCGAGCGATGCTGGCCGCGTAAACATCTTGCCCACGGCTTGCGTATTCGTCGGCGATTCACCAGCCGCAATGGCGGTGGCCTTGTCGTCACCAAAGCCAGTCTGCCCCACATTCAAAAGAGCGGTTGTCAGGATCAGCAACCGGTAAATATGGATCGGCATCTCAGACACTCCATGATTGACAGAATCAAAGTTCGTTTCTTTTCACAAGGACGCAGTGTTTGATTCTGCAGTGACTCTGTCAACTCGAATGACAGTATGCCTGTTCATTGGGGTGCAGTTTGTAAATTTGCAGGGCGTGACAATCTACTGCGGAGGCACATCATCCTTCCGAAAATGCACGCCGAAAACCAGTTCTTTCGCGAAGCGCATGTGCGACTCTATCGCCACCTCTGTGCGCCGCCGCCGCCGGACAGGCTCGACGCCCCCCTCCTCACCAACGCCTTCGACCACTTGCCTTTGGGCCGCACCGCGATCGACGCGGCGATCCTCAGGAAATTTGAAATTGGAAATCTCAAATCTCAAATTTCAAATTTCCCGCGCCGCGTTCGGCCTCAGCCGCAGCTGCCCAGACGCGGAACGGGCATTGCTTGCCGAAATCCAATCGTCCTGAGCGGCCATCCTCAGGAAATTTGAAATCCCAAATTTGAAATTTCAAATTGGCTTCGTTGTATTCGCTCTTGCCCGGATCGCGAAAGAGATGCTAATGAACGATAACCCACCACCTGCATCACTTACGGCACGAGGCCGTTGGGGGGAAATCAATCAGTCGAATCTATATCTCACCAGGCTCAAGCATGATTGTTACTGACCGATTGACATTGGTGCCACACACTGTCGAGTTGTTGCGCGCTGAGATTCACGATCATCAGGCGCTTGCCCGGATGCTTTCGGCGACTGTTCCAGAGAACTGGCCGCCGGAATCAACCGTTGATGCTTTGCCGATTTTCCTCAGCTTTGTGGAATCCGCGCCAGACCAGGTTGGCTGGTTTGGTTGGTATGCAGTGACCACGAAAACGGATCAAACCAATCCCATCCTGATTGGCGGAGGAGGCTTTATGGGACCGCCGGTGGAAGGCCTGGTCCAAATGGGATATTCTGTGATCGAGCAGCACAATCGCAAAGGATACGCGACTGAAATGGTCGGTGGGCTGGTCAGTTGGGCGTTTGCGCATCCAGAATGCACCGTTGTATCCGCCGAGACGGAATGGGCCAATCCGTACTCTGTGCGTGTGTTGGAGAAGAATGGCTTTATTCGAGTTGGACCTGGCTCGGTCGCCGGCGGGTCGAAGTACGAACGCTCAGTTTCTACTTTACTCCGCCGGGCCTAAGATGAAACTTTTCCGAGCACGGAAAATTTGAGATTTGAGATTTGAGATTTGAGATTTGAGATTTGAGATTTGAAATTTGAAAGCAAACTCGCTGACGCTTCGGGTTTATGTCACATTCAACGGAGGCGGAAAATCCGAAAACCGAAAACAAACTCGCTCTTTCCCGAACTCTGGTTCCCGCAAAGCACTTAATCAGTTGTCGGGACAGTCAGTTCCAACAACATGCCGGGTAGAAAAATCTCCGGCAATTCATCCAGAGATCGTTCGTCCAGTTGAGTGAACTGCAGGCGATGCTGTTGTGCGAGCATTTCGATTCTGCGGATCGCACTGACGCAGCCATAGGCCAGCCACATTCGTCCGTTCGGTCGCAGTCGCTTGCGAACTCCGCTGACCAACGAATCGAGCAACGCAAAATCGGGATCATAGAGTGCAAATTCCTCAACTGTTTTCGGCTTATCGTTCTCCCACGGCGGATTCGAAATAATGAAATCGAAGCGCTCATCAGGTTTGATCACCGACCATGCGTCCGGGTTGCGACGCGGAACAAGTCTCGCCTCAAGGCGATGGTGGTCGGCATACTTCTCAGCGTTGAATCGCACGTTCTGGACAGCTTTTGGATTTAAATCCGTGGCAACCACTTGCGCGGCTCCTGCCTGAAGGCAACACAACGACACAAGGCCGGAGCCTGTGCCGATTTCCAGAACGTGGCTTCCTTTGAGATTCGGCGTATTCCAGATCAGCGCTCGCAAACTCTCGGTGTCGGCCGGCTCCCAGAAGACGGTCTCCATGATCGCGACGTCGTGGGTCAATGGCGGCACGGCTTCCCAACGCACGATGCCTGGCAGTGTCGGCGTTGCGGGCAGCGATTCGATCGGAGCGATGTCCGATTTAACGGCCCTCGATTTCGGTGCTGTGGGCGAGGTTGGTGAATGCCCGTCCGGAACGTTCGGTTTTGAACAACCAGCGAACAGCACGGCGATCAGGATGACGACTCGCATCACTCACCGATGCAATACAAAATTTCCTGTCGTCGCCCATCGATGTCCAGGGCAACACGCTGGTAGATTCTGCTGCCACAGATGGCCGGTGTCGAGAACACGCTGTTGCCCAATTGATTAGTGGCGACAATCTCCAGTTCCTCCCTGGATGCCTTGAACACAAATGTCTGACCCTCTTCGTTGGCAGCGTAAATCAGGTCGCCAATCAGCACGGGCGAACTGCTGAAAGTCCCGCTCAAACGACCTTTCCAGACTTCTTCCCCTGTATCGCTCTTCCAGCACATTGCGATCCCGGCATCCATCACGGCAAACAAATATCCGTCGCGTGTCAGCAGTGATGGGACATAACTTCGGGTCGGATTCTCCCAGACGATCTTGCCTGTCCCATCAGCAGCAACGGCTCCGACATGATTCTTCGGATATCCGCCACTCGTGAAAATCCGGTGGCCGTCGGTCACGGTTGTCGTCACGCATTCGGTCGTGGCACCTGCGACTTCCCAGAATGTCTCGCCGGTGCTCGGATTCAGACTTGTGACGAGATCGCACCCAATCAGGAAGAGCTGATCTTTTCCTTCGACGTGGAAAATCACCGGGGATGAGTAGTTTGGCTTAGCAGGTCTCACCTTTTGCCACACGATGTCTCCCGTCGCCCGGTTCATCGCCACAATAGCGCCACCGCCTTTGTTGTCAGAAACGCCGATGACCAGATCCTGATACAACAAGGGTGACGATCCGAAACCCTGATGATTGATGTATGTTGACAACGTCTTCTGCCACAGTTTCTTTCCCTGCCGATCCAGGGCCGTCATGTAGACCGAATCGCCATTAAGAAAATTGACGAAATATCTGTCGCCATCGCATGCAGCGGCAGCAGACGCCATGGACGATTTTTCATTGTTCTTCACGTCCAGACCTTTCTCATGCACGACGGTCTCCCAAAGCTGCCTGCCCGTCTTGCGATCAAAGCACAGCACCGTCTGAACGTTGCGATCACTGTCGGCAGCAGTCAGAACTACCTGATCACCCACGACGATCGGAGACCCATGGCTGCGGCCCGGCAGATTGGCCTTCCAGATGATATTCTCAGAATCGCTCCATTTCACAGGCGGATGCTGATCCGGGCTCGCGATTCCGTCATGGGTTGCCCCGCGCCACCATGGCCAGTCCTGCGACAAGTCAACATGGATCGCTGAGGGACTCACGTCGGTTGCAACTGACCCTTTGTCGCCAGCTGCAGCGCGACCGGTGAATCCCGCAAGCAGCATTGTCGCAGCCGTCAGCACGGTAAGTGGTTTCAGACGGCAGCGATATGAAGAAACGAAAATGGACATAACTCAAGCTTTCGTAAAGGTAGAAGCTCACAGGCATTTAAGGCGAGCGGCAGGATAGAACTTACCATTCGCAATTTGTACGACGGACTTCCAGTCCGTCGAGTAGCACCATGCGACGGACTGGAAGTCGACGGACTGGAAGTCCGTCGTACCGGTATATTCATTTCTGCCGCTCGCCTAAGCGGACTGCAATCAGGCGATGATATCAAGTGCGGTCCTGCGTGGCGATCATTTCGAGTCGATGCGCAGGGTTGGGTGTAATCCTTGATGCAGTGCGAAGCTTCCGTTTCCGTTGAGCCGCGCGAATGACCCAAATGTCGCCTTTCAAATGCAGCAATCCCGACGCCAATCAGCATCAACTGCAAAATCACGGCAAATCCGCTGAACCATGACCATGAGCTTCGTAAATTGTGCTAAAACTCCTGACTTTTTCCCGGTAAAGATGAGCCAGGCAGAATCGACCTACCCAAACTGCTGCCCGGCAGGTATCAGAATCCTGCAAAGAACCGAAGTCAGCGTCTGCACACTGTCTTGAGCGTCAACCGTAAAAGCGATCCGCAGGCAAGGCTTGTGTGACTATGATAAGGCGAGCGGCAGAAATGAATTTACCGGTACGACGGACTTCCAGTCCGTCGCATGGTGCTACTCGACGGACTGGAAGTCCGTCGTACAAATTGCGAATGGTAAGTTCTATCCTGCCGCTCGCCTAAAGCAATGATTGAATGGAACAGAATGCAGACGATTTTTGTCACCGGAACTGATACCAACGTAGGTAAAACGTATGTGTCCTGTCTGCTGATTCGAAAACTGCGGGCGGCTGGATTTACGGTCGGAGCCTACAAACCCGCGTGCAGCGGGGCCGAATTTGAAGCCGATGGCCGTCCATTCTGGTCTGACATTGAGGCACTGCGGTCGGCTGTGGGAACAGAACGGTCGCTCGATCTCATTTGTCCACAGCGATTCCTCGCGGCGGTCGCACCGAACGTTGCGGCAGAACTTGAAGGGGCAACCGTCTCAGGTGACTTGCTGCTGCATGGATTTGCCGCATGGGAAGATAAAGTCGATGCATTGATCGTGGAAGGTGCTGGCGGCGTCTTTTGCCCGCTGTCCGATCAAATCACCGTCCTGGAACTGGCAACGCAAATTCAGGCACCCGTGATTGTTGTGTCGGCAAATCGTCTCGGCGTCATCAGCCACACGCGAATGACCGTTGATCGACTTCGGCAGAGTGGACTTGATGTTGCGGCTGTGATCCTTAACGAAACGCACGTCACGGACGCAGCGGATCCTGCAATCTCGACAAATGCCAGACAACTGTCCCATTGGATTCCAGATGTCGCAGTTCTGCATGTCGCATTTCGTGGTGAAGCGATCCGAGTCCTGTACTGCGGTCAGCTGCTGACGAATGCACTGCTGAACCAAATCGTTGAGCCGACCTGACCAGGCACGATGCAGGTCACACTGTGGTCAGCCCGGATGCTGTTGATGATTCAGCAGTGCTTCCAGATGCACTTCGACGCAGTCAGCAAGGCGATCGACGTTGTAGCCACCTTCCAGAATACTCACCAGTCTTCCGCCGCAGTGTGTGTCCGCCACTTGCAGCACGAGTTCCGTGAGCTTTGAAAAGTCCTCAGTCTCCAGACCAAGCGACCCCACCGGATCATCTGCGTGCGCGTCGAAGCCAGCGCTGATGATAATCAGTTCGGGTTTGATCGAATCGGCGGCGCGCGTCAGCATATTTTCAAAGGCCGACAGATAGTCGAGTCGGGGAATTCCGAATGCCAGCGGCAGATTGTACGTCGAGCCGAGACCGGAACCGTGTCCGGTTTCCGACTTGCGACCGGTCCCTGGATAAAACGGAAATCGATGAGCCGAGAAAAATCCGACCTGTTCGTCTTCGTAAAAAACCTCCTGCGTCCCATTGCCATGATGCACATCCCAGTCGACAACCAGCACACGGTTCAGACCGAGCCGCTGAACGGCGGTTCGCGCGGCGATCGCGGCGTTGCCGAGGAGACAAAATCCCATCGGGACGTCAGGGAGTGCATGATGACCCGGCGGTCGGACCAGACATAACGCCGTGGAATCGCAGCCACTGACCACTCTTGAAACAGCATCCACCGCCGCACCAGCCGCGAGAATTGCAACTTCGGCAGACGCAGGACTCATCTCGGTATCGACTTCGATTCGCCCCCCGCCTGCATCTGCAAACTCACGAATGCGATCAAGATGACATGCCGGATGGACGCGCAGGAGATCATCATCAGTCGCCGACACGACGGTCTGCTGCGTGCAGCGTGGGAGCAGACCGGACTGATCAAGTCGGGCGTGAATTGCCTGCAGCCGCTGAGGACATTCCGGATGAGAACCGGTCTGATGCAGCAGAAAACGATCATCGCGATAAAGCAGAGTCATTCCGCCAGTCCCCTCGCAAACGCATCCTCCGGAAGATCACGGCCCGTCAGTTGACGAAACTGAAGATTCAGCTGAACGGCAAAGACCGAGGTCGGATCAAGGTACCGCGCGCCGCGGGCATGTGCTTCGTCAGCAAAAAGCGACCCACGCAATCCAACCGTCAGATCGACCACCGTCATCCGTTCACGAATCATCATCGGGTTCACCTGCCCTTTCGCCAGACCGCACTGCATTCCGAAGTCTGCCAGAACGAGCGTGTCAGTTCGCAGATCATGCACTGCGTTCCAGCCAACATGACGTACCCCGATTGCGCGTGCCATTGAGGCAGCGGAGTTGTCGGACGGACCTGCGATGCTCACGGCCGCTCCCTTCTGGCTGAAGAAAATCGCCGCCCCTCGCGCTCTCGGACTATTGCCGATGACCGTGACGGAACCACGCGACGCCCATTCAGCACTGCCGGTGAGAGCCTCGCCGGCCTTTTCGATGGCTGCAAATGTCGTGCAAATCCCCGTCCAGCCGCCGGTGCCTTCCTTGAGCACATCAATCCGATCTGACGCCGTGGAAAACTCGTCGCGAGTTGCGGCAAGTGTCGTCAGATTTCCATCGTAGCCCGGATCGACGATCAGCCCGTTGATTTTCATCTTTTCCAGCATCTTCGGAAACTTTGAAAGATCGCCAGGCAGCAACGGAAGACAACGAATGGGTTTTCCCATCGAAGAAAATGCAACATTGAAAACTCGCGCGGCGATGTTCTCCGAATCTCCCTGACCGATGATTCCCACAAAGCGAGTTTTGGAATTGATTTCTTCGCAGCGATAATCTTCATGCAACTGCCAGACGGTCGCTTGATTCGCAAATGCTTCCATACCCCGTTCCAGCGCCGCATAAATCCACGGCGAACCGTACTTGCGGCCCAGGAGCGAAAAAGTCACTCCGGATCGACCAAAGCCAATTCCCACAATGGGTACTTCCCGAGGTTTTGTCACTGCCGCCAGCAGTGGCCAGGCTCCATCGAGGTCTTCCGTGAGCCATGTGAACTTGACGACATCGGCCTTTGCTTTGCAGCATTGAGCAAAAATCTCGTCGATCTTCGAAAGCGGACGATTGAGGTTTGTGTATGCGACCACTCGTTTCGTCTGACCGAAGCGAGGGATTTTTTCGGCCATTTCCAGGTCGAGTTCGACATACGCAGGGCCTGCCACAATCGCTTCCCGCAGCAACTGCATCCGTTGTGATTCGCTGCCCTTCCATTTTCCGCCATCCTGCTCACGGCGGCAGGAAACCAGCATCGGTTTGTCCACCATTCTGATTAATTCGCCGACGTTTGGTTCGGCAATAAAGTGATCAAGACACAATTCGATGAGGTCGCACTTCCGCGATGCGTTGAGCAGATCTGCAGGAGCCAACGTACGCGAAGTCGGAGTCACGGAGATACAGATCATGTTCCTGGCCCGGTTGACGCTTTGGAGGTGAAATTGGAAGAGACAAAAATGAACATCGACCGCCAGCCGACTGCGGCAATGATGCAGATGAATGGCATCACCGGAGTCCGCATTCGGGTGTCAGTCCAGTAGACAGAATGCAGCAGCATGAATGACAAAACGATCATCCACAAGTCTGAAAGGCTGTGGACTGAATGAATGCGACTTTCTGAGCGAATTCCCGGCATTCCACGCAAGACTGGAATCGATCGGCCAATTGCCGCCGCGAGACCGATCCAGATAAGGCCATACCACACGGCAATCAGAGTTGTGCCAAATCGCGGCAGCCCCCCGTCGGAGCCTGGCGTAATTGCAAAGAATCTGCGCAAACGCAGCAGACACGATTTGAAAAAACTCATGGGCTGCGCCTTGATCGAAGCGACGGCCTGCTGATAGTACCACGCATCCTGAGCCGGTTCGCTCGCGACCGGAATACCTTGCGCCAGCGCATCAGCGATCATTCTTTGCTGCCACGCATCCAACTGCGGCCCCGGCCACGGGAATGGAAGGTCGCCGTCAACCACGTCGCGATAAAAGTCCGGATTGTTTCCCAGCGCGAGTGTGTACCCACCGTGCGTCGTCGCTGGAATGAACGTCCGAAACTGCACAGCATTCCGCATGATCCACGGCGAAATCGCTACGATTGCTGCGATCATCGGCAGAATCGAGATCGTAATATTCCTGCGAAAATTCCTGCCGCCTCGCAGACTTACCATCAGCCGTGGCAATACCAGCATCGCACAGGACACCAGCAGGATCGGTCGCACCAGCGAACCCAGACCGAAGAGCACACCTGACAGTATGCAAAATGCGTGCCGATGCTCGCCAGGCAGATTGCGACTCAGATCGGCAGCTTTCAACGCCACCACGGCTCCAATCAACATCGCCGCAGCAGGGACCTCTGTCATCGGCAGTATTGTGTAGCGAACCAGCAGCGGGTCGAAAGTTGTGATTGCGGTTGCGATGACCGAAACTCCCGGTGGCAACTCAAGCTGGCGGCACAGTATCCATGAAAGCCAGACAATGGCGATGCTGCACAAGCCATTGATGATCGCGACACTCGCCCAGTCCGGTACTCCTGACACTTGCAGTCCCGCGAGTGCAATCGGGTAGGCAGGCGGACGAAAAGCCGTCGGACGATGCGAATGTGGCCCGGCAAACCCGTCTCCAGTGGCGACCATAACTGCGTGTGCCAGGTAGCCATCGTTGTCGGCAGTCAAATCCGAGGGGCGAATCCACCCTGCGCCAACGCGCACCGCGATCGCAAGAATCAGCAGAATCATCAGGACAGTTGACGTTCGCATGGTGTGGAGTCTTAGCGGACTAAGGCAGGAAGGGCAATGGATGTGGTTGAGGCATCTCGCCTGCACTGCCAGCTGCCAGCTGCCTGGACTGCGTATTCCGGAAATCCCGCCGACCGGAAACTGACCTGCAGTCAATCCGTCAAAATGACAATTCACATGATCACTGGAATCGGCCTGTTGCTTTTTTTCATCATTCAGCAGAATACACCCCTGCTCGGCGAGGTATGTTGTCTGACGGAGGACGAATGGAGCACACGAGTCGGGCGTTGCCGCCACGCGGGTTGTAGATTTAATCGTTTAACGGCAAGCCGCAAGCGTCGGCATACCTTGGCAACATTCGCCTGCGGCTTGCCGTTAAACGAAAACCTGATCCGAGTGCCCAAATCAACAGACCGGATGCCAGGCTGGATGTTCTTCTTGAATCTGCGTTGTACCGGAGATTTCTTCGTGAAAGAGTCGCTTTCGAAATTGATTGATCTCGTGTTGCATCTTGATAAGCATTTAGCGTCGATGTCCAATTCGCTCGGCGGTTGGCTGTACCTGATCCTGTTTGCTGTCGTTTTCTGCGAAACGGGACTGATCGTCACGCCATTTCTTCCCGGCGACTCGCTGCTGTTTGCGGTTGGAGCTCTTGTGGCATTGCCGGGAACCGGTCTCAGCCTGCCGCTGATGTTTGTCCTGCTGACCGTCGCTGCAATTCTGGGTGACGCAGTGAACTATCGCATTGGCAGGATGATCGGGCCAAAGATTTTCCGCAGCGATAAATCAAGGCTACTCAACAAGGATCACCTGTTGAAAGCACAGTTGTTCTACGAACGACACGGAGGCATGGCCATCTTCCTCGCGCGTTTCGTTCCCATCATACGCACATTTGCGCCATTCGTGGCAGGTGCGGGTAAGATGAACTACATGCGATTCTGGATGTTCAATGTCAGTGGAGCCATCATTTGGGTGGGCCTGTTTCTGCTCGGGGGCTATGTGTTTGGAAATCTCCCGATCGTGAAAAAATATTTCTCACTCGTCATGCTTGGCATCATCTTCGTCTCAGTTCTCCCCATTGCCTTTGAATGGTGGCGCGACAGAAAACAAGCTAAGAAAGCGGACGCATCCCATTCCGCCAGTGTCTGAAATCGCTCCAGCTGAAACGTTGCAGGCTGCGTCTGATATCAGTGTTGACTTACGCTTCGGAAAATGGACCACAGAAACTCTGCAACCTCATGGCATTCTGGCCTCAGAAAATCCCCGCGAGCTCTATTTGTTGATAAACCAGAACAAGAAAAGCCCTTCGAGGCTTACGCACTTCGAAGGGCTTTTGAGAGCACAATTCTCGACACGGTCGGGAACAAGTCACGCGAGCGGACCGGCGTGAGCCCTCCGATACCTCGTTGCTGTGCTGGCAAGCTGATACGTGCCGCGCGTCATTTATTCTGATTCATGCCCGCGCGGAATTTCTTACAACCAACTTACGGTTCAATCGGGACAACCTGGTCCTGTATAATCTCACCAGATTTGCTGTCCTCCATGATGAACCGAACTGATCCGCCGGAGGAGCCGCCGGACCTGCTCGGGTTCAGGATATAGTCCGCATCGAGGGCCTTGGTGATGCGTTCCTTGACCTGAGCCAGGTGAGCTGTCGTGTACGGATCGTGCTTATCGGCAGATGCCGCCTGGGCAGCTTCGATCTTCTTGACAACGCCTCGCAGCTGTTCAGCGGAAAGACTTGAGATCGCTCGACCTGCCGCACCGGACGATCCGCCTGGCAGAGTCAGATCGATCAAACGTTCAACGTGTTCCCGCTGGATGTTGCGACGCAGACTGGTAATCAGCGGTTTGCGGGCGGAGTACTCGCCTTCGGCTTTAGCGTCCAGTTCTGTCCAGATTGAACCAGTCACCGTGGTCAGCATTTCAGGAAGTGTCATGCAGTCCTGATCGGCTGGAACACGGGTCTCATTGTCATAGACCCTCTTCAACGTGGTTGGATTCATCAGGTTCGTCAGCACCGATGCCTGAATGCCCATGATCCGATCGTGGATCGGCCATGTTGATTCTTCCATCATGGATGATTGGTTGTCAAACCACTTGTCCAGACCCATCGCGGTCGTCAATTCCGGTGTCAGACCGAACGACTCATCCTTGAAGGCGTTGGCCGTCACGAAATTGAGTGCTTTTCGCTGTTGTTCGACCGGAACAACGACAATCGGGCTTCGTCCATTCGGATCGCCTTTCTTGTCACGATTCACAAACGCTCCGCCCACCCAGCTGGACATCATGGACAACGATCGCGTCTGCAGTGACAGCACCAGTTCGTAGCCGTAGCGAATGCGATCCCAACTGTCACCGTCCTTGATAAAGGTTGTCAACAGGCGTTCACGGTGATGTTTTGCCAGTCGCAGCTGTTCTTCTGCAAAATCCAGCGGATCTTTTGAGAAGTCATAGCGGCGCGCCAGTGGATCGGGTCCTCCGGTGTCTTCATCGGTCGCGAAGACAAGTTGCGGCTCGGCGACTCGAGCCAGCACGGGTTTCAGGTCACCGAATGTGTAGCCGTATTCAATGGCCCACATGTCGTACGGTCCGACGCCACTCATGCAGTAATCACCCTGAATCGCTCCGGAATCCAGCCGGATGTTCGCACCGATATAGTCCATGACCGATCCGGCCATTTGCTGCTTACCTTTGACGGCATCGCTGTTGATTTCCGCCAGCGAGTGAACACTCGACGCCTTAAAGTTGTGTCGCAGACCCAGTGTGTGTCCCACTTCGTGTGCTACCAAATGAGCAACAAGCGGCCCTACGAACGATTCCGGCATTCCGTCGAGCATCTGCTCCTTCGGCTCTTCCTTTTTCTTTTCTTCTGTTTTCTCTTCCGGCTTCACAACTTCATCGGATGCGTCGGCCTGCAGCATGTCGAATGTCATCCGCATCACAGCCAGATCGAAGGAGATTCCTTCGGCGGCAAGGCACATGCCATTCACCTGGCTGGATCGTCCCACGAGTCCATCGAATTCGTCATCACCCAGCATCCGGGTATCGACATTGGACATCGGATGGCCGGCATACGGCAGTTCGGACTGCAGCGCGATCTCGCGCGAAATGGACTTCCGCATTGACGGAGGAGACATGCGGATTCGAGGATCCCAGTCAGGATGATCGGCTAGCCATGCCAGCGTATCAGGTCCATAGCCTTCCATAGCAACTGCAGGTAGTGATTCCGAAAACTGCTTCTGATAATGTCGAATCCAGCCGTCCGTCAGGACGATGTCGGCATCGAGAATCTGTCCGGTGAGCGGATGCACGCGACTTGGTCCGATGGCCGTTCCAATATCGTTGTTCAGCCATCGCACAAAGTTGTAATTCACATCTTCCGGGTCCTTGTCCATGTGCGCGCCAGACGCGGCGTCCTGATAGTAAACTTCGATCGCCTCGGAAATGCCGATCTTCTCGTAAGCTTTGTTCCAGGACAAAATGCCTTCACGCACCCAGCGACGGTATCGCACGGGAGTTGTGTGTTCGATGAAGAATACGATCGGCTTCTTCGGTGGACTCAACTGCAGCTTCGGATCTGCTTTTTCCAGATGCCAGCGATTGATGTAACGAATCCGAGTCTCCCGGTCATCGTACTTTGCCAGATCTGTATAGGTTGTTGTGAAATAACCGACACGACTGTCGGCAGCACGAGGCGTGTAACCGGTGCTGTCCGGAATGTCACTGATGGAATAGTGCAGGATCTTGAGGACACCTGCATTATCGGGCACTTCAAAAGCGATCTCGACGTTGTTTTCGAACGCCTTTGCGGTGTGAATTGAGTACACACCACTCCGAGTCAAACCATAGTTGACCGCAGCAGGTGAGAAACTCAGCGATGGATTGTTCACAAGCATCGCATCGACATCAATCACGGGACCGCCGCTCGGTCCCATCGTGACGATCGGAACTTCCATCAAAACTCGATCTGTGAATAGTCGCTTAACAGACGATTCGGCCTCTTTGTCGCCCGCCGCGCGATACTCGATCATCGGAGTCAGCAACGCCAAATGCTTGTCATATTGTCTCCAGTACACGTACACATCGCCGGCCTGCAGCCCAGCGTAAGTGTCGCCGCTGGCGACCGTTGTGGCGATAAAATACTTCTTCTGGGCAAATCCACGGGGAAGTTCGGCAAACATCTGGCCGTCTTTTTGGCGGGTCCACAGCGTGTACATCGGTTTGATGTTCGCTTTGGTCACGACTTTTTCGTAGCCCTCCAGGATTTTGTCTGCAGGTGGGTAGTCGGGCTTTGGAGGCTCTACTTTTGCCGGTTCCTGAGCCGCTGCCTGAGCGCCCAGCAGAGCGAGCATTGTGATGACAGCCAGACGCTGCCAGTAAGAAAAATAACGCCGCATGTTTTGCTTTCTTCAGTCGAATTGTTGGATTCTGAGTGCTCGCTTGATCTGTTGTTGCCCCGACAGATTTAAGACACTCAAAGGAAAGAGTCAAGGTACGCAACAGTCCCAATCGCCACGGTTCGCGCAGTCACGCAAACCACCGCATGCACCAAGGACTCCCCCGCGCAACAATGCCTCCAGATTCTCAATAATACACGGATTTGGATAAATAGGAAACGTTCTCAGCACGACTTGGGCAGTTCTGGAAAAATCCTGCCCCAGGTTTTGCTCCAACTCGTCCACCACTCTGATACACCCCAGCCGACAAACTCGACCCTGTCGTGACAGACGCCAGACTCCGCAGGGCCACATGTGACGTGTAACCGGATTCGTTAGAATTCGGAGCCCCGTATGATTCGCAATCTGTGAGAAACAGTTCGAATTAATGGCTTCTTTATTTGGAGCGACCGTTTCTGGTTCGTGGAGCCGGGATCGGGGCACGAAAAAAGACGATCGATTCGAATTTTCCTCACGCGGGTTTTGCCCGGAGCCCAAAGTTGCCCGACACTCCGTGGCGGGAAGACTCGCGTCGGAGACACGAGCAACTATGATGCCCGACCATCGGTCGGCCCCACTGGCCTCGTGCCAGTGGACTGCGGGTTTGACAACTCGCTGCGACGTATCAAAGGACTATGGTTGCTCAAACCTGCGTTCCACCGGCATGAAGCCGGATGGGGACGAAAGGGTGAAATGGAAGCGTTCTTAGTTTTCAAACCTCGATCCCACCGGCGTAAAGCCGGTTGGGGTCGCCGAAATTCAAAACTTGACTCATCTGCAATATGTTTCGAAAAGTAAGCGTAGCTAACATCCCTAACCTTTGAGTGCCTGCCATACTGTCATTACTGAACACTGAAAACCCATCTGACTATCTTACCCTTGAGTGACCACCATGCTGTCTGTCATTGATGCACTCGCAATCGTGCTTTCCAAAGCACTCCCAGTGATTTCAGAATCCGTGGCACTCACAGCGGCATTGAATCGGGTGCTGGCGGTGGATCTGCTCACACCCCACGATTCGCCGCCTTTCCACAAATCCCTGATGGATGGCTTCGCCGTCACGACTTCAGCAGCTGATGATCAGGAAATGATTCGACTTGCCGTTGTGGAGACAATCACGGCTGGCATGGTGCCGTCAAAAGCCGTGACGACGAAGAATGCCGTTCGCATCATGACGGGAGCCACGCTGCCTGCCAATTGCGACTGTGTTGTGCCGATCGAACAGGTCCAGTTCGACGAAGACGCCCCCGATCACGTGGTCATTCCGCGAGACTCCATTTTCGCTGAGGCCAATCTGATGCGTCAGGGCAGTGCCGCACGAAAGGGAACACAATTACTGACTGCCGGGACACAACTTCACCCGCAGCAGATCGCGGCACTGGCGGAATTCGGACAGTCATGCGTACCGGTGTACCGCCGACCGACTGTCGCAGTCCTGGCGACCGGCGATGAATTGATTGCCTGCGATCAGCCTCTGCGACCCGGCGCAATTCGGAACTCTAACGAACCCATGTTAATGTCGCAGGCGGCGACCTGCGGTGCATGTCCGGTCTCGCTGGGTGTTGCGCGGGACACTGTTGCCGAACTTTCACTGGGAATTCAGCAGGGACTGGAACACGATGTGTTGTTGCTGAGCGGCGGAGTTTCGGCTGGCACACTAGATCTGGTGCCGCAACAACTGGCAGCGGCCGGAGTCGAACAGATCTTTCACGGTGTGAATATGAAGCCGGGGAAACCGCTGTGGTTTGGAACTCGACATCGCGAATCACGCACGACGCTGGTGTTTGGATTGCCAGGGAATCCCGTGAGCAGCCTCGTCTGCTTTGAACTTTTTGTCCGGCCAGCTTTGAGAAAAATCTCCGGGAGCACCAGTCAGAATCCATCAGGTCTGGCGGCGCGGCTCAGTCAATCGTTTGCCGTCAAAGGCAGCCGCCCTGTTTATCAGCCCGCCGTGATTTCCATCCACGACGGGCAAATCCTTGTTCGTCCGGTCGCATGGAATGGTTCCTCAGACCTGAAAGCCACAGTTGAAGCAAACGGCATGGCGCTACTGTCATCCGCTCATGGCCCGTATACTGCTGGTGACTTGGTTCCGGTCTGGTTCTGGGGCGATGGCCGCATCGGCTGATCGCGTTCACTTGGAGTTCGCAGGTGCGTCGATGTTGTCTGAAATGCGGTTTCCCCGTGACTGAGTCTGACAGAGCCTGTCCAAAATGTGACTCGCCACTGGGATCCCAGACTGACGGGTCCACCACAACCCTGGACATC
>CAMAVB010000041.1 GCA_945861465.1 Candidatus Kuenenia stuttgartensis
CTATCCCTCGTGTGGTTGCGTCCCCGCAGAGCCAAACTCCGTTTCGCCAGTCAACGCCAGAATACTCAATCGACAGCCCCAATTCAACCCTCCATCGATCACTGAAACCCATGCCTCAAAAAATCCAACACCCCTGTCGACACACTGCACAAAAATCGAATTCGAAAATCTTTCTTCGAATCTGTCATTGACGTTATTCAAGACCGTCGCTGACACCTTTTGTTTCTTCTCTATCACAAATCTTTGGTAACTGCTGCGGCTCCACCCCGAGACACGTCCGCAAACTGTAGCGGTGATGGTCTTACAAACAACAGTCGACGCCATAGGCTCTTAACAATACTTTCCCAAAACCACTAGAACCCCAACACCGGCCTGGATCGCAGAGAAAAGCGATTGGCAGACCAATACTGTATGGACATGAAATCGTGGTTGAATGAACTTCCTTCTGAAACAAAAAGGCAATAAAAGAACTGAAAGCCACACCAATCCGCTCAATGCACCAAAAACCAACATTGAGTCTGTAACCATTGCAAGTGGCAACAGAAAGATCATGGTGACACTTCCAAACATAAATATAGCCTCGCCCAGTTCCTCGAATAAAGACAGGCTCAAGCATGCAGCAATTCCTACCATTGGCCACGGAAGCATGACCAGAATCGAACGGAAAATAGCCGATCCTGGGAAGGAAACCGGGGCATCATTCAATGCCGAAACCGGAGATGGTAGCGGACTTACAAAAAGATTCTCGTCTTCTTTCACCAATTCGTTCCCCTTTCTTGTCAAAACTCGGCGATCACTTTCCATTGATTATCCAATTTGCGCAGTTGAACGAACCTGAACGCGCCGGGAACAGACAGCTTCAGCAAGACATCGTTATCAGCGATCCTGAATCGCAAGGATCGGTACAAGGACTCGCTTGGCTGATTCGGTTCCGTTACATAGTCACCCACCGCGATATCCAACTGCTCGATCCGAAACGAGTTGACGACCGTGCCAGCAATAAACGACGGCAAGGGATCTCGTGCGGCCTGCTTTTTGATAGCCACGAGCATTTCATCACGCTTCACCGGGACCCCGGATTCGGTCATTCTCCCAGCGACTTCGAGCCCAAAGTAGAATAAGCGGTTTCCTGGAAGCAATTGCACCTCGGAAGCGTAAAGATGGTTCAGCTTCTTTTCGTCGTAAACCATGCAAGCCTGGAGCAAGTCCTTCGCAAATGCGGTAACTTCAGGAGTAGGCTGGCGTAGGGCCGCCGTCTTTCGAGTCGGACCCGAAATTTTGACGTCCTTAAGGCCCAACCAAAAAACAGGATGAGTCGTTGAGTCGAGATGGTAAATCGCGACGGGGCCAGAGGGAGCTAAGAGCCCGGCGAGCCCCTTGTTCTCAGAAGCGTCCCCAATCGTCGCCTCCAGTCTTACGATATCTCCAGCCTTGAAGTCGAGTTGGGTTGTTGTGTTAATGACAATCGCTGCGAGAAATGCATTTACGTTCACATTGGAGGCGACTTTCGGTTGGAGTTGGGCAACACCATTGAATGACGTAGCCGCGTCAAGTGCCAATCCAAATTCCCACTTTACCTTTTTCCCTTTCAACGCTTTGTTCACTTGAAACTGAACGCTATCTTCAGCTGGGGCCAAGTCGACAAATCCGCCGGCACCATCAGTAATGGGCAGAACTTCCGAATTCGTTTCTTCACTGCCAAGGACGATCGTGACTCGCTTTTCCAGCGATGGCCTATCAGGGACCCTCGCCTTGCCAACGAACTCGCCAAGATAGGTGTCGAAAGCAACGATATCCGACTGCCAACCTTCGCTTGATCGTTTTTCTTTTTCAGGCAACTCTTCTTGTAAGAGCTGTTCTGCGGGAGTCAACTGTGCGACCGAGTTATTATGAATCCTTCTTTCGCGAATAATCTCCCAAGCCTTGGTAAACCGGGTCGTAAAGAGATTCAACAGGTGCGTTTCTCGATCTTTCAACGGGACCGTGTTGATCGCTGGGTCTGCCGAGATATTCAGATTTTTCCAACCGGCCTCTCCGAGTTCTGCGGTCGCGATTGCGACGGGATCTTTTTGCTTGATTCCTGGTGGCCAGATCGAACGCTTGACATTCAGCGAATTGGCGGTCGAAGTGACCTGATAGACGTCGCCGTAATATGGCAGAAAGACGTAGTACTGATGTTCATCCGCCAGGAGGGCTGACAAGGACGTATCGAGGTCCGCTACTTTGAGAAAAGTCTTAGTGTCAGCATTCTCAATCACATGCTCGCCGGCGTAGACACCATTCTTATCTTTGTTGACAGATTGGTGAATGGCTTGAAACGTTGATGCGTCATATCCGGTGATTCTTGTATTGCCTTTCCAAACGCTACGTCGATCTGCAGCATACGGACTGTCATCGCCAAAAGTGCGAAACGTATCAAGATCGGCTCCATCCAGTGGAGTCGTCGACCAATAGACTCGATTCGCGTCCCGATAAAACGCTTGATCGAGATGTCGAAACGACGTGGCGTCGGCACCGAAAATCTTTTCTCTTTGGTACCAAACACTCGTGGAATCTTTCCAAACGAATCCCGGATTCACAAGTTCTATAGTCTTCGGATCAATGTCTGGTAAAGGTTCTCCGTACCACCAAACATGTTTCGCGTCTTTAGCCAGATTGGAACTGATAACCTCAAAGCTTTGGGCGTCGGCCAGAGGAAGCTCCACGACCCAAAAATGTTCGTTGCTAATCCATTTGTAATAGACTTTGTTCTTGTCCTTGGTGTACTCTTCGCTCAATGCTTTGAAACTCGCCGCATCGACGTCCACACATTGACTTAGCTTGAGGTTGGTTGACCTGGCAAACCTATCGAAATCTTCTTTCCCCGCCTGATCTATTCGCTGTTTTTCAAAATAGATGAAGTCGCCCTGCCGTGAGTAGCCATGTCCCAGTACTTCCTTATCCGTTTCTTTGCTCTGTACGAGCGTTAAGAACTGTCTGATGTACGCTGCTTGCGGTGAATCAGCCGGCCAAGCAGCATGCTGTTTTCCGTCGCGAAGAATGAAGTGGTTAAAGGTCTTTTCGGGAGTGACACTTAAGCCGAATGCGGAGACCGCAAACGAGCTAGTGACTTCTTCTTGTTGCAAGACCAACAAGTATTCTCCAGCATCCAATCCTGGGAGGTTGCCCGGAGGATTCTGATTCGCGGTCGGATCAATGGGGGCAACGGCTGTAATGTGTGAAAACAGTACGTCGATCTTGATTGGCTTGCCCTTAAGAATTTGATTCGTTTCAAACAAATGCGACCTTGCACTTCCCGTTTGCTCGCCTTTTTGCAGGTTCCCAACAACGATCAGCGGGCTGTTCTTGATGAGACTTTCAAGACGGGCCTTCTCTTCCGGGCGGAGACCTCCATTGTCAACGGGAGTTCCCTGAGGGCTGGATGCGGTTTGCTGAACCGGTGCCGGATCGTTTGGAAACATTAAGAACGCTACGCACCCGATGAGTAAGCTATTTCCGAGTATAAGCGTTTTCATATTAAGCCATCTTCTTTTTGATTCGGACGTTTTAGGGTCGGCTTCGGAAGATAAGAGCCAAGGTAAGGTTGGCAGTGAACTGGATAACGGTTGCTGCACGTGACTGAGGAGGGCCTCCAGCAGTTCTCGCACTTCCGCGGCCGATGAAAGCCGGTCCTGAACACTTTTCGTCATCAGTTTTGTGATCACCGCACTCATCCACTTCGGGATGTTTGGGTTGATTTCTTGAATCGGGCTCGGCTCGGATTCTGTGATCCGCCGCATGACACTCAAGCTGTTCTCCGCTCTGAACGGTGGCCGCCCGGTACACATGGTGTACAGCATGCTGCCGAGACTGAATAAATCGCTTCGTGCATCAACAATTTGTCCGGATGCTTGTTCAGGCGACATGTATTGTGGCGTACCAGGATGGAACCCAGTGCGAGTCAGGCTGGCATCATCGGCTGCGCGCGCGAGTCCGAAATCGCTGATCAAAGCGCGGTCGACATCTTCTTCCAGCAGGATATTCGAAGGCTTGATGTCACGATGCACGATGCCCTGTTGATGGGCGGCTGACAAGCCATCGGCGACCTGCATTCCGATCCGAAGAATCTCACACAATTCAAGTGCTCCATCGCGATCAATTCGAGCCTGCAACGATTCGCCGGATACATATTGCATCACGATGAATGGTGATTCACGCTCTGTCTCGACATTGTGAATTGGCACCACGTGTGGATGCACAACTGCCGCAGCCGCGCGAGCTTCGCGTGCGAACCGTTTCCGAGCAGGCCCGCTGCTTGCCAGATAAGGAGCCAGCAGCTTGATGGCGACGGGGCGATTCAGTTCAGTGTCGAATGCTTTGAAGACAACTCCCATCCCGCCCGAACCGATCAACCGCTCCACTTCGTATCGTCCCAACCGTCCGAGCATTTCCGGGTGCGAAGGCGGTGACAGCAACTGCCTGGCCATCGACTCGGTCCAGTGAATGGCTGATTGCTCCAGGTTCACCGGCGGAAAGCAGCGTTGTTGATCTGAACTGACGGCTTCCGAGATCGCGACTTTCACACCATGCCACATTGCCGCCGGTCCCGCCAGTTCGCTTAGCCGCTCCTGGCAGAGCGTGCAGGTTTCGACATGAGCGAGCAGATCCTCGCTTGGCTCCGCCGATTGGTCATGCAGAAGGATGGCTCCGAGCGCCGTGTCATCACAAGTAACTCGGTTATTGTTCATTGTTGGGCCTGATACTGCTGGACAAGTTGCTTGATCCGTGCCATCACACGACTGCGTGCGAAATAGATATTCCCGGGACGAGTGTTAAGCTTCGCCGCTGCAGCTTCGACGGGCAATTCTTCGATGCTCGTCAGCCAGAACGCTTGCCAAGTGTGTTCCGCCACCGACTCGCGAACGCGATCCGAAGCCCACTGAAAGACCATCCGTTCGTATTCCAGATCGAGAGCACTGGATAGCTGAGATGGCGCTGGCAAATTCGCCAGGTGGAACCGGGCTTCGCTCCCATCGCGTCCCAGGGAGCGAGTCGCTTTCTGTGTGATCATGTCGACAGCGGCATTGCGAGCGATCCGCAGCAGCCATGCACGGAAACTGCCGCGGTCAACTCGCTCAAGCCAGCTGGAAATCGTGCCGGCAACCGACATGAATACCTCCTGGACCAGGTTTTCAGCGTCTGCCGCTTGAAAGCCACGGCTGGTCGCGACATTAAAAACTACAGGACCGTAAATCGACGCGAACTCGTCCCACGCAGCCATATCTTCTGCGTCTTGAAGCCGCAGAATCAGGCTGGCACGGGTTGGTTGGTGAGTTGGTTTCATGAGTGCGTCGGTAAATGGTCTCGATTCGCTTCTAACAGCAAGACTGAAGTGAGAGTCGAAATCTTGCGCGAGACGAGGACATTCTTGCAGATTTCTACAAAATCGGCTCGGAGGGCCTTTCTCAGTCTGCGGGACTCAGGGCCACGCGGAAGCCGACGTAGTCGGACCGAGTATCCGGAGGGAAATGAAAGGCCCGGTCCCCCGACCTCCCTAACATTGCGGGCGTCAACCAAGCGCCGCCACGGATCATTCGGCTATAGCCCTCCTTGGGGCCAGTGGGATCGCTGACCGCGTCCTCGGGGTAGTCACCAGCCCAGTCGCTGCACCACTCCATCACATTTCCGTGCATATCATACAGACCCCAGTCGCTCATATCCTTCTGGCCGACCGGCTGCGACAGGCCATTACTGTTCGAATTGAACCAGCCGTAGTCATTAGCTAATTCCAGTCCTCCAAACCCGAACGGCGCGCTACTGCCAGACCGGCATGCGTACTCCCACTCCGCCTCCGTCGGTAAGCGATATACTCGACCGGCCGACCGCTCCTCGGGCAACTCCGAAAGCCTCTTGCAGAATTCGACAGCGTCCTCCCACGAAACCCGATCGACGGGATGATTCGAGCTATCAACGTTATCGATCATATCTCCTTGAAATTTACTAGGATTGTTGCCCATCAGCTTCGCATACTGGGCCTGAGTGACCTCGAAAGCGCCCAGGTAGTAGTCCCGAGTGAGTGTGACTTCGTGCCGTTGCTCCGCGAGCCGGTAACCCTCTTCTCTAAACAGCGAGCCCATCTGAAATTTCCCCTTAGCGATCGGCAACAACTTCATACCAATGCTGTTGGTCATTCCCTGATCAGCCTGTCCCTCTGAAGATTCAGCACCGCTCAGGCGAGCTTGCTCAATCGCCGCCTCGGCTGCGGCGGAAAGTTGTTTTGACGCACTCAAGATCGGGAGGACCTCTTTCGGCCCCTGACCGCGAAAATGAATCTTCATTTCGGAGAGGTCGATTTGCACTCGTTCGTCTACTTCAGCGGCCCGTTGGAGATGCACGTGCAACTCGTTCCGTTTCACCTCGTTGTAGACTTCTTCCTCGCTCATCCAGCTCTTGGGGCCGGTTTGCTCGAACGACTGCTCGGAGGATGAGCCCTGATAGGTAATCTTCGAGACGTTGCGACCATTGATCTCGGGGTCGATGGCTGGCTTCGAAACCTCGACCGGCCAGCTATTGCGGACAATCCGGACCCCGATACTGAAGCATTGACTAGCCCCCTGCCACCGATAGCTACGGGTCGCCAGTCTGCAGCGGGTGGCTTCCTTGAACCAGCAGCCGCCCCGGATCACCCGATCCGCTCCTATTTCCTTCGCAATCGGATCCGTTCCGCCCGGCAATTCCACGTAGTAACAATCCTGAACCCACTCCCAGGCACTCCCGTTCATGTCGTGCAGGCCCCATGCATTCGCCTTCTTAGTGCCTACCGGCTTCGGATAACCGCCGCTGTTTCCATCGCGCCACGCCACCTCATCAAGACTGCCTCCGGGGTACATTCCTGTCTCACCCGCTCGCGCAGCGTATTCATACTGCGCTTCGGTCGGCAAAGACATCTTTCCGCCATCCTCGCTCCCAAGCGTGGAATTGACCTTTTCCATAAACACTTGGGCGTCTTCCCAACTGACGCCCACGATGGGGAGATTGGGACCTTTGTTTTTCTCGGGGTGAGGCTTGCCGTAGGGGCCGATGCCATCCAGTGGATTGCTCCCCACCACCGCCGCCCATTGCGACTGGGTCACTTCGGTTTTTGAGATCCAAAAGCCCTTGCTCAGGGTGACTTTGGCCTGATCTTCTCTGCTTTCCCTGCCCTCCTCGGATGGCGGGCTCCCCATCATGAACTCACCCGGCGGGCACCAGGAGAACGTCATCATCACGCCGGGCGCGATCTCGAACTCACGCTCCTCGCCGGGACGGTTTCCCTTGAGCTGTGCGTAAGTCCCTTCACCAGCGCTATCGACGATGTCTGGCTTGGTTGCTTTTTCTTGTGCCGTTGCGAGGCCTGTCATGGCAACGATCACAGCGAGTGTTTTCGCTAGTGTTCTCATCTTTGCGGTTCCGTTTGGTTGTTCTGAATTTCTGCCTGAACCCAAGGTGGGTTACGAACATGAGTTCGCTGAAATCAAGATCGTGGATTCAAAAAAATGTTTGTTTCACAAAAAATGGCCGATGGTTTCGTTTGACTGTGAAGACAAGAAAACGTGTGAGGAAACTTCCTTCATGACAAGGTCCTCTTGCCTGGCTTGTTCTACCACGCATGGAACGAGAGCATCAAAGTGGCCTGACCCTTTGGTCCTTCGACGTTTGCGAGGAGGTCGTTTCTGCAGCGCACAGCCATATCACAGTTTGAGCCTGCTGTGAGTCGACGGGCCAACCGTCAAACCCGAACGCTGCTGCCAATCGATCAACTCAGGCCAACACTCCTCCCGCTCGCTCATCGCTCACCTCGCCTGAAAAAGACCTGAGACCGGATTTCACCCGGCACAAGACTATCCAC
Source organism: Candidatus Kuenenia stuttgartensis (assembly GCA_945861465.1). Classification (GTDB taxonomy): domain Bacteria; phylum Planctomycetota; class Planctomycetia; order Planctomycetales; family Planctomycetaceae; genus SXXK01. The sequence continues at coordinate 7,868 of CAMAVB010000041.1, forward strand.
ACTGGCAAGTATGGGTTCCCCGGACGCTTACCAATTTCGCCATCCGAAAGGCCATCGCCACGGTTTTTGATTATTTCATAAAAACGATGAATTCTTCAAACATTGCTTCAGCTTGCAGATGTGTTCCGGAGTGGAGCCACAGCAGGCACCGATGATTTGTGCAGGCCAGCTTTGGGCGTGTTGCAGGTAGCCTTCGGGATCGGTGGAGTCTGTGTTTATCCAGCCTTGTTCATGGTCCACGCGGCCGATGTTGCCGTAGGCCATGAGAGGGAAGTTTTCACCACAGCTGGCGCGTAACTCGGTGAGCGGTTGGGAAATCGTGTGGGCTGGCATGCAGTTCACGCCCAGTGCTTTTACGCCGAGAGGCATGAGTATTTCGGCGGCATGGGTGAGTGACTCCCCGGAGAGGATGCGGCCTTTTTCATCGCAGACAAAAGTGACCCATGTGGGCAGGCCGGTGGCCGTGGCGATCTTAGCGGCAATCACGGCTTCGCTGATCGAATTCATCGTCTCGATGAGAAGCAGGTCAACACCACCTTCCACCAGATGATGGATGCGCTCGGAGTGCTCGTCAAGGCATTCGTCGGCGGGCGGCACGAGGTCGGGACGATAGCAATCCTCAAGCGAAGAGAGCGAGCCGGCCACGAGCGATGGTTTTCCAGATTCAGCAACCGCCTCTCTGGCAGTGGCTACTGCGCGCAAGGTTAGTTTGAGGGCGGAGAAGCCTTTGCCAGCAAGGACACGGCGGTTCGTGCGAAAGGTATTCGTGGTGATGATGTCCGCGCCCGCGCTCAGGTAGTCCAGATGAACCTGGCGCAGGACATTCAGCCCTGCGTCCGTGGTAAGGGCATTGGCCGACCACAATGGCAAGCCGGTGTCCACGCCACGGCGGTTGAGTTCAGTGCCGGTGGCGCCATCAAGTAAAAGAAGTTTCGAGTTCACAATCACGTTTCATCCATAGAGAAAACAAATGCTCTCCCGACATAGGGGGCCTTTTCGCATCGCGCCAAGGGTTCTGATGTATCTACTTCTGATCTCTTACTTTTTGATGAGTTTGAGGTTTGCTTCGGCGAAGGCTTTGCCCATCTGAGCAAAGATTTTTGCACTGCCGAAGTAGTGGTAGCCGCCATTGGATGCACCTTTGAGTGCTTCTCTGTCTTTGGGTGAAAGAACTTCCTCCAAAGCGAGGTCGAGTTTCTCCTGGTCCGCCTTCGTGATTCCCTCCATCCATGCATCGAGCGCGGCATAGTGTTCCGGGGAGTCGGGGGAGTATTGGTCATTGGCATAAACCGCCAGGACATTTTTCCCTTTCTTCAAGTATTGAGTCTGTTCTTGATCGAGGACGATAGATCCGTATTGCGGCTTATCCTGCCACCAGATGTAGGTGTGAATCTTGTGCCCGTTCAAATAAACATGAAATCCTTGTCTCGCCAAAATCGCGATGCGGTAGGCGTCGTAGTCGAGGCTATCTACTTCAAAAGTGGAACGCATGAGCAGGAATTCTTCTTTGCCCCATAGTGAGGAAAATTTGTCCAGGGCAATTCCGCTGTGGTTCCACATGCCCTTGCCGATGGGAGCCTTGCCTGCTGTCCATTGGCTGTCATCGAAGTCAGGCAGATACCAATTCTCCATTCCGCCAGGCAGTGTGATATCACGGAATCTCCTGTCCGTGAACACTTCCAGTTTGTCCTTCGTTTCGGTGGCATCGACGGTGACGAAGCGCCAGTTTCGCTCCTCTGGCTGTGGCTTGCCAATCGGCTTCCAGAACTTATCCCATTTCCGTCCCGTATCGAGCGTGCCATCTGCTTTCAATGTGTGAGCCGTGCCGACGATTTCGTTATACTCGCCCTGCCTGGGTTCTGCGGCTTCGATATCACGATCCCAAAAAGGGGCGGTATCGACTGCAACCACATTACCTTTGAACTCGGGCATGGCAGCGGGAGCGGCCATGGCTCTGCGCAAGTTGACGTTCTTTTCACCATCGACACCCAGTACGCCGATGACGAAGGGCATCTTCGGGGCGGAAAGGTCCTTGCGTACGTCGCGGATGAAGTGTGCCAGGAGGCGCGAGTATTCATCATAATTGCCATTCGGATAGGTCTGGCCATCGACGAGATCGTTGAAACCCTGAAGCCATACAAAACCCGAAATTTCATAGCCGTTCCTGGGATCATAGGCCGGACAGACCCGAGCGGGATCTGCGAGCACCATTTTCACGTGCTCAACCATCATGCGGTAAAACACACCTGAGGCAGCATCCTTGTCTTCCTGCCATTTCTTTCGATCTTCCAGTTTGGGAATGCCGTGGGCACCCTGCGGATGTTTGTCCCACTCTTCCTGAATCTGCCTGGGCAGTATGTATGGCCCGGAGCTTGGCGGACGAAATTCGGTGTTGAGCGACCTGCCGCCCCAGGCGGTCTTAATGATCAGGATGGGTTCCTTCAGCTCCTTCTCCATAGTGATACCGAAGGTGAACTCAGGCCCAATCTTTCCTCCATCCATGGTGGGTTGGTCTCCGCGAGCGCCAAAGCCTGTGGTCAATTTCCCCAAGCCCTCGCCATTCGCACTGCCATCGTAAGGCCCAGTCAAATAGGACATCCAGACCTTGTCGCATACGCGAGGCGTTCCATCGGGATTACGCATTTCCTTGAGCAAGGGTGCCGTGGCGGAATCTTTGCCGATGTAGTCAAAGGTGCGGATTTCAGCATGTCCCTCCATGTTCGATTGGCCAGCCAGGATGAAAACCTTGAGCGGCTGGGCGAAACAACTTGGGGAGAAAAAGCACATCAGCGCTGCGGTGAGGATTAATTTTGTTTTCATGGTTGTTTCGTGTCGGATGGTTTTGCTTACTTCGACGGGGTGAGGTTCGGTACCGCTACGATCAAACGAAAAGCTCCTCAAGTGGTCCAGCATGTGAGCAGCCATTTTGTTTAAGCACAAGATCTTCGTTGCCATAATACTTGATGGGATTGCCATAGGCATTGAGTAGAGTGGTCCACCAGTCGCCGATGGTACGGCAGCCCTTTTCACCATATTTCGGGTAACGCAGATAACGACCCGGCAGCTTGAGTTTACCGCCGCCTCCGCCAACAATCAGATAGGGCCACTCCATTCCGGTTCCATGGTGATTATCGCTTGAATCAGAGAGGAAAATGATCATGGTGTTGTCCAGCATGTCTCCATCACCCTCAGGAACCGCTCTCAGTTTCCTCGCCATCGTCGCCAGAAGTTCTGAATGGTGTTGTTGGATGATCTCACGATATTCAGTCTGGCTTTTAGTGCCTTCGTTGTGCCCGATGCCATGGTTGTGTTCGTCGATACCCAGTTTTTTGTAGGTCATATCCACGTTATCCAGGCGAATGGTGACGACGTTGGTGAGGCCTGCAATCAATGCAGCTGTGGCCAAATCAAATTGTGCTTCCTGACGAACCTCTTCAACTGTAGAAGTGAATTTGTCAGAGTACCCCGGCGCGTTTGCCGCGATCTGTTCCTTCATACTCGACAACTTGCTTTGACGTACCTGAAGTTCCTCAAAAGCATTAAGGTAGGCGTCCATCTTGCCATGTTCCGACGAGGGAATCGCCTTCGTAACCTTCTTGATATCGTCCACCATGAAATCAAGAAGATTCCCTTGCAGCTTGAACCTCTTTTCAGCCCCGCTATTGGACGAAACAGCAGAGCCAAACAGTTGTTCGTAGGCAATGTCAGGAGACCCCTGAAAGGGAAGTTCTTGTCCCGGCCCGACCGCAGTAATCCCAGGATACATGGTTCCGCCATAGTCGCTGCTTAACGCCTTCCCTCTGATCGCCAGTCCTAAATGATTAAATGGCGCGGGGTTGAGTTTGGCCAATTCTGCATCGGCGGTGGCTCTAATAATCGCACCAGCATCAAACTCACCTCCAGTCATGTAGACACCCATCATGCCAAACCAACTGGAGTGACCACCACGGCACATTTTCCCTGAAAGCCCCTGAACGATCGAGACCTGATCTTTAAAGGGCTCCAGTGCCCGCATCGATGACGGCAAAGCGACGTTTGTCAGATCCTGATTGAATAAACTACTGCTCGAATCTTTGCTTTTGAATGCGTCGGGTGTGATGCCATCGGGAATGATGCCGCTCGATTTAACAATAAACACAAAGCGATTGGGAATCGCGATCGAGTTGCCTGCGGCCTGGAGTTCTACCTGGCGCAGAAAAGGCGATAACAGAAAGGAACCCGCCCCGAGTGAAAGATTCTTAAGCGTGTTGCGTCGTGTATGATTCATGTTGCTACCTTGAGGTCGGGTCCAGTGTTCTGCGATAAAGAAATGAGTCAGACGAAAGAATGGAAATCAGTAGTGCCTTAAAACTGCCACCACTTTCAAGGTAAGCCCGATCGGCGGAAATGAGTGTTTTTGAATCGTTGAGCGTTTCGTTTCGACCCATAAAGTACCGAAACACATGCCGGATCATACATTGACGCACTTTATCTGATTCGGCCAGTTTTTGTATCAGTTCCAAAGCATCCTTGAATTCGCCATCCAGTTCCTTGTCGCCTGTGCCTGCCAGCTCACTTTTGGCATTGACCGGCTTGGTATCTCCTTTGCCCAGAATCTCATCCGTTCGATACCGTCCGAAGTCATCGTAGATCTCGAAGGCATATCCCAGTGGATTCATCTTCTTGTGGCAACGCCAGCATTCAACGCTCTCCGTTTTTTGCAGCCTTTCTCGCAACGTTTTCGTGTGGTCTTCCGGGATCGAGGCATCCACAGTGATGGGAATATCTGGAATCACGCCTCCCAGTAATCGCTCCCTCACCCATTTGCCACGCCGAATCGGGTCCGTGCTGTCATTCAATGAATGTGCGATCAGCCAGGCAGGATGAGTCAACATCCCGGCACGGTGCGGTCGCTTGTAAGGTTGCGGCAACAGGAAATCCTGCTCCTCATCCCTGAGGTCGTAAACCATCGGGTATTTTGCATACAGAGCCTGCATGCGATGCAGAAGTATATTTTCGTCTTTGGTGTCCATCCAACTATACTGCTCCTCCACGATCTGCTTTATCGCAGCGACACTGCCATCGAATCCTTTGTTGAAGTTGTGCAGGTTGTATTTCACATTCAGTTCATGCCAGCCCTTCAGGTTCAGTCTCTGCAGGAGTTCTTTCTGCGTGGCTTCCGGATATTCTCCTGCATCAAGTTGCTGTTGGTTCTTCTTGTAAAAAGCGTAGACCGTGTTCCGAAATGTCGCTCTGTTGATGATGTAGTATTCGTCTGACGTCAGCAGTTGCCTGAATACATCCTGATCTTTCTCCAGGATGTTCATGACGAAAAAATCCGCGTCTTTCTCGTACATTGCAGGATAGTTTTCGCCGTAGTAAGCAAATCCGCCCGAGCGATCTTCGTCCTTAAAGACTTTATGGGCCTGGGAGTAGCCAAAAAACTCCTGGAAGAAACGCAGAATCCTTGGTTTGTCAATCGCGTCATCTTGAAGGATGCGTGCAATTTGTACCTGCGCATCCGTGCTGCTGTTGAGTTTCCCCGTTTCGGCGGCCTGAAGAAGTGCCGCATCGGGCGGGCGATCTGTTAGAGCAAAAGCAATAGCAAATGCCATTTCAGTACCGGACAACATGCGACGCCCGTAAGAATCTTCTTCGCCAAGACCAATCTCAACTCTGTAGACGGATTCGTGGTGTAACATCACCGCCATCAGAACCAGTCGCATGGCCTCGGCATTGCCGCCCTCTTTGGCTGTCTTTCTGAAAAGCTCCGAGTAGTTGCTCATCTCTTCTTGCAGGGGCTCTCGATAGACAACCTTCCTGAAATGTTCGCTGATGGCAGAAGCAAGCATGTCATCATTGGGACTTGTGTCTGATGAAGCGATGGGAGAATGCTTGATGAGTTCATCTGCAGCACAAGCGGCATTGCTCATCAACACACTCACAACCGCTGAATCCGCAAATAAGAGGTTGGCATAGTCTTTGATACCAACTTTATCTTCCAACGGAAATGGCTGTCGAAAATCCTGGGCGACCTGCCCGTAGCTGGATTTCACATTTTCGAAGACTGCAGGACTTGTTCTCCACAGACGTGCACGTGAAAAAGGCTCAGCAGTAATTTCTCCACTGAAAAGCTTTACATGGTTCACATAATTGCCGAAGCTTGGACTCTCCAATTTTGTATAGAGATCAGAGACGTTTCCCGATTTTTTCAATTCTGCATTGACCCAGAGCAACACGGCATCTCTTTCGTGCTGCTCGGGTTGTTCACTCTCGGTCGGCGGCATCTCTTCCAAATGCAGTTGCCGGAGTACCGTTTTCCAAAGCTCTATGTCATGGCCGGATGCCAAATCAAAACTGATGCTGGACAAGACGACATCTGACTCATTGCTGATTTCGCTGTGACAGTCGGCACAGTACTTACTCAGGAATGGAGAGACGGTATCGTCGAAGGCCTTTTTGTTCGCGAAAATGGGAGTGGATGCCTTATCGGCCTGAGCAAAAAGTAAGTTCGAGGAACACAACAGAGTGGCGGTCAAGGCCATCGCCGAACGAAGAACAGACGTATTCAATGTTTTTGTCAACAAGGCAATTTGTGGCTGAAAATCAGTATATGCTTGCAAACCACGTAGTTCAGCGTTGATTTCGCGATCCAGACTCATGGCTCCGGCTGTCCATCAAAGGAAAAAACGCGGGAAAAACAGAGGGGTTATTCGGGATTCCCATTTCGCATGAACCTGGGAACCGCTTCGGACACACTTCGCTCCTCATCTTAACATCATGCCCCCCTGTTTCTATCGCTTGGCAGAATTTCTGGATCTACTTGCCGTTGCGGAATTGAGGAGCGTTGCTGGGCCGCGGGTACGTTGGGCACCACAGACCGCAGAGAAGTCGCGATCAAGCTGCCGCCGGTAGGTTGGCTCCTTCCGGCGAACACATCAACGAACACATCAAGGTGCCATCCATTCCAAAGGCGATGTTTGCGTAAAGGAGGCAGCTTTGGGGAGCTGCCTCGAACACGAGTCTATGTAAATGCTCGGCGGGCGGAGTTGATGCTGATCGCTCGGTTGTGGCCGCGTGATTCGGCAACGGCCTCCATGGACTTCGGACAACCAACGCTCGAACGGAACCATCTCCGGAAATTCAACACTCAGTCAACCCACAGTTCCGTCGAGATCCCAAGACGCTCGAACAGTGGTTCGAGATTCGCTGGCATCGCGCCGCGTTTTTCGCTGCGGATCTGACGACCAGTCCAGTCCAGCAATTGTAGATAATCACCAAGCCCCATCGACAGACAACCCTTGTTCGATGCGCGACGAACGTTCTTCTTTGCACGCACAGCTTGCCGTTTCGGTTCCAGCGGAATCGGAGCCAGCCAACCAGCACGCTCACCATGTTGAATGCGGTTGTCCCTTACATCTTCACGATATCCCTTCTCCCCCGCACCGGGGGAGAAGGTGGCCGACAGGCCGGATGAGGGGGGTCTTCGGTCCCGTCTGAACACTGAACACTGAACACTGAACACTGAACACGGGTGCGATCTGCCGAGCGCGCACTGAATGCAGTGAAATTACGGGGATTATCGAGAGCTTAGGACGTTGACGGCTGGTAGTGTTACTAATGCGTTCTTCAACGTGGCATCCCATGTTTGGCTCAGCAGGATCGACCGCAGAGTCAGGATCTGCCGTGCTCCAGCGTGTTTCCAGCGCATGCCGGACAGCTTCAGGTGTTCGGTCACAATCTGCTTGCACGCGGATTCCACGATGCCGCTGCCGATCGGGCTGCCGCGACTGCGGTACTCGGAATAGTTCATAAAGTTGCGGTAGCGATGCAGGTAGCGTTTTGCCTTCCGGACGTCTTAACTGTTGGCAGGTTCGACGCCGTGCTGCTGTTCCATGCCGGCGATGGACCGCATCACTCGGCCCCAGCCCCCCAGTTCCAGCAACAGCTTACGAACGCGCTTCAGCCACTCTGTTCGCTGCGAAGATGTCAACAGCAGAGCATCGGCGATCGTCGTGAGTCGCAGGCTGGCGTGGTAGTAATCGACGATGCGTTGAATCCTGATTCGTTGACCATCCACAGGGCTCATGCCCGGCTTCAGAAAGATGGCTGCCGTATCGGCCAGCGCTTGGCACAATACGGCCTGTGCCTTTGTCAGCGAGGCGACAACGACCTTTTTCGGAATTGCACAAACCAGTGTCCCTGCTGTAACCTGACGATTTATGGGAGGCGTCCTTTCCTGAGTTGTTAGTGTGAGAACCAACATTCTCAGAGAAGACGCCTCTTTTCATAAACACCAATGCTCTCCCGTCTCACTGCGCAATACGCAGATCGCACGGGGCGTGACTGCTCTCTGGCTCTTCAGCGGGCCCGAAAAGCTGGATTGAATGTCACACGCTCACACGTCTTAATGCAGTTCCACCCGGACCTGATTAATGTGTCCGTCGAATTTGAATGGTCGACTATGAAAATAGTCCCGAGAGACGGTTGAGCCAAGGTCGGTGCCAACATCAAAACTTTCGCTGGCGGTGAATGCCGCAGGCACGGTCATCTTTGCCGTGGTTCGAGCGACCTCAATGCCATCGACGCTGAGTAATATTTCGGCAGGTGCACCAGGCTTCGACGCTTTGAGAGTGGTGCTCACGATGACAGTGTGCTTGCCAGCCGCAAGCTTCTCCGCCGACCTGGCAATGGAGCGATCAATGATCATCAGATTGTATTCAAACATCAGGTGCCCCTTGTCCATGTAGCAGGTCAGGCCGCCGCCTGCACCACCCATCGCGTAGAGTACTCCACTGGCATCGTCACCGCATTCAAGGTCGATCGTGACGGTGTTGTTGTGATTGCCAAGTGCTGGCGCGGTGAACTCAGGCATGCGCGTGGTCGTGTCGTCGAAGGTCCAGTTCGTGTACGGAGACTTGATCCGATCTTCAGGATGAATTCGCAACCAGATGCCAGCGCCAATCGGGAACACTCTGTTTTCTTCTGCCTGCGCGAGGAACAGCTGTTTCATCTCTTCCAGCTTATCGGGATGCTCCTGAGCGAGATCGTGCATTTGTGTGAAGTCTTTGTTCAAGTCGTAAAGTTCCCACACCGCCTTTGAGGAATCCCATTGATCCAGTCCCGGCTGAGCATTCAGCCAGGGACTGAGTGGTCCGAAGGTGCAGGCATACCAGCCATCCCTGTAGATGCCGTCGCTGCCGTTGTTGTCGAAATACTGGACGTGTTTATTCTCCGGTGCCTTCGGGTCGGTGAAACTCGCGGCCATGCTGACGCCGTCGATGGGGTCCTGCGGGAAACCGTTCACTTCCTTCGGGGCCTTGATTCCGATTACGTCATAAAGCGTCGGGGCAATGTCGTTGACGTGATAGAACTGAGACCGCGGCGTCTTGTCGGCCTTGATCTTTTTCGGCCAGGAAACGACAAGCGGATTACGAGTGCCGCCGAAGTGCGCGGCAACGAGTTTCGTGGAACGGAAGGGAGTGCTGCCAGCCCAGGCCCAGCTTGCGTGATAGATGTTGTCGGTCAATGGGCCGCCCAGTGCCTTGAGGCCCCCCAGCTCATCGAGCGCCTTCATTTGTTGCGAGATCGTGTTGGGAATCTGATTCTGCGCGAGCAGTTCACTGATTGAGCCGTTCTGCCCTTCGGCGGAAGAACCATTATCGCCCCAGAGATACAGAATGATGGTGTTGTCACGTTGCCCCGTTTCGTCCAGGAATTCGACCAGCTTGCCGACCTGTGCGTCAGTGTGTTCACAAAAGCCGGCGTAAAGTTCCATCAGACGCGTCTGGAAAGCTCTCTCCTCTTCGGGGATGTCGGTCCATGCCGCCATGGTCTTGTCACGAGGCGTCAGTTCGGCATCGACCGGAATCCAGCCGAGCGCTTTCTGGCGAGCGAAGACGTCTTCGCGAAGCTGATCCCAGCCCTGATCGAACTTGCCCTTGTACTTGTCAGCCCATGACGCGGTGACGTGGTGTGGCCCATGGACGCCGCCCGGTGCCCAGTACATCAGAAACGGCTTGTCCGGGGAGAAAGCACGATGCTTTCTCAGCCATGTGATCCCTTTGTCTGCCATGTCCTCAGTGAGGTGATAGGTCTCATCATGCGGCGGCTCGATGGCTATGGTGTTCTCGATCAGTCGCGGTTCCCATTGCGAGGTTTCGCCGGCGAGAAAGCCGTAGAAGTGCTCGAAACCGTAGCCTGTGGGCCAGTATGCAAATGGGCCCATCGCGGTGGTCTGATCCGCCGGTGTATTGTGCCACTTGCCGAAGGCGGATGTTTTGTAGCCGTAGTTTTTCAGAACCTCGGCGATGGTTGCGGAAGTCTTTGGCATGACGCCGGTGTAGCCATCCCAGTCCACTGCGCGCTCGGCGATCGTGCCATTGCCGACTCGCTGATGATTACGCCCCGTGAGCAATGCCGCGCGGGTGGGAGAACAGATCGAGGTCGTATGGAAGCGATTATAGCTGATTCCTTCGTCGCGAAGCTTCGACAAAGTTGGCGTGTGTGCGAAACCGCCAAAGGTATCCGGTACTCCAAAACCAGCATCGTCGATCAGCACGATCAGCACGTTCGGCGCGTTTTTTGGCAGGCGATCCGGTTCGACACGGCGTTTGTGCGTGGATTCCTGCAGCGTCGGCCCCGCCTTGCTGGCTGATGGAGTCGGCGGGAATGGCAGCACTGAGCCGTCATCGGGCGGTGCGGCGCAGGCCGCCGCGATAAGGCCAAACCAGGCGACAGTCAGGATAAGTTTCGTTTTCATGGTGTTCAGATTTTGAATAGGAGAGAATAGGAGAGAGCGAGATATGTGCGGTCCGCGCTCAACGCATAAAAAACCGACGGCCATCGCTCGTCTCAGGCCTGCCCATGACAAACGGCTTCGCGAGCAGCACTCCGGCAACGAAACCGCCGATGTGCGCCGCGTACGCCACACCGCTTTCCTCAGATCCACCTCCAAATAACCCGATGCCGCTGATGAGTTGAAAAAGGAACCAAAGACCAACTGCAATGTATCCCGGAATGACTGTTACGACGCGCAGCAACAGCACCCGCACCTGGCGATTCGGGCACAACGCAAGATAGGCCCCCATCACTCCTGAAATAGCCCCCGACGCTCCCAGACAGGGAATCAGACTGCCTGGTCCGTGCAGATTCATCACAACATGGCTCATTGATGCGGCAAGTCCTGTCAGCAGATAGAACCCCAGGTAACGCGGATGCCCCATCCGGTCTTCGACGTTGTCGCCAAAAATCCACAGGAACCACATGTTCCCCAAAAGGTGCGCGGTTCCGCCGTGCATGAACATCGAAGTCAACAATGTCAGATAGACCGACCACGGGGTCGGCTGCAGGCCGGGGGCCATCAACTCCTGTCCGGTCGCCGGATCGACGACGACGTGGTCGTCGGAAACGACATCCTTTCCTGTTCTGATCTCCAGCGGGACAGTCGAGAACGAATACGTGAATTTATCGTTTGTCCCCATCCCTTGAAAAAGCACAAACACAAGCACGTTGATCGCGATGAGGACATAGTTGACAACGGGGACAATTCGCATGTCGGAATTGTCGTCGCCGATAGGAAACACCATGTCAGTTGCCCTTTCACAGTTTGACTGGAGGCACGGAGAAAACGGCGATTCCGAAACTCATTCGCATCACTTGTTGCCGCTCGCGGCTTCAATCTGCTTTTTGACGTTTTCCAGATTGAACGATCCCGCCGTCGCGCTCGGCGGATAATCCTTGAATGTGAGCAGAAAGTTCATGGCCACCGAGTTGATCCCGAACAGGATGAAGGGACGATCCAGGAACCAGTCGTTGTAGGTGTTCGCGTTGTGCTGGGCACGCTCGAACGGATCGCGGCGCAGATTGAAGATCAGCGGTATCCGCAGCTCGACAAACGGTTCGCGCCACACACCGAAGGCCTCGCCGCGGTTTTCCAGGTAGACCGCCTTCCAGTCATTTGCACGAACGGCAACGATCTGCCCGTCGTCGTTCACGTAGATAAACTCCCTGCGCGGCGATTCCTTTGCTTTGCCGGTGAGATAGTCGAGTTGGTTGTAGCCATCAAGATGGTTTTTGTAGGTGCGGCCATTGAGTTCCACGCCCTTAAGGAGCTTCTCCTTGATGTCCGGTGCCCCGGCGGCAGCGGCAAAAGTCGGCAGCCAGTCTTCGTGCGAAACGATGCCATTGAGCGCTTCACCGGCAGGGAAATGCCCAGGCCAACGCACGAAACACGGCACGCGATAGGCACCTTCCCAGTTGGAGTTCTTCTCGCTGCGAAACGGCGTGGTCCCGGCGTCCGGCCAGGTGTTGTAGTGCGGGCCGTTGTCGGTGGAATATTGCACAATGGTGTCGTTGGCGAGGCCGAGGTCATCGATCAGTCTGAGCAGTTCGCCGACGTGCATGTCGTGCTCCACCATGCCGTCCCCGTATTCATCCTGGCCCGATTTGCCACGATGCTCCGCCTTGACGTGGGTGCGGAAGTGCATGCGCGTGCCATTCCACCAGCAGAAGAATGGCTGTCCCGCTTTGGCCTGACGGGTGATGAATTCCCTGGCGGCGGCGACAGTCTCGTCATCAATGGTCTCCATCCGCTTCTTCGTCAGCGGGCCGGTGTCCTCGATCGTCTGGCCCCCCTTGCCGTCGGCTTTGCACTTGAGCACGCCGCGCGGGCCAAACTGCTTCCTGAACGCGGGGTCCTTCGGGTAATCAAGGTTCTCCGGCTCTTCCTCGGCGTTCAGATGGTAAAGGTTTCCAAGGAATTCGTCGAAGCCGTGCATCGTGGGAAGATGCTCGTCGAGATCGCCCTCGTGGTTTTTGCCAAACTGGCCTGTGGCATAGCCCTGGCGTTTGAGGACGGTGGCCATCGTCACGTCAACTTTCTTCCAGCCCTCCGATGCACCCGGCACGCCGACCTTGGTCATGCCGCTGCGCACGGGGACTGAGCCGCCGATGAACGCCGCGCGACCCGCCGTGCAGCTTTGCTGTGCGTAGTAATCGGTAAAGAAAACACCCTCTTTGCCCATGCGATCTATGTTCGGCGTTTTGTAGCCCATCATGCCGCGGTTGTAGTAGCTGATGTTCTCAGTGCCGATGTCGTCGCCCCAGATGACGAGAATGTTGGGTTTCTTGTGCTGCTGCGCGAGGGCCGGTGTGAGCACGCCGCAGAACGCCACGCAGGCGGTCAGCAGTGACAAGCCGTTGTGGCGGAGTCGTCGTTTCATAGTTTTGCCTTTCTGTTTGGGTTCTAAACTCTGCGCAGGAAACAGAGCCCTTCCATTTGAGCTCCGCCTTTTCCGGCTGAAAATTATTTCTCCGTATATTCAATCGTCGTCGTGCCGATCGTTCCGTTGAACTCAAAAGGTGCCCGGTCGTAGTAGTCGAGCGACACGGGCGAATCCTGATCGCTTCCGATATCGAACGTGGCATTGCTCGTGAAGTGCAGCGACATGGCGGCCGGCACTTTGCCCGTTGCCACGGCTGCGTCATTCACCTTCAGAGTGACATCCATCGGGCCGCCAATTTTTGCCGCAAGTTTCGATTCGACTTCAATCTTCACTTTGCCTGTTGGCAGCTTATCTTTGGTACGAATCTTTGTGCGCGTGATCTCGAACAGATTGAACTCGTAGCACAGAAATCCGTCCTGCACGTAGCATGTGACACCGCCGGAAAAGCCAGCCAGAGCGTAGAGCACGCCGCTGGCGTTGTCAGGGACATCCAGATTCATCGTCACAAGGCTGTCGTTCTTGCCCAGCTTGGGAGCCGCAGATTCCGGCATTCCGGCCATGGCTCCTTCAAATGTCCATTCGGTGAGCGAAGTTGACGGTGCGTCCTCAGGATGAAACAGGGCCGTTGACCACAGGCCACCACCGATGGGCAGGTTCTTGTTCTTAGTGGATTCGAGCAGGAACAGGTCCTTCATCATGGCAACCTTGTCCGGCATCTGTGCCGCGAGATTGTTGGCCTGACTCCAGTCCTCCTCAAGGTTGTAAAGTTCCCACACGTCTTTCTCCGGCGACCATTCCCGCGCACCTTTGGGAACTCCGCCGACCCATGGTTCGCGAGGTCCAAAAGCACTGGCAAACCAGCCATCGTGATAAATTCCCCGGCTGGCCATGATGTCAAAGAACTGTGTCTTGCGTTGTCCCGCTGTCTTCGCGTCCGCGAACGTGTAGCCCAGGCTGACGCCATCAATCGAATCCTGCGGGAAGCCGTTGACGACCTGTGGTGCCTTGATCTTCGTCGCTTCATAAATCGTGGGCACGATATCGATCACATGATGAAACTGAGGTCGCGGAGTCGCGTCGGCCTTGATCCCCTTTGGCCATGACACGGCCATTGGCTGACGTGTCCCGCCGAAATGAGCACCGACCAGTTTGGTGGATCGGTACGGAGTGCTGCCTGCCCAGGCCCATGCGGCGTGATACATGTTGTCGGTCTTCGGACCGCCCAATGCGTCCAACCCGCCGAGTTCCTCCAGCGCCGTCAGGTGCTGTGAAATCTTTGTCGGAATGCCATTCTGTGCGAGCTGTTCGCTGATCGTGCCGTTCAAGCCTTCCGCAGAGGAACCGTTGTCGCCCCAAATGTAGAAGATCAGAGTGTTGTCGAGTTTGCCCTGACGTTCGATCTCGTCGATTACTCGCCCGGCGTTGAAGTCGGCGTGTTCCGTGAAGCCGGCAAAGACTTCCATCAGCCGACGCTGGAATTCCTTTTCCTCTTTCGGAATTGAGTCCCAGGCAGCCATGGAGGCTGGTCGCGGAGTGAGTTCTGCGTTCTGCGGAATCCAGCCGAGCTGCTTCTGTCGGGCAAAGGCGCGTTCGCGATAATTGTCCCAGCCATCGTCAAACTTGCCTTTGTACTTATCAGCCCATTCCTTCATCACCTGATGTGGCCCGTGAGAGGCACCTGGAGCCCAGTACATGAAGAAAGGTTTGTCGGGCGCGTAGGCTTTCTGTTCTCGCAGCCATTTGACGGCGTCCGTCGCGATGTCATCGGTCAGGTGGTAGCCTTCCTGGCGATGCTCGGACAACTGGGTCGTGTTGCGAACCATCGTCGGTTCGTATTGCGATGCCTCGCCCGCGAGGAATCCGTAGAAATATTCAAAGCCATAGCCGATCGGCCAGTATTCGAATGGACCTTTGTTCGTGATCTGTTCCTCAGGCGTGTTGTGCCATTTGCCCCAGGCTCCGGTGTTGTAACCGTAGTTTTTCAGCACTTCAGCAACCGTCGCCGATGACTTCGGAATGGTTCCGCTGAAGCCATCAAAGTCATTGGCAATCGCAGCGATCTGGCCGTTGCCAACTCGCGTGTGATTCCGTCCGGTCAGCAACGCCGCCCGAGTAGGCGAACACATCGCAGTCGAATGAAAACGGTTGTAAGAAATCCCCGCCTTAGACACTCGGTCCAGCGTCGGCGTGTGGATTTCCCCGCCGTAGGTCGAAGGCGTCGCCGGTCCCACGTCGTCCATCAGGATGATGAGAATATTCGGCGCGCCTTCAGCCAGCCGCTTCGGCTCGACACGTTTCCTGTAGATCGAGTCCTGCATCGTCAGTCCCGCCGTGGAGGCGGACGGCGTGGGTGGAAAGGGGAGGATTTCCTGCGCCCTGCTCGCTGTCGCGAAGAACACTGCACCCAGAGTAAAAACCAGCACAGTGGCGACGATATTTTGTTTGGTTTTCATGATATTTGGTTTGGTCTTCGTTGAGTAAGACAATTGAGTTGCCGGCCGAAGTGCGTTTGGCTTGCTCGAAGGCCCGCGGTTTCAAACCAGAGTCCCGGCTGGACTGCTCAGGCCGAAAGGGGAGGAATACCGAAACGCTGGTGGATTTTGTCGCAGACATCGGCAGGAATCCTGAGGCCGTGGGCCAGCAGGCGCAAGTAGTCGGACTCGGACTTGACATCGAGATTGATGGCAGTCAGGGAGATTGCGTAAACCTTTTGCTCAAGGCCGAGCGGGACGGACCACGCAAAATCGCGAGCGTCGGTGCTGGTCTGGAACTCGCGATCAAGGAACCGCTGCACATCGGGCGTGGCGCCGCCGACTTGCTCCAGGATGGCGCTTTGTTCCTCGGGGGTAAGTCGGCCGTCGGCCTTGGCGGCCTGAATCATGGCGCGGATCAGGATGACAGCCTCCTGGTTCTGCTGGTCCGGGTCGATGCCTGACGCTTTCGTTGGTGGAAGAGGCGCCGGGACGCGACCGGGCGTGGGAAGATTCCAATTCGTGGGTTGCGTCGGCACGCGTACCGGTGCCTGGGTCGATGGCGCAGACGGCCTCTTGTGGCTCCCAACCCCGAGCATTTCTTCGAGCTCCCGTGCGGAACGCTCTATGTCGTTGGGCGAGAGACTTTCGGAGGGGGCTTCCTGGCGCGGGGCACCGGCGGAACCGCCGCGGAAGATGTCTTTGAAGACGCTGCCCAAATCTGGGCCGCTGGCGGGTTTGGTCGCGGGCTTGCTGGCGGGAGAGGAGTTGCCGACAAGAATCTTAGAGAGAATATCAATTGCGTTCATGGTGTCATGGGATCCTTTTGAGAATTGGTAACCCTGGTGGCAAACGAAGCGTTCGCCACTGGGCTTGTGGAATCACTGCTGCTGCTTGATCCTGAGAATCTGCGATTGGATGCCCTCAATGGTCTCGCCCATCTGCGCGCTCAGCCCAAGTTGTCGGACGGGAAATTCCTTGAAGGTCATGAGATGCTTTTCCATCACGCCGAGAATAGGCGTCAGCACCCAAGTCTTGTGTTCTGCGTATTGACGATTCAGATCGCCGGTCTGCCGTTCAAATGGATCCATGCCCCCTTCCGGCCGCATCTATTGATCAGCACCATTGTCAGTCACGTAGACGACGATGGTGTTCTTGTCGGGGCCGGTTGATTCCAGCTTCGCAAAGATTTGCCCGACATGACCATCGTGTTCGGCGAGGGCATCACCGAGATGGACGTCAGGCGAATCCCTTCCTTGCCGATTCGGTCGATGTTTGGAGTTTTTACTCCCATGACGTCGCCTCCGTAGGAGGCGACATTCATCCAGCCCACATCGTCACCCATGATCACGAGAATATTTGGCTTCGTCTGGGCCTGACCCCGATGCGGATCACCAACAGTCATGACCGCACGGAGAATCAGGTTTGACTTCTGACTACTTCTCATCCTGAGCGGCGAAGATCTGTCGATGTACCACACCGGCGACCACAGCACCGAGGATCGGAGCGATCCAGAAGAGCCACAGCTGGGCCAGCGCCCAACCTCCCACGAAGACGGCCGGACCCGTTGAGCGTGCCGGGTTGACTGACAGATTGGTCACCGGAATTCCGATCAGATGGATAAGCGTCAGCCCAAGGCCAATGGCGATCGGAGCGAAGCCCTGCGGGGCACGTTTGTCAGTGGCACCGAGGATGATCAGAAGGAACATGAACGTCAGAACGAACTCCGCCACGAAGCCAGCCATGAGTGAATACCCGCCAGGCGAATGTTCGCCATAGCCGTTAGAAGCAAAGCCATCCGCCAGTTTGAAGTCAGCCTTGCCCGAAGCGATCAGATAGAGCATTCCGGCTCCGGCAATCCCGCCAGCCACCTGAGCCATAATGTACGGCACCAGTTCTGTGGCCTTGAAACGTCCTCCTGCCACCAGGCCGACAGAGACTGCGGGGTTCAAATGGCAGCCGGAAACATGGCCGATGGCATAGGCCATTGTGAGGACCGTCAGTCCAAAGGCGAACGACACTCCCAACAATCCAATACCCACTCCTGGAAAAGCGGCCGCCAGGACAGCACTGCCGCATCCCCCGAAAACGAGCCAGAATGTCCCGACAAATTCCGCCGTGCAACGTTTGCTGATATCCATGTGAGGTTTCCTGTTAAAGTAAAGTTAATTTTTCACACGCGAGAAACTCAACCCGCGATCCGCAGCTGGCGCGCCACTCAGGACAAATTGCCACGAGTCGGATCCCAGAGACTTGACGGAGCCAGCCATCGCGCCCTGGTCCTTGGTTTCCAGGACGAGCTCGTCACTGGTCGAAGCCAGATCGCCCTTGAGTTCAAGCGGCGGCTTACCCGCAGGCGTGGCATTCCAGGTAAATTGCGAGTCTTCAGTGATCGCCAGATCGATTGTTGTGTCGCCCGCCGTGGCACGCCAATTGCCGACCAGGTCCGTTTCAGGTGCGTCGCCGCCGTCCGGTGTTGCCAACGATGCCGGTGCGGGTTCGGGGGCCGGGGGTGGCTCCGGAGGCACCAGTGCGTCAAGCATTCTCCTCGCCGTGGAATCCTTTGGCTGATTCTTGACGACGACTTTGAGCGCGTTCACCGCGCTGTCCTTCGAGCCGGTGGCCAGGTATTGGTAAGCCAGCACGAAGTGAGAGGCAGGATCGTTGGGATTGGACTGACAATATTGCTCGAGTTTTCGCAGTTGCGATTGATAGTCATCGACGTTGCCGTACAGACTGCTCATCGTCGTCCAGTCCATCCCTGGCGCACTCGACAAGAACGAATTGAGCGCCGCTGCCGAGGATTCGTACTCGCCTAAGGCAAACAGCGTAAGTGCTCGCACCTCATGCACGACCGGATCGCCCGGCAACTTCTGGAGTGCGGCGTCGAAATTGGCCAGCGCTGACTGATAGTCACCCGACTTGAACTGCAAGAGTCCGTCGTCGAAAAGCTTCGTGGCCTGATCCGATTCAGATGTCTGCTGGTCGGCCTGAGCGATAGCATCGCCAGACTCCGCATCGGCGCTGACATAGTTGTTCACTACGACGGGCTGAGAGTAGTCATAGGGGACCACTGCAGCCACCACCGGTTGGACGAAGTAAGGATTGTAGTAACTTGTGCCATAACCCCAGCCACTTGTGATTGCCCCGAGGCCCCAGCCCACCGATGCCCATGCCACGGGTCTGTACCAATTGCTTCCCCAATAACCACTGTGGCAACCGTTGTACCATCTATGATGTGGATTGATGCAGTGGTTGTGCCAATTACCACCCCAACCGCCACCGCCATAACCCCAGCCAGACCCACCATTCCCCCAGCCGCCACCGGGATTGTTCCAGTTGTTCGGGCGATCCCAACTCGGCCGATTGCCGATGTTACCACTGCCGATGTTGATGTCGTTGCCGATATTGATGTTGCCGTTGCCGTTGCCAATGCCGGGGCGATTGTTGCCAATGTTGATATTGCCGTTGGCAATGCCGGGGCGATTGTTGCCAATGTTGATATTGCCGTTGGCAATACCGGGGCGATTGTTGCCAATGTTGATATTGCCGTTGCCAATGCCGGGGCGATTGTTGCCAATGTTGACATTGCCGTTGCCAATACCGGGGCGATTGTTGCCAATACCGCCAAGCCCCGGGCGATTCCCACCGATACCAGGCCGATTACCGATGTTACCCGGCAATGTCGTTGGACGGTTGAGGTTTCCGAGGTTCAGCCCATCGCCGCCACCAGGACGATTTTCGATGTTGCCGGGTAAAGTCGTCGGCCGGTTCAAGTTCCCGAGGCTCGGTCGTTCGCCGCCACCCGGTCGATTGCCGACATTCCCTGGCAGCGTCGTCGGCCGGTTCAGGTTCCCGAGGTTAGGTCGATTGCCGTCTCCCCCCGGACGATTGCCGACATTCCCTGGCAGTGTCGAAGGGCGGTTAAGGTTCCCGACATTCGGCCGATTGCCACCATCAATTCCGCCGCTGGGTAACGAAGGTCGGCTCACCGGTTTCACGTTGCCTGGCGGGCGAACCGACGGCCGATTTGCAGCCGCCGAACCACCCGGTCGCGTCGATGGCGTTGTTGGACGCGCCACGTTGGGGCGACCGCCGCCGGACGGGGAAAAACCGCCGCCGGAGGGCCGAGAATTATTGCTGGGGCGCGAGACATTGCCCATCGAAGGTCGCGATGGGCTGGGACGCGAAGTCGAAGGCCGCGAAGGCGATGGGCGGGAAGGCGAAGGACGACTGCCACCACCGGGTGACGGCCGTCCGCCGCCGCCGCCAACATGTCCCATGGATGGCCGTGCGCCACCACCACCACCACCGCCGCGTCCGCGCTGCGCGTCGGCGATTTCCGAGAACACAGTCACGCAGGCGATCGCCACCAGCAATACGAGATATGATTGGCAGATAGTTTTCATGACATGATTCCTTCCGTCTTTGGTGCGTTACTTGCCAGCAGTCGGCGGACGTCGTGTGACCGTAATCTCAAAATCGGGTTCGCGGCTGTCGCCGACGATGCGCTCAGTTCCACTGATCGAAAAATGATCTTTATCCACTGAAACGATGGTCATCGTTGCCGAAGCAGTTCCTCCATCGGGATTGACCGATGACGATTTGATCACAATGCCGTCCTCGACGACCGTCCACCGGCCATCGGTGAACCCGCCATCGGCATCGAACAGCCAGGAACGAATGTTTCCGGCTTGTGGATCCCACCCGATCCGCTGCGACGACGTGGTCATTGGATTGCCGGTTGAAGTGACCTGGAAATCGCCGAGAAGGAAGTTCTTGTCTTCCGACCAGCGATAGGAGATAGCAACTTTGCTATCCGCACCTTCGTTGATCCAATCTCCCACCAACCCGGCCAGCGGCTGAAGGTAGTCGTGGGGCGTCGGGACCGGGTCATCGGAGAATTCGCGCAAGGAGGCTATTTTCCAGCCGCTGTCGGATTTGACACGAACGGCGATGTAACGGAACTGGGACCGAGTTGCGCCGTCGCTGGTTGTAATTGTGCGAGTCCCTTCTTCAATCGCGACCGGTCCTGTCAGTCGGATTGACTCGATATCGATCGCCAGCTTCGACTCAGGGAATTTCTCAAAAAAAGCACTGAGCAGGTCTTTAATTTCCTGATGCCCCTGATAGACGACACCTTCTTCGTCGATCAACTCTCCCTCGGGCAGGAACATTGCAGCGAGATCATCAACCTTGCCCGCATTGAACGCCAGCGCTGCTTCCTCTGAGCTTGTCCGGACGGAGTCAATCACAGCATCCTCCTGGCCATGGGCAAGATGCTCCCGTCCGGCGACCAGAAACAAGCTCACAATCGCGAGAGTCATTACTCTAAGATCAATGCACATGGGAGCACCCTCACAAAAAAGTCCTTGATTACACGAGTCGATTCGTTGTGCTCGACTCACATTCTGTTGTCTGGCTGAAACATTGCCGACTTGTTTTTTCATCTCATGTTTTGCAGCGCCAATTATTTCAACGTCTCGTCGGCGAACAGTCTAGCGAGGCAACCCACTATCTTGCCACAATCACGTACAAGTCACCAGTTTTGAAAAAACTGTCCAAGGCATGTCGCTGGTTCGCCTCTGATCAATTCCCTGAGGCGTCGGAAGGGGCGTTTAACCGCACCAACCTGCAAGGACGACGGCAACCGCCCCGCTCGCCAGAATTCGGTCGGCGACGATCCGGTCATCAAAAACACTCAGTGCGATTACCCTGATTCCCTGAAAACCATCGGGGAGCATTGCGATGAATCCAGAATGACATGCGACTTGTACTTATTGGTGGCTCAATCCGGCCAGCGGCGATTTTCAGCGAACTGCGAGAGTTCTAGTTTTACGTGGATGAGGGGGCGAGTGTTGAAATACTCAATTCATGATGATTTTCAGGAAATAGTTTGAGTCAGCAATTGGGAAATCATCATCTGGTGCCCTGCAACGTTATATTGGTCAGACTCATAGGTGTTCAGGGGCAGATCGGCAAACGGACTGGTTGAGGTGTTCTCAACTTTTAGACGCAGCAGACGTTCTCGAAAGGCAATGAAAATGAATCTCGTAGACGTAATCAAGCACCAATTGGCAGGCGAAGTCGGTAAGAAGCTCAGCGGCATGGCGGGCATCAGCGAAGGGGATCTTCAAAAAACCATTGGTGTCGCTCTACCCGGATTGTTGTCAGGATTGGGGTCGGTCGCTTCGACGAAGGAGGGGGCCGAAAAGGTCGCTAACGCGATTGGCGGATTGGATTCCAGCATGTTTGGCAATCTTGCATCGATGGTGGGCGGTGGGGCTCTGCAGAAAGGAGGCAGCATGCTTGGAAATCTCCTGGGGGGAGGCGTTGTGGATGGGTTAGCGGCTGCCATCGGTAAGACCACTGGAATCAGTCAGGCTCTGATCAAGACGGCACTGGGATACCTTGTCCCATTGGTGCTGGGATCGATCGGCAGTTCATTCAAGGGAGGTAAGATTGACGCAAACGGCATTTCGAAGTTGTTTTCAGAACAGAAGCAGAATATTGCGGCCTCGGTTCCTGCGGGGCTGAACCTTGACAGTATTTCCGGCTTCAAAGCCTTGTCGAACGCTGGTTCGGCGGCTGTTTCTGCGGCCAGCAAGGCTCCAGCTGCCGCTGCAAGCGGTTTGAGTGGTCTGCTTGTCCCTGGAGTGATCATCGCGGCACTTCTGGCTGCAGCCATGTGGTACTTCAACAAAGGTTCTGCAGAAGTGGACAAGGTGACAGAAACAGTTGGTACTGCGACGTCGGGTGCAAAAGATGTCATTGACAGCACGAAAGACGCTCTTGCCAACTCACTGCCAAGCGTGGATCTTGAAAAGATGAAGGGTGACGCCGCTGGTCTCTTCGATTCGTTGAGCACCGACCTCGGGAAGGTGACCGACGTTGCCACCGCCGAAGCGTCATTGCCTGGTCTGCAGGATTCCGTTCTGAAACTGGAAACGCTGTCGGGCGCGATGAAGATCCTCCCAGCCGATGGGAAAGCGCTCCTTGGTGATTTTGTGAAGGGTCAGTTGGAAAAACTGAATCCAATAATCGAGAAGATTTCTGCGATCCCCGGTCTGGGTGATTCCGTGAAGAGCGTACTTGATAAGCTCAAAACGGTACTCGCGGAGATGATGGGCTAGTGCTCTGTCAAGGGTTGATGTTGGGGTAGGCCGGACCGAGAGAAGGGTAGTTCCGGCGTTTCGTCGAACTGCGGGAACGGCGTTTCGCTTGGTCCGGCGTACTGACCTCTTTTCCAAGCCATGGCTCGGCCAATGTTCGAAATTGGGGAACACGTAGGGTGGGACCAGCGGAGCGCAGGCCCACCAAATCGAATGAATGGTGGGCCGGCGCTCCGCTTGTCCCACCCTACAAATGAGTTCAATTCAACGCTTCGCAGAACTGTTTTTCATCGTTAATGTCAAGCGAAGCGTGAGACGCAACAGGTTGTGAGTTCAACACGTATCTGATCGGAAAACGCCGTCATGCTGTACTGGATTTATGATCTGCCTGCCTGGAAGGTAGAACTGGGATTTGTCGCGTTGTTTGTGGGATTTACGTGGTTCGGACTGATCTTTGTGCGTCCGTTTCTGCGTCTCTGGCTGCGCAAACAAGCTGGTGTGAATGACGTCGTCGGCTATTTTCTGTCACTGTTTTCGGTCATTTACGGGCTGCTGCTCGGCCTCCTGGCCGTCGCGAGCTACCAGAATCTTTCTGACGTGGAGCAATCGGTCGTTCGAGAAGCGTCTTCGGTTGCGGCGCTTTATCGCGATGTTTCGAGTTACCCTGAGCCAGATCGACAGGAGTTGCAGTCACTGTTGCGTGAGTACACTCGGTACGTGATTGAGGAAGCCTGGCCTTTGCAACAAAAGGGAATCATTCCGACGGGTGGCACCGATCGAGTTGATGTCTTTCAGGCGAGCCTGATGAAGTTCGAGCCTCAATCGGCAAGTCAGGAGATCATCCATGCTGAGGCGTTCCGCCAGTTCAATAACTTCATCGAACTTCGGCGGATGCGGCTCTATCAGGTGGAAACCGGAATTCCGGCGATTCTCTGGTATACGGTCGGCATCGGAGCCCTGATCAATGCACTCCTGATCTGGATGTTTGAAGTCCGGCTGCCCGCCCTCTTTCTGCTGGGTGGCTTGGTCATGTTTTTCACTGCGACGATGGTCTGTCTGGTGGCGTTGATGGATAATCCGTTTCGCGGCGAAGTCTCGATCACACCGAAGGCCTTTCAGCTGGTGTATGATGGTCTCATGAACAAATGACTGCAGGCTTTGTTCGGCAAGTGTTGGCACGATGTCGTCTGCAATAATCTACCGAGGATCACTTAACCATGGCCGATTTCCAAATCCACTCCCTGGAAGGCACGCAGTATGTCGAGGCTCATCTGAACAAGGAGTCAATTCAGGCGGAAGCCGGCGCGCTCTGCTACCATGTTGGCGAGATTGAGATCCGGTCCAGGTTCATTCCTTCACTTTTCGGGATGCTGAAGTCGGCCTTGGCCGATGAAGCGATTCATCGGCCTACTTATACTGGTACCGGCATTGTGACGCTGGAATCATCACTGGGCGGATTTCACACTCTTGAATTGACCGATGGAGAATCCTGGATTCTGGAGCCCGGTGCTTACTGGGCTTCGGATGCTGCCGTCAATGTGACTTTTCATCGCGAGAAATTCCTTACGGGATATTGGTCGGGCGAAGGTCTGATCTATCTTCAGACAATGGTGAAAGGCTCTGGAAAAGTCGTTGTCACGACGGCCGGGCCTGTCGAAGAGATCCAGTTGAAGAAAGGGATGAAAGTCGCAGTGGAAGGGAGGGCCGTGATCTGTCGAACGGCTGGCATTTCCATGACGATTACCCGACCGACTAAAAACTACCTTGGCCGCTTCACCTCCGGCGAAGAATACCTCCGTGTATTTGAGGGCTCGGGCAAGTTGATTCTCAATCCCGCCCCATATTGGCGGTATCGGATCATGAAGGAACTGAACGGTGACTCGGCATCAATCGTAAAGACTCTCAACTGACATGCGTCAGTGGCATTCGGTGAACTTATGTTGAGGGGAAATGATGAACTATGTAACTGGTGCGATCGGTGTTTTGTGTCTTATTATTGTTGCTGTATTTGCCATTCAGAATCTGGGTGCTGTTGAGGTCACTTTTATTGTTTGGACTGCTTCAGTCTCGAAGATTGTTCTGATCCTGGGGACGTATTTTCTCGGGATGCTGACAGGGTGGGGATTGATCGAGCTGGTCAAGCGGTTGCTGTGAACAGTTAGTCCTTGTTTTCACGATTGCGGACGGTACTTGCTCCGCCGCGATAATGCCGTGGCGCAAGGCGTATTGCACAAGATCTGCAGTCGTGTCGAGATTCAGTTGGGATATGATACGGGCTTTGTGGTTCTCGGCGGTGCGCGGCGAAATGTGAAGCATCGCGGCCACTTTTCGCGCCGAATGGCCTTCCGCAAAGAGTTGCAGCACTTGGCGTTGCCGGGGTGTGAGCGAGGGTGCCGACATCGACACCGGTCGCGTTGACGTCGTTTTTTGAAGGCCAGCAGCGATTTCGCTCGTCACGTACACTTTGCCGAGGAGCGCTGCGCGAATCGCTGCCAATAACTCGGTGCTCGCAGAGTGTTTCAATACGAACCCGGATGCACCCATTTCCAATGCCTTCGCAGCATATGTCGCGTCCTTATGCATGGTGAGAAACACCACTTTGGCCTGACAGCCCAGACGTTTCAATTCCCGAGCATCAAACTTCAACTGCACCGTGTCCAAGCCGACAAGCGGAATGTCTTCCGGCCGTTCGCCCTTCAAAACACGGACGGCCAAACCGCCAGCAAGTTTTCCCTGCGATTCCGCCGACGCCAGACTGCCGCCTACGATGCCATGACCGAGCAACGTATCGTACAATCCGTACACCGGCGCAGGGCTTGTGGCCGATATCTGTTCGATGATTTCGATTGTTGGGAACAGCACATTCGTCGCCCCCGTTTTCAGCAGGTTGAACGCCCCCACTGGGACAAGGGTTTGTTTGCTTCCCGCGTCTACTTCCTGTGATTGTTTCCTTCGAAAAATTTGACTCACCTGCATTTACTTCTGCGTTTCCTTCCCTGCAGTTTCCTTCGCGCAGCGGATCGTTGAGGAGCGGAGGGGCGGGATGCAGTCACGCCGGCGGAATTTCTGGCGGACGAGAGGACAGAAATTTGTCGCGGTAACCAGAGTGTTGAGCTAAATTCACTGGCGGGCGAGGCGGCCGAGCGTGGGGGGCCTCAATAAAAGTGCCCGAACGGCTTTCGACGAGCCGATCGGGCGGACCCGAGGGGAGCAAGACTTCCCGTGGGACACAATCAGTGTAGCAGCGCCTCGCCGCTGCCGAATCACGCGGCCACAACCGAGCCATCAGCATCAACTCAGCCCGCCGAGCATTCAAATAGACCAGCATTGACGGCAGCTTCCCAAAGCTGCCTTCTTTACGCAAACGCAGATTTTAAGATGGATAGCCCTATAACATCCCTAAGGCCACATCGGGGAAGCGGACCTGGTCGGCGAGGATCTGATGCGGACCATCGGCACCCGCAAGGATGCCAAGGTCGTGCATATCGAGATAATTCTGCAGTGCCTGTGCAAGTCGCAGCGCCAATCGCGATTCCTGATGTCCCACAACTTTCTCCACCAGCACACCATCGACCAGCTCGCACAGACACTTCGGCTCGCGATCGCACAACCGCACGACGTCGGCAACGGTGGCCGTGCCGGGGAATGGGTGGAGTCGAATCCGCTTGAGCGGCACGTTCCCCAGCCGATCCATCAAATCCGCAAGCGTTTCCAGCATGTCGAGTTCTGTTGCGATCATCGTGCCCTCGGTGCGTTGTAACTGTTTCATTCGATCACAGATTGAGTCCGGACTGCCAGTTGGCCTTCAAATCTTTCAAAGAAGCATGGACAATTAATGTGCCAGCCGGACTGATTATTCTGACCGACTGTTCGAGTGTGGTTCGACCGATTTGGATATGCACAAGTTCACTGAACATCGATTCGAACATCTGAGCGGTTTCCTGCTTTACTTCAATCAGAAAACGGGTGTTGGACTCAGAGAAGAGAGCTGTCGCGGGATTCGACGCAAGTGAAATCTCAACCCCAACTCCCCCCGCAAACGCCATCTCCGCAGCCGCCACCGCCAGGCCACCCTCGCTCAAGTCGTGGCAGGAGAGGATCAGACCTTGCTTGATGGCCTGGTGCAAGGCTCGGAAGATTTTTGGGGCCATTTCCTTGTCAACTGTTGGCACGTTGCCGCCGGTGAGGCCGTTGACGAGGTTGTAGTGGCTGCCGCCCATTTCGTCTTTGGTTTCGCCGATCAGATACAGCAGGTTGCCGGGGCCTTTGAGGTCCATCGTGACGCAGGTTTCGACGTCACCGACCTGGCCGAGAGCTGTGATAAGCAGGGTCGAGGGAATGGCGACCGTGCGGCGTTGAGTTTGTAGGGTGGGACCAGCAACGCGCAGGCCCACCAAGTCCGAGTGGACTTCTGGTGGGCCAGGGCTCGCGTTGCTCGCTGGTCCCACTCTACGAGAAGAATCAACCTTTTCTTCGTAACTGAACTCATTGTTGAGACTGTCTTTGCCGCTGACGAACGGCGTGCCATATGCAACGGCGATGTCATGGCAGGCGACGGCGGCCCGGACAAGGGTTCCGAGGGTTTCCGGGCGTTCAGTGTTGCCCCAGCAGAAATTGTCGAGGATGGCGATGCGGTCCGGGTCGGCTCCGACGGCGACACAATTTCGCACGGCTTCGTCGATCGCGGAGGCGGCCATCCAGTATGGGTCGAGGTCTCCATACTGTGGATTGATGCCACAGGAGATGACCAGGCCTCGGTTAGATGTCAGATCGGGACGCACGACGGCGGCGTCGGATGGGCCGTCGTTGTTAATACCGACCAACGGTTTAATGACGCTGCCGGCCTGGACCTCGTGGTCGTACTGCCTGATGATCCATTCTTTACTCGCCACGTTCAGGGAGCCGAGAATCTGCTTGAGGTCGTCGGTGTAGTCGGCCTTATTGTAGCCATCACGCTCCGCGTGATGAGCCTCGGAGGTTGCATGTGATAATGCAGACGACTTTGCCGCAGCGGCCGAGGCAGCGGTGTTTGGCGTGGCAACGGTTGTTGGTTGATGTGAGGTTTCCCCTGAATGCTCCTCACGCGGAGCGCGAGGGCTACTTTGAGTGAGATAGCTGGACTTGATGTCATACACCGCTTCACGAATCACCGGAGGTCGCCCATCGTGGAGGAAATGCATGCTGACTTCACCGACTCTGTGTTCGCCGTATTTCAGAACAAGCTGCTTCGTGTCGGTGAACTTGCCAATGATGGTGGCTTCGACACCTTCAGAGGCGCAGAGGGCATGGAATGCAGCCCAGTTTTTCTCGGGCACGGACAGGACCATGCGTTCCTGAGCCTCTGAAATCCAGACCTCAGTGTACGACAATCCTGAATACTTCAATGGCGCTCGATCCAGCCACACTTCAGCTCCGGTGTCTTCACCCATTTCACCCACGGCGCTGCTGAAACCGCCGGCACCGCAGTCGGTGATAGCGGAGTAGAGGTTCAGATCGCGGGCTGCGAGGATCACATCGGCCACCATCTTTTCGGTGACCGGATTGCCGATCTGGACGGATCCACCGCTGATGTGTTCGCTTTCTTCGGTGAGTTCCACAGACGAAAACGTCGCGCCGTGAATTCCGTCTCGGCCCGTACGTCCGCCGACGGCCACGATCAGGTCGTCGGGGCTGACCTTCTTGTCGCACTTATCGACAGGAATCATGGCCACGTTGCCGCAGTAGACCAGCGGATTGCCGAGATAACGGTCGTCGAAGCACACGGCTCCGTTGACGGTCGGAATCCCCATGCGGTTTCCGTAGTCGCGAACTCCGGCCACAACGCCCTGCATCACTGCCAGCGGATGCAGCACGCCGGGCGGAAGCTGATCGGCCGGATAATCCGGTCGAGCGAAGCAGAACACATCAGTGCTGCAGACCGGGCGAGCCCCCAGCCCCGTCCCCAGCGGATCGCGGATGACACCGCCGAGCCCCGTGTTGGCGCCACCGTAGGGTTCGATGGCGGACGGATGGTTGTGAGTTTCGACTTTGATGCAGACATTCTGCCGATCATCAAACTTAACGATGCCGGCGTTGTCCTTAAAGACGCTCACGCACCAGTCGTCCTTGCCGAGCGATTTGCGAATCTCTACGGTTGCCGCAAAGATCGTTTCTTTCAACATGCTGTTGAAGTGCGTATCCCGGACGATTTTCCCTTCGCAGGTCTCGACGTAATGAATGCGTCCACCGAGCGTTTTGTGTGAACAGTGTTCGCTCCAGGTCTGAGCGACGGTTTCCAGCTCAATATCGGTGGGGTCGCGTTGCAGTGACCGGAAGTAGTCCTGCACCGTCTTCATTTCTGTGATACTCAGATACAACTGGCCCTGCTTGCTGAGTTCCATCAGGGCTGCATCGTCCATGTCCCGAATGGCGAGCGTGGTGAGTCTGAACTTATACTCGCTGCCGAGCGTCAGGTCTTTGATCAGCAGCGGACCGGTGAGCACGTATTCAATCGCGTCATTCGCGAGCACCTTCTTCGACAGCTGAGTGACTTTGGCGGTGCCCAGA
The DNA here is from genome assembly GCA_945861465.1 of Candidatus Kuenenia stuttgartensis. Lineage (GTDB taxonomy): Bacteria > Planctomycetota > Planctomycetia > Planctomycetales > Planctomycetaceae > SXXK01. Next base: position 37,202 of record CAMAVB010000041.1, read on the forward strand.
TCGCCGGTCAGCCAATAGCGTCGGCAGGTAGCGACGTTGGTGACGCTGAAGTCCATTCGTGCAAGAGCCCTGGCGGCGTTTTCAGCGACGCTGTCGGTGACGCCAGGGTGGAGAAGCACGTTGAGACAAAGCTGAGAGCGGAAAGCCGAAAGCCGTGAACCGCAGGCAGCGTCATCTTCACTGTCGGCTTTCCGCTTTCCGCTTTCCGCTTTTGCAGGCAATTCGTGAATATGGAATTGCTCGGTGACGGGATCGACCAGTAACTGCTCAGCCGCACGTTTGGCGTCTGCGCGGGTCAGGTCACCCTGAATCAGAAACGTGCGAGCGGAGTTGACGGCATCAAGTCCGTTGATCCCCTGGCGGTGAGCACTTGCCAGGATGCGCTGACCTTCGTAATCCTTTTCGCTGCCGATCGGCAGAATTTCAACTTCCCAAAGCATGATATGATGCAATCCAATAGAGGAGTTTTCTGTAGGTCCTTTCTGCCGGAAAGGACTCTGCCGCAGTATTTCAGGGCAGGAACTGGAGTACAAGAAACGGGGGGTGCGGATTCCTGAGAAGTGGACGTAACGACGTCCGGATCTTCAAAACTGGTGAATTCCGGCGGAAATTTCCGCGTTGCTGCAATCGGAACATTCTGGTATCACTCAGCCCTCTCTCCGCAGCAGTTTGTGCCGAAACGGGCATCGAAGTGCTGCGAAATCAGCAGCACACGACCTCGCGAAACTCTCGTTCGCCAGGGGCATTCCTTAACGAACAGCGATCAGCACGAAGCTGAAAGCGGTGGCCACGGAGTCGGCAGTGAGCACCAAGAAACGACATAGCCTGCGAGTTCTGTTTGTCGATGACGAACAGTCGATCGCAGATTTGATGCGATCTGAGCTGCCGCGAATGGGGCATAACGCAACCGTTCGTCAGTCGCCCGGTTCCGCAATTGAGGCCATTCAGAAGAACGTCTTCGACGCGGCAATTGTCGATCTCAGAATGCCGGGCGGCAGTGGCTGGGACGTGATTGACTATCTGCGCGAACACTCCCCGGAGACAGTCTCCGTGATCAGCACAGGCCACGGTGATCGCGACGACGCGATTCGCGCCATTCGGATGGGTGCCTACGACTTCCTGCCGAAGCCGGTGTCGCTGTTCGAGATCACCAATGTGCTGGATCGCATCGGCGAAAAGAAAGCACTTCAGAACAAGACGATCGCCCTTGAGAGCCGTTTGCAGCGTGTCGAGGGACGGTCAGATCTGATCGGCACGTCCGGGCCGATGCTCCGGGTTCGCAAGCTCATCGACAAAATTGCCCCGACGGATTCAGCCGTGCTGATTCTGGGTGAAACCGGCACTGGCAAAGAAATGGTGGCCAGGCGAGTCCACGAACAAAGCGATCGCCGTAACGAACCGTTTGTCGCCGTCAATTGCGGGGCAATTCCGGAAAATCTTGTCGAAAGCGAATTCTTCGGACATCGCAAAGGTTCGTTTACCGGTGCTGATTCCAATCGCGCGGGGCTGTTTGAAGTTGCGAATGGTGGAACTCTGTTTCTGGACGAATTAGGTGAACTCGACAAATCCATGCAGGTTAAGCTGCTGCGATTTCTGGAATCCGGAGAAGTACGACGGGTCGGCGACAATGAGTCGTTTCACGTGGATGTGCGCATCGTCTGTGCAACGAACCGCGAACTCCAGCAGATGGTCACGGAAGGCGTGTTCCGCGAAGACCTGTTCTTTCGAGTCAACACGTTCGAGATTTATCTGCCGCCGTTGCGGGAACGACTGGATGATATTCCGTCGCTGGCTATGCATCTGCTGGCTCGACACCTGAAACGCGACAGCATTTCCCCCGACATGCTGCCGCCAGAGACAGTGAAGTTACTGCAGGCTCATCACTGGTCGGGCAACGTTCGTGAACTGGCAAACGTCCTTGAACATTCTGTGATCTTGTCTGATGGTCTGACGATTCGTCCCGCAGACTTGCCGAGAAGTATCAATCGCGATGTTGCGGCTGCTGTTGGGGCACCTCCGGATTCACCGACGATCGCAATGGTCCCCCAAAGTCCGATGTTTACGAGCGAGCCAAAGACGCTCCGCGAGATGGAAGAATTTATGATTCTTCGGGTTCTGGACAAGTACCAGGGCGACAAACCCAAAGCGGCAAAAGAACTTGGAATTGCCCTGAAGACGCTGTACAACCGCCTGAGCCAGCTGAACCCGCAACGCGACGCCGGTTAGGCGAGCGGCAGAAATGAATTTACCGGTACGACGGACTTCCAGTCCGTCGCATGGTGCTACTCGACGGACTGGAAGTCCGTCGTACAAATTGCGAATGGTAAGTTCTATCCTGCCGCTCGCCTTAA
>CAMAVB010000042.1 GCA_945861465.1 Candidatus Kuenenia stuttgartensis
GACAATCGGATTGGCCTGGAATCCGCAGGTGAACCCCGCGAATGCAATCGTTGCAGGCACGCGAATTCCCGTGTTGATGTGCCCGAGCGATGCGGGAAATCCGATGTTCACTGATGGATTCGGGTTTGCCTGGGCCGGGGGAAACTATCTGGTGAATGGTGGCTCGGGTACACAATTGAACTACTGCTCGGGCAACAACGATGGTCTGTTCTGGCGAGGTTCCAACACAAAGTTTCGCGACATCACAGACGGAACCAGCAACACCGTGTTTATGGCAGAGACGCTGTTCGGCAATCGTCAACCAGCGACAACAACCCTCACAAATCCACAGCGACAAATGAAGCGGGTAAATCTTGGCGCACCGTGTGCTCCGCTGGCCGAAGTCATGGAGGCCACGGCATCGACAAACTTTAACGGCAATCGCGCAGGGATCTGGATTTCGTCAACCGGATTTCACACTTTGATACAGGGCTACTATCCGCCGAACTCAAAGAATCCTGACTTCGGCAACCACGGTGAGATCGTCTCAGGGCCACGCAGCCTGCATGTCGGCGGAGCACAGTTGTCATTGTGTGACGGGAGCGTTCGCTTTGTTTCCGAGAACGTCGATCTGACAACGTTTCGCAACCTTTTCTCGCGTAACGATGGACAAGTGATTGGCGAGTTCTGACCGCGTTCACTGGAACCGCAGTCGCTCGTGCGACCGCGTTTTCGTCTATCCGATCAAGCGCCGAAAAAATCGGCAGCACTCAGGATTTCATTATGAAAAATCGCCATTTCTTAATCGCCGCCGTACCGCTCTCGTTGCGTGCGGTAGCGGCAATGGAAGAGAGCTATCGGAAACGCCGCGAAGGATCACGTGCGTCAACTCGTGATCCCATCGTTTACCGCGTCGCGGCAGGCGAAGGCGCATGTGTCGTCAGGACGGAAACTCGGCTTTTCTGTGTCGGAGGAAACTGATGAACATTGTGATATTGCCCCATTTCGTTCTTTATCCTCTGGCTGTAACCTTGTGCATCGTGATGAGTGGATGTGGTGCTTCCACGGCTCAACCAGTTGTGGTATCGGAAATTTCAGCTCCGCAATCGTTTTCGGCGGAAGGTACAATATGGACATTGAAACCGTCCATGGAAGTGGCCGATGAGGAGGCTTTAACTCAATTCTTCGCGTCTCAGCCGGATTTTCAGGGCAGCACGAATTTTGCAGGAACGCCGATGCTGTTTCTTTCGGATACTTCCGATCGCCGCTTCTACTGGCTTCATGGCTCAGATGATGCGGCCACGTGGTCGTGTGTACAATTTGAAGATGGAAGTTTTCAACTATCTGACGGCAGTGGTAGTCCGTTTTCGAATTGAGATTTGTTATTCGGCGAGCGGCAGGGTGTCAGCCCTCCGTGTGCGATACGCACTGCACGGAGGGCTGACGCCCAGCCGCTCGCGGATCGATTGTCTTTACGCAACTTTTGCAGGAAGTTACTATGAATAGGTTCTCGCTCATAACCACGCTTGGGAAAACGCTGATTGCGTTGTCCTGGGGATCGTTCCTGCTTTCGCCCGTCACCCATGCCGACGATCGCGGGCCGAGAGTTGCCAGAGTGCTCTGGCAGGATCGCGCCAAAGACACTCTGATGTGGGGCGAAGTCCACGGGGGAGAAAAATGGATTGTCTCGGCGTCGCCGGTCAAAGATTTTCCAAAACTCGATGTGGAAAAGCAGGATCTCGTGCAGATGGAGCAGGCTGAATGTCATCTGCTGGTCGGTGTGCGCGACAACGCTGACGGTAAGTTCCAGAGTGGCTGGGTAACGGTCGATACGGGCGTTCGGGAAGAACCGCACGGCAATCATTCGCACTGGAATTTTGTGTCGCCGCCGTCTGTGAAGGGGAGCCGACTGGATGCCGAACAGGGAAACCCGGCTCATCTATATCTATACAATGGGCACTTCTACATGGCCAATGACAAGAAGAACGGGTTCACTCACATTGATCCGTCCGAACTGGTCAAAAAACCAGCACAGCAATGCGGAACCTTCTTTACCGGCGGCGGCAATCACATCACGATGGCAGCCGTCGAAAATACTGTCTGCTACTCGACATGGATCGATGGCGGCGGGCCAGACATGGGCCGGGTCGATGTCGTCAATCTGAAGAAGACCGACGGCGAAAAGATTGCTTATTCGTTTAAGCTGCCCACGGGCGTGATTCACGGAGCGACCGCGAACTTCGGCAAAGTGTTCTTCGCGCCTGCAGATGGTGTGTGCTGGGTGGCGGCGGACACTTCATTCTCGAAGACGGCAGAAACCGTCGTTGTCAATCACATCTCGCTGGGCAAGGAAGATGGCGCTGAAAAGCCGAATCGCACCGGAGCCTTTGTCAATCAACGCAACTGGGTGCTGTTCACAACCGGCGGGCCGGAAGGGAAGTCATCGCTGTGTTTGCTGGATGCGGCAGCAGCGCAGCCGACGGTTGTGAAACTTCCCATCAATGTCGCCGACGGATTGTCGCTCACAACTCCGGAAGTGGTGCTGGCGTCCGGCGGCAAGCGTTATGCGTTCCTCTTCCAGGACAAGCAGGAAGGCGAACTTCAGGAGCAGCTGACGATCGTGGATCTCGACCCCAACGGCGACCGCAATCTGTCGGACGCAAAGATCGCAAAGACGATCCCCGTGGGTGCCAGTAAGGTCGATGGTCACCACGGACATCATTCCGTCAGTTTCGATTCCGAAGGTCGCCTTGCATGTTTCACCAATCCCGGCGATGGTACCATCTGGATCATGACGCTGAAGGATCTTACAATCCGAGCCAAATCAGTTGTCGGTGGTACTCCGACAGCGATCGTGGCCATCGGGGCTCCGGAGCATAAGCACTAAATCTGAAATTTGAAATCTCAAATCTCAAATCTCAAATTCGAAATGTGGCTGGTCGATTTAACTTTGTTTTGTACGAGGAATTTCCAGATGTGTTTTTTGCGTCACCCATGGTCGCTGGTCTTTGGTTTCTCCCTGCTGGTCGGCAGTGGGTGCAGTGATACTACGAAGACCGCCCCTGTCATATCTTCGCAGAAACAAGGTCACGACCATGAAGAACACGACCATAGCCCTGAGTCGTTGAAAGACGCTCTGGCGGAGCTGACATCGCTGCGCGACACCATTCGAGACTCGTTCGCAAAGAACGATCAGGACGCAGCTCATGGCCCGTTGCATGACGTGGGGGCAATCCTGGAAGCCATTCCGGAACTTGCAAAGAAGGAAAAAGTCAGCACAGAGAACCAGGCCGCGATTGAAACGGCAGTCAACACTTTGATGGACGCATTCGGCAATGTTGACAAGACGATGCATGGGCAGGAAGGATCCACATACGCTGAGGAATCGGCAACGATCGATACGACGCTGACAGCATTGTGTGCCGCCTGTGCAGTTGATTCGGCCCCGGCTGCGAATTCGACGAGTGAAGAATCGTCGGCAGCTCCTTAGGACAACGAGTGTGGTTCTGTTCTGCTTTTACTTTTTGTGAGTCTTGTGAGTTTTTGTGGCGAGCAATAATCGTCCAGGCGTCTGTTTGCGAGTCAGGGTTTTGCTGGCCACAAAGAGGCACAAAATCCACAAGAAGAAGGGGGGTTCACGAATGAAAAAACGTATGTCACTTTCGCTGGCCATCGGCTGTTGCCTGATGACAACCGGTTGTGGAGACGCGACCAGTCCCAGGGTTCTCGCTCTGCGGTCACAGTTTCTTGTGGCGAGCGCCCCTGAAAAGGAGCGTCCCGTACCTGATGTTCGAAAGGATCTGAAGTCCGGTGAGCTGAAGCCTGACACCGCGTTTGTGGTTCGCGCGCGAATCAATGCCGGAGATTTTCCTCCATTCGCGGAAGGCAAAGCCGCTTTCATTGTGACCGACGCCACAGGGCATGACGGTGACGAATCTCACGATCCTCACGAGTGCCCGTTCTGCAAACGCGATATTAAGAGCGTGATCGCGCGCGTGGAATTCGACGACGAAGCAGGCAGGATGATTGACATTGATGCCCGCGAACTTTTCAATCTCAAGGAGTTCGACCTGCTGGTCATCGAAGGCAGAGGGCAGTTTGATGAAGATGACATGCTGGTCATTGCTGCGTCAAAAATATTTGTAAGTCGTTAATCGCTGGTTACAGAGTGGCATGGCAATTCGTGGATGCATCAGCGAGTTGCAAATTCCAGATTCTTTCCTGGGAATTCCCCACGATCTCTTTGCAAGGCCCTGAGCTTCAAATCACCGTCAGAGTCTACAACTGCTCTTCCCGTATTCGTTCGGACAGTTTCTGAAACAACCATGCACGGGAGAAAGTCCACCAGCGCGAGGCGGTTGGGCGGGAGATGCCGAGCGTTTCTGCTGCGGTGATTTCATCGAGACCTGCGAAGTAGCGAAGTTTGACGAGTTCTGCCTTGTCCGGCATCAGGCGTTCAAATTCTTCGAGAACTTCATGCACCGCGATGATTTCCGAGAGATCAACGGAAGGATTGATGGCGATCTCCACCAGCGGTTCACGATTTGCCTGGCCACCGCGTTTGTGTCGATCCCGGCTGCGCGCATGTTCGATCAGAATCCGTCGCATCGCCTCCGCTGCGGCCGAGAAAAAGTGCCGCCGATTCTCCCACGTCTGAGGCTCGCTGCGCAGAAGACGCAGGTAAGCTTCGTGAACCAGAGCTGTCGGCTGAAGCGTGTGTTCGGGCAGCTCATTCTTCATCCGAGCAGCAGCCAGGCGACGCAGTTCGTCATATACCAAAGGCAACAACTCCGCCGCTGCGCAGAATTCCCCCGCAGACACGCGTTCCAGAATGCGTGAGACAGGAAGGTCTGGGGAAAGTTCTTCGGAATTCACGGTGTACCTTTGATTAATGCTGTCGGGGCTTGTCGCGACCTTGTGTGCATGTGTTTTTATGCCGTCGTCTTAGCTCCACGCCCCATGTCGGCTTGTCCGACATGAGCGCAAGTGTTGAAGTTAGAAAACGAACCCGAAACAACGTGACTCCCCTCGCCGGCTCGACCGGCAGGAAGCGAAGTTTCAAACTCGGCCACGCAGGGCCCGAACATCGTATTCGCTGAACGTTCCCGCGTAAAAGCCCCGCTGCCAAATCGCGTTCTGGCCCATGGCATAGGCCGTGTTATTCATAATTGCCAAAGCGATCTCCTCAGGACTTTCGGTGATGTTGCCTCGCAGCGCCATGTGAACATGCTCGGGCATCCATGCGCGAACAGCCAATTGATAACCATGCTTTGCTGCCGTTCCAACGAGGGCTCGATCAAGCTTTTCGAAATCGGCTTCATTCCGAACTCGAGCACGATCAGCAACAACCAGAACAACATGCAGGTTGTACCAATATCGACCGCTATTCGATTCGCTCGGCTGATCCAGCGTGACGCTTTCATCGATGACTGTAAACCTCTTGAGCATCGCAGCAAATCGAGGATCCACGAATTGCTCTTTATCGACCTGCTGAGCAATGTAGCCTTCGACGTCAGCGGTATGATTGTCGCCAATTGAACGAAACGAAACTTTGCGGCTGAACCTCACATGAGCTCCGGCGAGCCGCAGTGCATGTTGCAGACGACCTTTGGCTCGAGCGACGAACAGCGTCGGTGAGACGGATGGAGTGGTTGAGAACGCGAGCTGAATCTCGTCAGCACTCCACCGTGTTGAAATGCGTTTTAAGCAATCGGTTGCCCACGCCTTATCGAGTTCCTGAAAAAACGGTTCGTCAGGTTGCGTAGGAAATAGAGTCCCATCCGTCGGCCATCCCGTCCATGTGTAACGAAGGTGGAATGCAGGCTGTATGTGTCGGGAATTGTAAATCGGTGTCGGCATCGCTTGAAACTTCCCTTCCGGTTGGACAAGCCAACCGGGGAGGCGGTGACGGGGGAAGACGTTTGCTAACAGTAAAACGTTGGCTCCTGCTGGGCGAGCCAGCAGGGGGCCTGTTAATTGACAAATCTCCCGCTCGTGCCAGGCAAGCTGGCACGGGGCGAGATCAAAAGTGGCTCTGATAGACGATTCGGCGAATCCTAATTCGGAGCCAATGACCCTTCCGGTGGCTCCTTGATTCGCCATGTTCCGGGTGTGCTGCCAGGCTCCAGTATTGCGGTCATCAGGTGATGATCGACTGCAGGATACAGCCACAGGTTTTCCCACCTCACTGCATCGCCGGAAGATTCTCTGACAACCTCAAGAAGTTCAGCCTCTGGCACATCAGGTTGTCCATCGAGCCAGGCCAGGACTAATCTGCGGACAGCGGGAACAGCTCGCGAGGACATGTACGTTTCAAGTCGTCGGAACCAAAGCAGCGTATCATCGAAACCTGAATTGTTGACGTCGGTAGTCATCACGGTTTCTTTGATGAGTTTTCGACTGAGGGGTGCCACCACGATTGGACCTTCAGAAAACGGATCAACCTGGATCGAAATGGGCTTAGCATTCGGCCAGCGGAAATTTCGGTAGACGATCTGACCTGTCATACCCGCACCGGGCACTTTGAAACCCTCAGGCACGGAATGGCTCCAGCGGATGGTCCCGAGATTGTGGCGAAACTGTAATTCGGTATCGCTCCCCTCAAATTTGAAGGAGACCATAGGTGGTCGGTACGCCAGAGCCCAGCCGCCCTCGAGCTCGCGAGTCACGACTTGCTCAAACAACGGGTGTCCGTGGAATAGCAGTCTGGGATCAGCAGTCGCTGTGTTCGTCTTTCCCGACAACACAGCGAGGTAACCGTTGATGGCCGCAGCCTGGTCGGCATCGGCGATCTGGTAGCTGTTTCCAGCCCAGCGGAACGGTAATGGAAATCCATCACCGTCCGCTTTTGACTCGTGAAAACGACGACGGACGTGGACGGTCTGAACGCCATTGCCGAGCTGAATGGTGCCCCGCTGATCGACGGACCAACCATAGTCTAAATCCTGAACCAGCACCTGATACCGGCCCGGTGGTACTTCAGCAGGCTTGCCTGTCCGTGCCTCACGAAAGGAGTCGACACCCCACGTATTTCGAGAATCGAACGTCAGCGCCGAACCCTCGGACACGTCGAAATCCAAACGCCTGAGACTGATAATCAGTCCCGGCTCGTCGATCCAGACACGAACCCTGGGCTCCGAAAATCCGACGATTCCGCCACTGTATTCTGGCATCTTCAACGGATCAGTCAATACTTCAACCGCATCGGCCAGCGGGATCGACGGGCTTGATGGAGCATTCGTGACGCCGACCACCACGGGAGGCGAATTTGCATTCGCTGGTACCTCAATGCCCTGCGGCCGTGTTAGCGAACGCACCATCACAGGCTCTGCTGTGATGATGGTTGTTCGTCCCGTCCCGACGCTCGCTGTGGTGGTGAAAAATCGTTCCTGACTCGATACGCTATCGCTGTCGTATGCAACATAGATTTCGCGTATTCCCGAAGTCGTCTTTGTTCGCCATTCGCCCGGTCCGCCGGGTTCGAGTGTCGCCTGTTTGCCGTCGATCGTGACGTATTTTACGTTCTCCGCCACCGGGGTCCGAATCACGCAATAGGCACGCGGTCCAATCTCGTCCGGAGACGGCAGATATGGCATGAGCAGCACGGTGCCAAAGCCTAGACTCGCCATAATTGCAATGCCGAGCGTTCCTACGATGATCCACTCGAGGAATATCCACGGAGTTATCGCTCTTCGCGCGGCCTGGGGAGTGGCGAGCACAGACGCGCGGACCGCATCGAGCGCACGAGTCCGGCGAACGACAACGGCGCCGAATTGGATGATCAGCCATAACATTAAAGCGATCAAAATGAAAAGCATCGCCAATGCCGCGTTCTGCTGTGAACCGGATCTGCTTAATGTCTGATGCGCTGCAATTCCCCCCGTGAACAACGCAACAAGAACTAATGACTTCGTCGTCAATCCAAATCCAATCGCAGGAGCGATTCGCGGAGATTGTGTTTGATCGCCGCCACCATTGGTTCCTTCGTCCTTCAGGTTCTTCGGCTCAAGGCCGGCCGCGTGAAGTACAGAAAACCGAGTGACCCAGTAACAGCCCAGCATAGTCGGAAGAATGTAAACCGCCGCTTCGAAGAGATTCTCTGCAAAGAGTTCCACGCCGCCCTTGCGATAGCCAACGCTTGTGTCCCACCTTCGCAGAAAAGCCGCAACCAACACCGACAGCATGCTGACAGAAAATGATTTCCACCGAATCCAGGTCCAGTGGGATGCCATAGTTTTACGGACAGCCAATAACGTTCCCCAGATCAGAGCGACCGCGACTGGCAATATCGCCCAATGGTCGTATCGATCTTTGCCAACTATCCACCCAACGCCTGCCGACACAATACCCACCGTCCACAGAACCTGTTGCCACTGAGCAAACGGATTTCCAACGGCCGACGGCAATTCCGTTGCCGGCGTCACAACGGCTGGAGCTTTCGCAGAAACCGAGCGACTTGCTACCGCCGCCTGTGACTCGAGACATTGAACGACTTCTTCAGCCGACTGTATCCGAGACCCGGGAAGCTTTTCCAAAAGAGCATGCACGAGGCTGCACAACCACTCGGGAATCTCAGCGTTTAATTGCGCGATCGGCCGCGGTGTGACCTCGCAGACCTTCTTCATCACAGCCAGCATATTGTCCGCGCGAAACGGACTGACGCCGGTACACATCGTGTACATCACGCAGCCCAGACTGAACAGGTCGCTCCGCTGATCCACGATTTCACCGCGCGCCTGTTCAGGCGACATGCACTGTGGCGTGCCGAGAATCTCACCGGTATGAGTGATCCCGCCATCTGACGTCGTCCGAGCCAGACCGAAGTCAGTGATCTTGACTCGCTCGACGCCGTTCTCCAGAAGAATATTCGCCGGCTTGATGTCGCGATGAATCAATCCTCGCTTGTGAGCCGCCGTCAGCCCTTCCGCCACCTGCCTTGAGATGCGAACGATCTCCTCAACCTTCAGAGCTCCGACACGTTTGATCTTGTCATGCAGAGTCTGTCCAACGACACACTCCATCACCAGAAACGGCAACGTCGTTCGTTCGGTACCGAGAGACGCTTCTTCCGTCCCTTCGACGGCAAAAATCGTCACGACGTGCGGATGACTGATCGCTGCCGCTGCGCGAGCTTCGCGGAGGAAACGCTGTCGCGCGGAGGGAAGCCGCGCGAGTTCCGGAGCCAGTGCTTTCACAGCAACGATGCGCTGCAGTTTCGGGTCGTGAGCCCGAAAAACGACGCCCATACCGCCGCGGCCGATCTCTTCAAGGATCTCATAGGGCCCCAGTCTGCCCAGCGTTCCCGGCAATTCACACGGAGCCAGGTACTGTCCAATAGGAACTGGCTCCGAGCTGACAGCAGGCTTTTGAAGGAAGTTTCCCGCCTGCTCATAAGCGACCAGCAGCCCTTCCACTCGCTGCCTCTGCGATGGATCCACGCACTGCACGCTGAGAAAAGTGTCCCGCTCCGTGCCGGATTTACTCAACGCGACAAGAAAGATGCCCTCGACCGAGAATGGATCGACACTTCCCAGATTGGCAGGGTCGATAGTCATGGAATCGTGCTCCGGAAACTCGCAATCGTGCGATGTGGACATTGGTACTCTCCAGAAAGAATGAACTTCTCAACGAGATGCGTCAAATGCCTCCAGAGCGCCTCACGGGATTTCGAATGATTTTTCCACAACAAGTAGCCGTGTTTGCAAAAACCTGAATTGGCGACCGAATTCCCCGAATAGTCCCGCAATTACCATTGATCCGGACGTAGGCAACATGTACATTACGAGTCACTGGTCGGGCTCGGAGTTCTTGATTTCTATCCTCCATGGCCCAAAGAGAGCATGCTTCCGCATCGCACTCAAAATTTTACATGGCTGCTGATTCTCTGGCAGCTTCTACTTCCATCGGTTGCGCCGTGGCTGCATACCGTTGTTGATGGATCTTGCTGTACACCTTCGGCTGTGCAACATTCCGAAACATCGTGCTGTCACCGTCATCACTCCCATGGATCACGTTCTCACGCTGCTGCCGATAGTAGTGGCACCGAAAATAGTTGCGGCGGTCAGTCACCTTCCGACCCTGCCCCGCATGATTGCTCAAACTGTGCGATTTGTCAGGCAATTTCCGCTCCGAGAGTTCTCGCGGTACAGATCGAGCTGCCAAGACTCATCGAGCAGACCGGCGTCATCGAAACGCCCCATTGTGCAGATCCTCTGCTGGGATTCTGTCTGCCTCTGCAGTGCCGTGCTCCGCCCGTTGCGTGAGTGGTGCTCCCTGTGTGACGCACGCTGTCGTGTGGCACCGCGTATCTGACATCTCGATTTTCCGCGTCCGTTCGCGCTGAAACCGCGCTGTTCGGTTGTCGAGTCAACAGTGCTTGCGACTGCCGCTGCTCCGTCCGCGAACCAAAACTGTTCGCCTGCTCATTCCTGAATTTCAGGCAATCATCTCGTCTGCGGCCCGTGGGGTGCGTTACACGGGTCCGACCAGTCCGTGCACTCTGCAGCCGCAGCGAGGTGAATCTCCTCTAAACAATACACCAGCAGCGACTGCTGCTGTCTAACTTTTGGATACTACGCTCATGAAAAGACTTTCTGGAAAACCACGCGGATTTACGCTGATTGAGTTGCTTGTCGTGATTGCAATTATTGCCATCCTGATTGCGTTACTCCTGCCGGCAGTACAGCAAGCTCGCGAGGCCGCACGCAGGACTCAGTGCAAAAATAATCTCAAACAGATCGGCCTGGCTCTGCACAACTACCTTGATGTCGCCGGGGTATTCCCTCCGGGCTGGATCGCCGTCGATATCAACGGTGCCCCGAGTGCCCATGAAGGAACCAGCGGTGTCGGCTGGGCGACAATGATTCTGCCATACATGGAACATGGCAACGTTTACAGTCAGTTCAATGCCAACTTGCCGTTGACTGATTCGGCCAATGCCGCTTTTCTGCGTAATCAGATTCCGGCGTACAAGTGCCCATCCGATCCGCAGCCAGAGTTCTTCTTTATTTCAGAAGAAGGAAGTGGTGCCGTGATCACTGGATTGCCAATTGCAAACTACGTCGGCTGCTTCGGGACCGAAGAACTGGACGGCTGCGAAAATGCTCCCGGTGATCTTCCGGTCATGGCCGACGGTACCTGCAAAGGCAATGGCGCTTTCTATCACAACAGCAAGGTACGCATCGCTGACATCACTGATGGCACGTCCAGTACCTTCCTTACCGGCGAACGCAAAACAGTCGCCAAATTGAATTGGTTTACGACGTGGCCAGGCATGATCGCGGAAGGCGAAGAGGCGTTTCAGCGAGTCTGCGGATCAGCGGACCACACCCCGAACCATGCCGCAACCCATTTCGATGACTTCAGCAGCAACCATACCGGAGGCGCACAGTTCTGTCTTGGCGATGGTTCGGTCCGGTTCATATCCGAAAACATCGACAGGGGCGTTTATCAGTCACTGGCGACCATCCAGGGGGGTGAAGTGGTCGGGGAATTCTGACGACGTTTGCTGAGCAGGGATTCCCAGACTCGCTTTGTCCAGATTTTCTTAACGCGGGTTTCGCCCGCAACCCATAAGTTGCCCGTCACTCCGTGGCGTGTAGACTCGAGTCGGAGACACGAGCAACAATGCTGCGCGCACGGTGCGCGGATCAATCAGCATCAGACTCTGAGAGGACGGTCCTTATGCCTGTAGAACCTGTTGCTGGCCCGCACACAGCCCCGGCCATGCTTCGCGACTGTTTACCCATGCTGCAACAAACGGACTTCGCCCTCAATCATGACTTTTGTCCATGGGCGAATCGCTGGGTCTATTGGATGAAACGCCCTCTCGTGGCCATGTTGCTCGCCACAGGGCTTTCGCTGGTGTGCGGAATTTTCCTCCAGACCGAAGCGCTGGTGATTGCCGCGATTCTACTGCTCATTGTCGGCGTTGGTGTGTCATTTCCGTGGCTCGCCATGCGAGGCATCGACGTGCATCTGAAGTTCGATGTTCGTCGCAGCCGGACAGGGCATCCGGTCCTTGTCCGTCTGCGGGTTCGCAATCGATGGCCCTGGCCGGTCTGGGGATTGTCGGTTTTGCGTGGTTTCGCCGTACGGGAAGCCACAGATACCGAAGAAGGGGTCTCTTTAGCCTGCGTCCACGGCTGGTCGACTGCGGAATACTCATGGCCGTTCGTGCCGCAGATTCGGGGAAGGTATCCGTTAACAGCTCCGGAAGTCGAAACAGGATTTCCGTTTGGACTTTATCGAGCAACTCGCAATGCCACGGTGGACGGCCATTTGGTTGTGTGGCCGAAGACCGTGATTCTGTCGGGTTTGCCCGATGCTGCGGAAACGCGCCAGTCTGACGAACAGCTTGCCGATCGGCGTGTCGGTGACTTCGGTGATAAGCTGGGTACGCGATTGTTTCGTCACGGGGATTCGCTGCGGCGAGTTCACTGGGCTCAGACGGCGCGCCAACAGCAGCTGATCGTTTGTGAACGACAGGCACCTGCGACGACTGCCGTGCGCGTGACGCTGGACCTGGATCGCGCCAGTCATCCGAATTGCAACTCAGCCGAGCATCACAGGGATGACACGGTGGAACAGGCTGTTCAGGTTGCCGCCAGTGTCTGTGAGTCACTCCATCGCCAGCATTGCCGCATCGAACTTGTCCTGCACGATCAACTGCTGGTGGCTGGCGAATCCGCGACAGGCTTTTATCGATTAATGGATTGTCTGGCCCAGGCCACACTGGCAGATTCGACATCGACATTGAATCGGAGACGAGCGGCGGCGGATTTCGGGATTGCGGTCACGACGTCAGCGGGCCTTCGCTGGCGTGGACGGCAGTTGTCCGGACAGCACGTGATTTGTCTGTCTGATGGCAATATGGATCAGCAATCGGCGCCGACACACGATGCATGGATTTCCCTCGTTGGATCCAGTGACATTGAAGAAGTCCTTCCCCGCCGATGGAAGGGAGCCTGCAATGTTCGGTAGCACAGTCTCGGCGTCGCGCCGAGGTACTCGCGGCGTCATCAATTCGCGGCAAAGTGCGCGGGGTTACGCGCATTTCAGAAAGTCATCGACAGACACCGCCCGCAGGACAACCACATCACTGCATGGGCTTACCGTCGCGCTGGCTCTGCTGGCGTCGCTGATTTTTGTGCTGACGGATGCCGATGGAGGACGGAGTGCAACGTCTCTCGGGCTTCAGATTTTTGTCGAGTTCGCTGCCACAATGGGATTTGCATGGCTGGTTCGGGGACGTATGGAGGTAAAGAATGAGACTCCGATGATCATGCCGCTGCTGCTGATCATTGTCTTCGCGAGTTTACTCTGGGAACCTTTTCAGCGATGGTTTCTGTTGTCCGGTCGCCCGTTTGAAATGATGGTGATGCACAGCCAGAAAAACCTGATGCTGGCTGCTGCGGTGTTCGGATGCTGGCCCGGCTATCAGAGACTGTCGATCCTGATTGGAGTCTCGCTGGCAATTTTTTGTGCGGCCATTGCCCGCGAGCATCGCATTCAATGGCTGATCGCGATCCATGGATTCACGGCTGTCAGCTGGATGATCGGCAGCTATTGGGACACTCTAAGGCCGCGTCTGATTGCCGGAGAGAACTGTCGATTCCCGCTGCGGTGGCTGATCATAGGTCCGTCGATTCCGTTATTGCTCCTGCTGGCTTCGGCCACAGGTGGTCAGGCAGCAATCACGGCCATCAGTGGATTTCTGCCAGGCTCAGGCGGTGATGGGGATTCAGATCCGTACTCACGCAGCGGAGTCAACGACGGCGACAATCTTGTCGCCGGCACTGACAACATCAAGTCCTTTGGTCCCATCGAAGATGCTCCGTTCGCGGAAGACGACAAACCGAGCCTTTACGACGTCTTCAACGATTCGTTTGACGAACCGGTTCGCAGAATCAAAGAACAGGACCGATCGATTGCATTACCGCCCGAACTGCTGGCGGAAATCAACGCTCGAATGGCGAAGTCAGAACAGGCAGGGAGAGAGTTCTCGACACTGCGACGTTCGACAAAGGCCGACCAGAAGAAGATTAAGGATCTGGAAAGTCGCGCGCTGCTGTATGTTGCTGGACGAGTTCCACTGCATCTGAGGATGGAAACGTACGACGTCTTCGATGGCATCGACTGGTTTGCCGAAACGCTGAAGAGCAAGCCTCGCAGCATCGCGATCATTCCCACAAACGGGCGACCGTGGCTGCGCGTACGCTGCAGAAGTCGAGGACTTCAACTGCACGCTGATCCGGAAACCCATGCGATTCAGGTGATCAATCTTCGGTCAAATGTGATCCCAGCGCCGCTCGATCTGCAAGCCCTGCATATCGATCAGGTGGATCGGGCAGACATGTTTGGCTGGCACAGCGATACCATTCTGAAGATGGAGCGAAAATCCCTGCCGGAACTGACATCGATTCACCTGATATCAGAGTGCGTGGATCGATCACGGCTGATGAATCACGAGGAACTGACATTTCTGGCGCTGTCTGACACGAAGCGCACGCAGTTGCCGGAAATGGAACAGATCGCCGCAGTGCGAACTCTGGCCAGACAATGGACACAGGGAATTCCGGAAGGCTACCGAAAGATCGAAGCCATTTGCCAGGGACTGCGAACCGACTACACACTGGACCGATCGGCTCGCGTTCCTGAAGACTGCGCCTTTCCTGTCGGCCATTTTCTGTTCAATTCCAAACGCGGACCGGATTATCAGTTTGCCACAGCAGCAACTCTGATGCTGCGAAGTCTGGGATTTTCGACAAGGCTGGTATCGGGATTCTATGCCAGTCCGGCGCGATACGACGTGCGCAATCGTCACACGGCGGTGCATTCATCGGATGTGCATTTCTGGTGCGAAGTTTTCGTCGGAGCGGGAACATGGGTGACCCTCGATCCGACGCCGGGATACGAAGTACTCGGTCCACCGCCCGGCATCATGAAACGAACTCTGTCGCTGATCACCGCAGCGATGCGCTGGATGCTCAGTCACTGGCTGATCGTGCTCATACTCTCAACAACCTTGTCCGTAGCCATCGTCAAACGTCCGTTGCTCGCTGACCAATGCAATTCATTTTGGTGGAAAATCGCTCCGTCAACAACAGCTCGAGGACGCATCCTGCAGACTGCGCGGCTGCTTGATGATCGTCTGAGGCTTGCCGGACTACCTCGCCCTTCCGGCGTGACATTGACGAAATGGCTGCGGCAGCAATCGGATCGGCGTTCCATTTCCTCCGTACAGCGTGAGTTCCTGAGTCTCGCGGATATGGCAGCTTATGGCACTGAGAATCATTCAAATGCAGTGTCGCCCGCAGTCATTGAAGAATGCTGCCAGCGGATTCTGCGAGACTTAACTCTTGCTGAACTTCAGCGAGATGGGCACTTAGTAAGCGGAATGGCGCTAGCCACCGGTAACTGTTCCTGAACGCGGGCTTAGCCCGCAACCCATAGTTGCCCGTCACTCCGTGGCGGGAAGACTCGCGTCGGAGACACGAGCAACAATGATGCGCGCACGGTGCGCGCATAAAACAGCGTAAGACTCTATCGTCAACTGAAGTCGCCTACTCATGACTGTGGCCGAACTCTCTGTTTCTTCAGATGCTGACCTCGCCTCGCTGTCCAGACTGCGCGAGCGACTGAACCTTGCATTGCGGGGCAAAGCCGATGTTGTCGAACTGGTGCTTGTCTGCCTTCTGTCAAACGGACATCTGTTGCTGGAGGATAAGCCGGGGCTTGGCAAAACGACACTTGCAAAGTCGCTCGCATCCGGAATCGGCGGTCGATTTGCACGTTGCCAATGCACGCCCGATCTGCTTCCGAGTGACATGACCGGCTTCAATATCTTCAATCAGAGTTCGCACGAATTTGAGTTTCGGCAAGGCCCCGTATTTGCGGAAGTTCTGCTGGTGGATGAGATTAATCGCGCAACTCCCCGCACCCAAAGCGCGCTGTTGGAAGCCATGGCTGAACGACAGGTGACAGTGGACACTCGACGTTACACGCTGAGCAGTCAGTTCTTTGTAATCGCGACTCAAAACCCCATTGATCAGCATGGAACGTATCCACTGCCGGAAGCTCAGCTGGATCGATTTGCGATGAAAATGAGTGTCGGTTATCCCGGACATGCCGACGAAGTGAACATGTTGCAGGACGCCGTCGGCAGCTCATACCGAGTGACCGACGAACAGCCTGTTCTTGAGCTGCAGCAATTGAACAGAATTCAGGAATCGGTGGCAGCTTTGTCCGTGGCTTCGAGCGTTCAGGACTATCTCGTTCGCCTCGCTCATGAGTCGCGCTGTCATGCGAGTATTGCTTTGGGACTCAGCCCGCGTGGATTGCTGACCTGGCAACGCGTCGCACAGTCGCGAGCATGGTTACTGGGGCGGAATTTCGTGACGCCGGATGATGTTCAGGACGTTGCACAGCCCGTGCTGAGCGTTCGTCTTGGTTTGGAGGCGACCGAAGCCAGTTCCGTGATTCAGGAGATTCTCAGTCGAGTTCCTGTGCCGGAGTATGAGGCGTAGACCTGTGGCGAGCGGCTGGGCGTCAGCCCTCCGAGTTGCTGCGATGGTTCCGGAAGTTCTGAACAGAGATTTTTTAGAAACGTCAGGCCCTGCATGAAGAACGCTTTCAACAACTCACGACTGCGGTTGCTGTGGACTTCGACCCCTGCCTTGTGTCGTGTTCCTGGGTTTAAGTACCCGGAATGGTGGGCCGTGATCCTGGCCGGCATTGCCCTCAGTCTCTGCGGCTGTGGTTCCTCGACAGAATCGCACGAAGAGGAACATCTGGAACATTTCGTTCCGGCTCACAAGCCAGGAGACTTCGGCGACCTCGTGGAACAGCTGGCGCTGCGCGTGCCGCGTCTGGCTGAAGGCAGTCAGTCGAGTGATGTCAGCGATGAAGACCGAGTGACAGCACTGCTGGAACTGTCAGATATCATCAGCTGGATTCCGGAACTGGCGGCGGACAGCGAATTGTTAAAGGCAGATTTTGAATCGGCTGTCGCCACCGGCAATAAGCTCAAAGCCGCATTTCCGGAGAAACCGGGACATCCAAAAGCAACAGCCATTGATGTGGCAACGTTTGAGCCGCTGATCGACGAACTCCGAAGGCTTGTCCCAAAATCACAGGATCGAAAAGAGCAGATGTAATCATGGCAGAAATGATGTTCTGGGGGTTTGCTGTTCGATTCCTTACCAGTCTGGTTCAGGCTTCGCCTTTTATCCTTGTCGGATTCGCCGTGGCCGCGATCCTGAGACGATTCTTTGGACCCGCGGAAACCCGCCGACTCTTCGGCGAAGGCACTCGTTCGGCCTTGTTTCGCGCCTGGGTCATCGGAATGCTCCTGCCGGTCTGTTCATTGGGGGCGATTCCAGTGATCCGGGAAATGCGCCGCGCGGGCATTCGAGGTGGGACCATTCTGGCCTTCGCGATGTCCGGGCCATTGTTCAATCCGCTGTCGCTGCTCTACGGACTGACTCTGTCGGAACCGATCGCGATCCTGTCGTTCGCAGCCTGTTCGCTGGTCATAGTGACGGTAGTGGGTCTGGTCTGGGACCGCATGTTTCCTGATTCGGCGTTGCCACCTGCTGACGAAAGGGCGGTCGCGTATGGTTATCGACGCATGCTCGCTGTGGGCACAGCAGGTGGGAGGGAAGCCGCGTCCGCGTCATTGCTTTACATTCTGCTGGGGCTCGCTGGTGCCGGACTGCTGGGCGCGATCATCCCGGCGAACAGTTTGCAGCATACCTTTAACTACGACAATCCACTGGCACCGCTGTACATGACAGGAATGGCGATACCCGTCTATGCGACTCCGATGCTGGCGATGTCTCAACTGGGCATGATGTTCCAGCATGCGAACTCGGTCGGGGCAGCCTTTGTGTTGTTGGTTCTGGGAGCCGGCATGAATATTGGCATCGTCGCGTGGCTCTACCGCGAATACGGCTTCAAACGCGGAACCACATGGATGGTGCTCTTGTTGAGCGTCGTACTGGCCCTGGCTTACGGAGTTGATCAGCCGCTGTTTCCGAAAGACATTGAACCGGCCAATCACACGCATGCGTTTGATATCTACTGCCAGCCATTTTCCGGAACATTGAACACGTCGTATTTTGAAGCGACGAAACATAAACTGCAACGCGATATCAGCCCATTCGAATGGCGTCCTTTGTGGATCTTCGGATTGCTCATCTTTTCGGGAGTCGTCCTGAAGATGGCTGATCGATCATCGAAACTTGAAAGTTGGCTCGAAGCGGCTCCGCCAAAACAGATTTCCGGACGCATTGATATCATTGTTCCGGGGCCGATCCTTGGTCTGCTGTCGCTGGCAGGGCTTTTCGCGATCAGCATTGTTGGTTGCTTCGCGTACTATCCAGCACCGGACGAATGTCTTGAAGCCATGACGGATACTCGCGTCGGAGCACTCAGCGCGGCACTCGCGATGGATCATATGGAAACAAAGTACTGGGCAGAACGCTATGATGAATGGACTCGAAAACTGGAAGCCGGAGCCTGGCTCCGTCACCGGGAACTGAGTGACTACCACCGTTGGAAGGCACGGTTACTTCGAGAACAGCTGGAAATACTGGAACATGAAGTGGAAGATCGCGAGCGTGAAGAAGTCGTCCAACTGGTGAGCAGGATCTACCGGACACACGTCCGCTTGCGGCGGGCATATACTGAGGAATTTTAGGCAGGATTTCGGACTGATCGAGTCTGGGTTCAGTAATTGTGAAGGCTGGGATTGACCGAACGACATGGTGGACTGATCATTTACAAGGAATTTGGTCACAATCTCCGGGAAATCATGACAAAATCCTCCGCAGATTCGGTAAATTCGCCTTGAATCCAGCCCTATGCATTGAATACTGAATCCATATTGATGACGAATTGAATTACAGTCCGATTTGAGCTACAAGGCAGCGGATGTTCTTCTGGTCGGGAACACTCTGCACGGCGCAAGCGAGGGATCGAACCGGGTTCCGATATCGTATTCAGTCAGCCATGAATCTTTGAAGGTAACCGACCAGAATGAAACGCCTCCGACACGATCGAGACCCTTCAACGAAGTTCTCCGCCCGCCCATCCGGATTTACGTTGATCGAACTTCTTGTCGTCATCGCGATCATCGCAATTCTGATCGCGATTTTACTTCCTGCGGTACAGCAGGCACGCGCTGCCGCTCGCCGAACTCAGTGCCAAAACAACTTGAAACAAATCGGATTGTCACTTCACCAGTTTCACGACACGTTCAGCGCCTTTCCTCCAGCACGACTTGTGTCGGATGGCGTGCGAACGTTGTCAGAGAATGGCACGACAAGCGGCATGGACGAGCCCTCGTGGTTGATTTACATTCTGCCGCACCTTGAGCAGGCTGCGCTTTATCAGAAATGGAATCTCCACAAACCGTTCGGCACTCATCCGAGGGAAGTGCGTCAAACTGTCGTGCAGACGTTGCTCTGTCCGGAGCGTCATGCAGGTACAAGTCCGATCGCACCAGATGCGTCGGTTGTGATTACTTTGCCCTGCGGTTGCGGTGGTGGTGTGCAGCACATTCCGGGCGGCGCTGTCGCCGATTATGTTGGCAACCATGGGGATATTTCACCAGGTGCCATCGGCGCGACGACTGACTTTTATTGGGGCGGTCGGGGCACAGGAGTCATTATTTCGAGCCGCCCCAAAGTGGAAGGCGGGAATGTCATGCCCGGTTGGGAAGATAAAGTCGCCCTGCGAGACGTTACGGACGGAGCCTCAAATACAGTGATGGTGGGTGAGCCCTTTATCCCCGACGGTGAAATGACAAAAAGTCCATATAATGGCCCGGCCTATTTTGGACGCCATTTCCAGAACTTCACTCGCATCGGTGGACCAGGCGTTCCTCTGGCCCATCATTCCAGGGATCAGCGTGGCATATTGTATTCGTTTGGAAGTGCTCACAGTGGAATCGTTCAATTCTGCATGGCTGACGGAAGTGTGAGGGGTATTTCGACATCTGTAAGCTCTTTGGTACTGGGCAACCTTTGCCACCGTTCTGACGGAGCGGTAGTTGGCGAATTCTAGTCAGGACCACGTCGGTGAAGTCACTTCGATTCAGCATTCGTTTTCTCGTCTTGTCGCTCAGCGTCGGATGCGGCGAGACCCAGATCGCAACGTACCCAGTATCTGGAACTGTCGCATTCGATAATGGTTCGCCTGTGCGTACCGGGACAATCGAACTGTTTAGCCCGGAACATGGCCTGACCGCGACAGGCAAGATTCGTGAAAATGGCAGCTTCGAGCTTGGTACCTACTCAAGTAACGACGGAGCTTGTGCTGGTGACCACAAGGTGATTGTAACGCAATTGATCATCAACGACGGCACGGTGAAGCACTCCAAAGATCACGGCATGCCAGTGGATCCGGTCTTTGCTTCGTACAACACAAGCACCCTCACAGCGACGATCAAAGAACAGGAAAAAAACATACTCAGGCTGAACGTGACTGCGCGGCAGTCTTTCCCCTGAGCGCCGCGATATTTGAAAGAAGCATGAACTTCTGCCAGTATGACGTCGCATTTGTAGAATCGCCGCGTTTCTGGAAGGGGTGCTTCAGTGTCACGTAGAGTATTCCTGCAACAATGCAGTCTGGCTGGGCTTGGTTTTGCTTCACCGCTTGGGTGGAGGGCTTTGGCGGGGGCGGCGGACGAGAGTGCAGATTCGCCCGGCTACCCTGGGCCGTACTACGTCGTTTTCAATGCCTCTGGCGGCTGGGACACAACGTACCTGATGGACCCGAAGGGCGTGGAGGGGATCAATCGCCTTTATCAGGAAGGCGATATCCTGACGGTCGGAAATCATCGAATTGCTCCCATCGCGAAACACATCGAACAGGGAATGAGCAATGAAGATTTCTTCGCGAAGTACGGACCTGAACTACGAGTCCTCAACGGCCTCGATCTGTCGGTCAACAATCATACTCCCTGTGCCAGATATATGGCGACCGGGAAACTCGACAGCCTGGCATACCCGACATTTCCCGCACTTGTGGCGGCGTGCCACGGAGCCGAAGCGCCGCTCGCATTTCTGACGTTTGGCAACTATTCCGCAACCGGCAATCTTGTCCCCATGTCGCGCGTGCCGTACCTGCAATCCCTGAAACTGCTGGCGCGAGCCGATTCGGTGGAAGGCAGTGAGCATCCTTATCAGGACGCATTCGTTTCAGATCGCATCGAACGCACGCTGGAGCAACAGTTTGAAGCCCGCATTTCAGACGTGCGATTACCGCGCGTCGAACGCAGTCAGAGTATGCTGTATGCAGCTCAGGCAAATTCGAAAGCTCTGGAACGCGTGGTTCCATTCATTCCGAAAGAACAATCGAAAGAGAGACTGGCGCAGCAGAATGACATTGCATTGGCTGCCTTCAAAGCTGGCGTATGTATTTCGGCGAACCTGTCAATTGGTCAGTTTGACAGCCACAACAACAACGATGTCGATCAGATGAAACTGATTCCCGAGTTTCTCGCAGGCATCGATGATCTTTTGCGAAAGGCGGAGGATCTGCAGATTCGCGACAAATTGGTCGTCATCATTCAAAGCGAAATGGGACGCACACCGAATTACAACAATGGCCATGGCAAGGATCACTGGTCCATCAGCTCCATCATGTTCCTCGGCCCCGGGATCTCGGGGAATCGCGTAATCGGAGCCACGGACGAAAAGCAGCAGCTCGTGCCGATCAATCCCGGATCGCTCGCGATCGACAACGTCGATGGCATTCGGGTTCGACCTGAGCACATACATCTGGCTCTGCGTGAATTCGCCGGTGTTCAGGATCACGCATTCAGCAGACGGTTTCCACTGGAGGTCACGGAGGCCGAAAAACTGCAGAACTTCTGGGCGTGAATCATTGAACATTCCACACGACCGATGCCGCTACTGACAATCCTTACTCATTCCCGTCCGCACTGGCATTGACGGAACAACACGATCGTCATCGCCAACAAGTCGCCACCGTTGGGACGATGTACGCTGGTTATTCCACTTCCATGATTCTGCGGATGATTCCGACCGTCGCTGGCAGTTCCATCGTGGCGGATTCCGCATTGGGAATTGATCTGACGTCATGGAGTGTGATCGTGGCCTCGGGGACCATGGGAAGCCTGATCTCCGTATTGATCTGCGGTTTCGTGTTCGACCGTCTGGACCGACGGATCATGGCCAGGGTGATGGGGGGTTTGCTGTTGATCGCAACCGGCTGCATCGTTGCCTTTTCGATTATGCCGCAGTGGAACCTCAGCGAACAACAAGCCACTCTGATCTCTCTGGGCCTGCTGTTTGTTTTCGGACTATGCGTTTCGCCGTGCTATTTTATCCCGGCGAGTGTCTTCTCGATCGATTTTGGCGGACCCCATTCCGGCTTTCTTGTCGCGATCCTGGATGCCGTAGGCTTCGAAGCGACCGGACCTGGGAGCACCGGAACTGCCTCTCTACCAGAGGCTACCTCAATCCGCTATTCCGCTGCGAGCTTGTGTCGTACGATTGTGATTTCGTGCGATTATTGTGTGTTTCTGTGAATTTACTCTCGTTCCAGGGCTCCAGCCCTGGAACGCGATGCACAGGAGGCTCCAGCCTCCGCTGTTTTTATTCACATCACTTCAAAAAGATCTCGGCGACGTGGCTCAAATATCCAGCTTACGGCATTTCCTGAAACGACCAGCAGGAGGCTGGAGCCTCCGCACAGTGCGTTCCGAGGCTGGAGCCTCGGAACGAGTTTATTCCGTCGAGTGGAATCCGGAGATCACTAAGCCCACAAATAGAATAACGGTAGAGTGAGAAAATCCAGATTCTCACAGTAGCCTATTGACGCACGATAATATTATCGTACGATAATCTTATCGTGCGTTATTAGGCCGTTTCTGTGGATTTTCGGGGATTCAATGCACCATGGCTGTTCAGGTTTCTCCTGCTGGCGTCGTTGGACGTGATCGATTGATAGAGCGGATTTGGAAGCGTTTGGAGCGAGAATCCGTGCGTTTTCTGGCTGAAAGACGAGTCGGGAAGACAAGTGTCCTCAAAAAGATGGCCGCACAGCCGCCTGCCGGATTTCATCCAATCTTTTTTGATCTCGAAAAGGTCCACTCGGCAGATCGCTTCGTCGAAGTCCTGATTGGCGAGCTGAGATCGCTGATGGCGACCAAGGACAAAGTTTCAACAGGATTTGTCGATTTCCTTGCGCTATTCGGGGGAACCGAAGTCGGCGGCATGGTGAAGATCCCGGAGCTTGGCAAACGCGACTGGCAAAAGGCGGTTGAAAAGACATTCCACGCGATCTGCGCAAACAACCCTGATAAACTCTTCGTGCTGATGTTTGACGAACTGCCTTATATGCTCCAGGCCATCGCGACTCAGGACACAAAAGCAGGAGCCAATGACAATTTTGCATTGGCCATTCTGGATACCCTGCGAGCGGCGCGGCAGGAAAACACGAACATGCGGATGATCTACTGCGGTTCTGTAGGATTGCATCATGTGCTTGCAACACTCCGCGGTGACGCCCACGCAAGCCAGCCCGTGAATGACATGCCCGCCGTGGAGATCCATCCACTTCAACTGCAGGATGCAGTTCAGCTGACAAAAGATTTGATGATCATTGAGCAAGTCCATATTTCTCCGGAACACATGGACGTGATTGCGAATCGAATCGCGCAGCGGACAGATTGTGTGCCATTCTACATTGAACGCGTCGTGAGTCGTCTGGCAGAGCAGGATGAGCCGGTGGTCGAGTCTTCCGTGGACACCATGATCAATCGTCAGTTGGTCGATGACAAAGACGATTGGGAGATGAAGCATTTTCGCGACCGTCTCGAGATCTACTACAAGGGCAGCGTCGTCGATGTGAATGGTCGCAGTCTCCAGCGGTCTCTCGTCTCACGCAGAATTCTGGATCACGTCGCGTGTGAAGATCTGCCACAATCGATTGATGCCGTGTGGGCTGCCGTCAAGGCAACGATGGCTCTGGATGATCGCGATGTCGTGATTCAGCTGCTGAGCTTCCTGGCGCAGGACCATTATCTGATCGCTGATGACACGAAACGCTATACGTTTCGATTCCCCTTGATACGACGCTGGTGGCTCATTGCCAACGGCTTGGCGCCGGGAGGTCGATAGGATGAAACGCCAACTGATTTCTGTGTTCACTCCGAGCAATACTGATCCTGAGGTTCTGGAACGTATTTTTGTACAGCGTCATCGATTGCTTGAAAAAATCGTTGATCGCTTAAAACGCAGCATGCTCACGGGAGACATGCACCATGTGTTGTTGATCGGTCCACGAGGAAGCGGGAAGACCAACATGGTAACTCTGGCGCAGCATCGACTGACGCGACAGAAGAAACTGCACGATGCCATGCGCGTGGCGTGGCTGGGTGAAGACGACACGATTACCGGGCTGATTGATCTGGCCTTAGGAATCGCCGATCGCCTTGCCGCAACTTACCCCGGCGAATTTGATATCGATTATCGAACACGCTACCGCGGGCTGCCGCCGGACGACGCAGCCGAGGCCATTCTGGCTGAAATCCATCAACGCCTGCAGCATCGGTTTCTGCTGCTGATCATGGAAAATCTCGATGCCGCGTTTAAGGGCCTGGGCGATCAGGGACAGAAACGCTGGCGAGCGTTTCTGCAGGAAAAAGGGCGTGTGGCAACACTGGCGACCGCACAACAGCTCTTCGACGCTGTTTCCGATCGCGATTTTCCGTTCTGGGGATTTTTCGACATTCATCATCTCTCGCCGCTTTCGTTCGAGGATGCTCGGACGCTGATTCGCAATATTTCTGTCGAGAATGACAACCAGGAACTGGTGCAGTTTCTGGATACTGCCGATGGGCGATATCGCATTCGATCGCTCCATCATCTGGCGGGCGGAAATCATCGGATGTACGTGCTGCTAAGCGAATTCCTGACCAAAGAGTCACTGGACGATCTGGTCGCAGCATTCGAGACGCTGGCCGATGAGTTGACTCCCTATTTTCAGGAACGCATGCGATCGCTGCCCGCGCAACAAGCCAAGATCGTCCAGTGTCTGGCCGCCGCCACAGGAGCGACGACCGTCAAAGAAATCGCAGCGCTGACGTTCATTGATGAGCGAAGTTGTTCGAAGCAACTGGGTGAGTTGCGAAACAAGCGTTACGTCCAATCGGAAAAACGCGGGAAGGAAAGTTATTACGAACTTTCCGAACCACTCATGCGACTCTGCCTGGAAGTGAAGAACCAGCGCGGCAAGCCACTCCAACTTATTGCCAGGTTTCTCAAAGTGTGGTTTACCCCTGATGCCTTGCAGACACAACTCAAGTCGACCTCGGGCAGCGGAAGCCGCGCAGATGAATATCGTGCTTTTGCCCTGAACCTGGATAATCAGTTCCAAATCCCTGTTCGGGAACAAATAGACCGTGAGTTTGAGCAACACCTCAATGACAGACACTACGATGCCGCACTAGAATTAGCTGAAGAACTTGGATGCGTTGATAAATTGCAGGGCGTATTGCAGGCTGCAAGAGTCCATGAACGTTGTGGCGACTTCACTCGAGCGATTGCTGACTGGACGTCTGTGATCGAAATGCCCGACGCATCGGTGCACCAGAAAGTCCTCGCCTTGATCGCTCGTGGTATGGCGCATGGGCAGCTTGGCGAGAGCGACAAAGCGATTGCGGACTGCCTGTCTGTGATTGAAATGCCCGACGCGCCGGTGGGCGGGAAAGCAACCGCCTTGGTCACTCGGGGTATATCTTATCGGCAGCTCGGCGAGACCGAGAAAGCAGTTGCGGACTGGACGTCAGTGATCGAAAAGGTCGATGCAACGGCAGATGAGAAAGCAATGGCGTTGATCAGTCGTGGTGCGACGCATGGGCAGCTTGGCGAGTCGGTCAAAGCGATTGCGGACTGCACATCTGTGGTCGAAATACCCGACGCACCGGTATGGCAGAAAGCAAATGCATTGGTCATTCGCGGCTTAATTCAGTTTCAGTGTCAACAAGTGCGAGACGCTGTTGAGTCGTTCCAATCGTCAGTACGAATTGCGCCTCAGGGTTCAGAAATTCTATGCACGGCGATGTTCGCGTTGCCGGAGCCGCTCGTCGATGTTGGATTGCTTGACGATGTGTCAACCGCGCTGCGCCGCGCTTTTGAAGAGAATAACCGCGATTACGAGGGCTATGCTGGTACTCCCATTGCTCTGTTCGGGATGGTGCTGCGGCGTGGAAGCGGTGATTGGGACAAATATGTCGCCACATTGATGCCGTTGTATATTGAATTTGGCGTTGCCGACAAATTGGCACGCGGGCTCACGCAGTTAATCGAGCGGCTGGACGAAGGAGATTTTAGCCCGGGGCAGCTTGCTGAATGGAATGCTGTCTGGCAAAAACACGGCGCTGCTGTCGATGAACTGAAAATCGCATTGATGTGCCTTTCAGCAGCAACAGACGCGATCAAAACCAAATCCGATCGCCCGCTCTTCCGGTTACCACAAGAGGTCCGTTCGCTCGTCCGCTCACTTCTCACCCACTCACTCGGGCCAGTTTCGGATTCGTAGTCATCAAGAATAACTCTCGTTCCGGGGCTCCAGCCCTGGAACGCGCTGCCCCGGAGGCTCCAGCCTCCGCTGTTTTTCTCCACATCACTTGCAAAGAGCTTGGTGGCGCGGGTTAAATATCCAGCTTGCGGCAATTCCTGAGACGACAAGCAGGAGGCTGGAGCCTCCGGGCAGTGCGTTCCGAGGCTGGAGCCTCGGAACGAGTGGAGGAGCCTCGGAACGAGAGGGGAACGGCATGGCGAGGACAAGGTATCGATTCAGCAAGGAACAGCGGCCACACTTCATGACGAATACGATTGTGGCCTGGCTACCGGTGTTTGCTTATCCCGACTATGTCAACATCGTCCTGGACAGTTGGCGATTTCTTCAGCGAGAACGAGACATCGTAATCTTGTCATGGGTGATGCTGGAGAATCATCTGCACTGGATTGCAACCGGGCCCGATCTGTCAAAGCGAGTCGGCGAATTCAAGTCGTTCACTGCCAAACAGATCATTCACAAAATGGAAGCCAACGGGGCAAAGACGCTTCTCCAGGAGCTGGAATACTACAAGCTGCGTCACAAGGTGGATCAGACACATCAGGTTTGGCAGGAAGGCAGTCACCCAAAGGTCATTGAAACGGACGACGTCATGTGGCAGAAGATCGAATACTGTCACAACAATCCGCTTCGCCGAGGCTACGTTGATCAACCGGAACACTGGCGCTACAGCAGTGCTCGAAATTACCTTGGCCAGCCAGGCCTGATCGAAGTGTGTACGGACTGGCGCTAAGTATTCCTCTCTCTCGTTCCGGGGCTCCAGCCCAGGAACGCACTGCACCCGAGGCTCCAGCCTCGCGAGTCGCTTTGAACTGGCAGGAGCAAAACCGAAAGCAGGCGGCTGGAGCCTCCGGACAATGCGGCAGCTACCTTGCACGTAACACGGGATTGTCTGGATTGTTGTTAAGCAGCCGGGTAAGCTCTTTAAATTGAGGGTCGCTGTATTCTGCGAGACTTGAACGCTTGCGGTTGTCGCGGAAGTCGTGAATGAAGACGTAGTGGTTCTCAGAGCCTGGCCAAAGGACTCCAACGACGTTGCCATCTGTCGCCGTCCTTGCATGCATTTCATCCACCATTTCTTCAGTTCCTAACGTGAAGATGCGTGCTTTAAGCTGATCGCTGTCATAAACGCAGATCTGAAAATCATAGGTCGTATACTGATCGAGTTCTTTATCACGAGCCTGATAGACGACGATTGTGCGACCTTGTCCGCAATCAAATGTGAAACTGTTGAACCCCTTTACCCACACCAAGCCGCAAAAACAGCCACCAACAAGTAAGCAGAATACTGTGACAAGGCCGCCGCCCGGTGAACGGAGAAACGGCAACAATTCAAATCCTGACTGATCTGGGTTGATTTTCATCCGAAGGCTCCCCAGTCACAGCTACTCGACGCAATACTTGACGCAGGAGGCTGGAGCCTCCGGGCAGTGCGTTCCGAGGCTGGAGCCTCGGAACGAGTTTATTCCGCCACGATTTCAGCAGCGTTCCAATAGGCGAATTCGTTGCTCCAGTCGTTGGCTTTGTTGAGCAGTTCGATGGTGACGGGTTGGCCGGCGAGGTTGCTGAGATCGACAACGATGTCTTGCCATTCGACGCTTTTGCTGCTTCGCTTGACAATGGACTGATGTCGGGATTCACCGTTGACGATGACGACCAGCTGCCAGTCGCCTTGTTCATGGGCAGCAACGCTGAGACGGAGTTTTACTGTCGCCGCCGTCGGCAACGTGGTCGATGTTGTCAGCACAGTCGGTTCGGTGCGTGACACGGGATGCGTTCGCAGGGCTGGGCGGTCGTGGTAGTCGGCAAGAATTGCGATGCCGCCTTCGCCGGATTTGCCCGTCGAATATCCTGGCAGTAATTGTTCAATGAGAGCAGGGAATTCATCGGCCTTGTCGCTTTCACCGGGCACGATGCGGGAACCGATCAGCAGTCTGGCTTCGGCGTCCTCCGGTGGTTTGTCGAGCGTGATGTAGGCAAACAGATCGCGCATTTCCTGCGGCTGGATTTGCTTCTCAAGTCCTTCCGGCATGAGCGACAATTTGCTCGGAACCACTTCATCAATGTCCGTTCGAGCGATGATTTCCTGCTTGTCGCCCTGGACCTTCAGCACGACTCGCTGTGGACTGTCTTCCGCCAGCAGTCCGGAAATGACGCGACCGTCGTTCGTGACGACAGTTGTTCCCTGATACGACACGCCGATCACCAGGCTCGGATCGAAAACGTTCGACAGCAGTTGTTCAAACGACGCACGACCGTTGCGCGTGATATCCGGACCGACTTCAGCCCCTTCGCCGTACATTTTGTGACACTGTCCGCAGACCTTCTTGAAGACAACTCGTCCGGCGATCGGATCGCCCTCGCTGGTTCGCAATTCGTTTCTCATTCGACTGATGAGTTCGATCCGAGCCGGATCACGTTCAGTTCGCACGACGCCCCAATGTTTGGCGACAAGATCTGTCAGCAGTGCGTCCTTGAGACTCAACATTTTCTGAGCCTGATTGGCATTGATCGCCGAGGCTGCCAGCTTTCCATCGCCCACCAGTTTCAGCAGTGCGGCGGCGGAATGAGTTCGGTCCGTGAGAGTTTCAATCGCGGCCGGCTGGACGTCGGCGGGGAGTGCAGGAAGCCGTTCAAGGAGTGCCTCGGTGGCTGACGTCGAGCGAATTCGCCCAATCGCCTGGATCGCTCGGCGACGAGCATCGGATTCTTTCGATTTGTCCAGAACGTCGAGGGCCAGATTCAGGGCCTCGTCAGCTTCTGCTGTAATCAGCGCGTTGATAAATCGCAGACGGGTTGAATCGTCCTGGGATTTCGTCGCCAGTGCTTTCGCGCGGTCCATCGCATGCGGAATCCGCAGGGTCGCTCCGAGTTCGACAGAAGGTTCAAGGGTCGGTCGAATGCCCTTCTGGTTCATCGTATTGATCAGCGTTCGTTCCAGCTGCGTGCGAATCTGCAGCAATGTGTCACCAGCCAGCTCACCCGATCGGACTCGTTCGGTCAATAACTGCAGGCAACGGTTCGCATCTTCTTCCGTGGATGCTGAGTTGACCAGCAATCTCACGTAACTGGCAACAGCGCTCGTGTCAGGTTTGGACGTGGACAGAATCCGATCGACGGCTCGCGGCAGAAGATCAAGCACTGTGGAGGGAAGAGGTCTCGGCAGGCGTTCAATTTCCGTCACGAACTCGGCGGTCTGAGTCTCCAGCAGCGGATGCAGATTCTGCCACACAATGCGCGGTGCCAGCGGGTCTTCGCCTGCCTGAGCCAGCACGGCGACCAGAGTCGGAATCGTCGGGATGGATTTTTGCTTTGCGGCGGCAATGGCCACCTGAAGTCGAACTTGTGGAGATGGGTCATTTCTCAGGTCGAAGATCATCTTGCTCACTTGTTCAGAGAGGCTTTGCGAATCGCCCGCAGCACGCACAGTCCGCGCAAGGAGAACTCCATCTCTGCTTTCCAGGTAATCGGTCATCAATTCTTCCGAGACCGAATTCGCACCAACCAGGACACCAAATGCACGTCCGTAAGACTCGGACGTTCCACCAAGCAGAAAGGCGGTCACAAGGCGATCCGTAAGTCGTGCCTTGTCATCAGGACTCGCAGTGTCAGACAGTAGCCGCTCGGTCAGAAGCCGTTGAGCAATATCGCGCTGGTAGCCGTTGGCAGAAATAAGGCGTGCAAGCAAGTCATCATCGCTCAGCGTCGCCATGTCTTCCGGCTTCGCTCGCGGCGTGTCCTTGTACCGAAGTCGATAGAGTCGCCCCTTCAGTCGGTCGATCCCCGCAGGATCTCGATTTGCGTCCTGATAACAGTGATAGCGGTCGTACCAGTCGAGAATGTAGAGACACCCATCCGGCCCGGTCTTCTGAATCACCGGCATAAACCACGCATCGTTCGCGCTCAGCAGGTCTGCTTCGGGAGACGCCTTGTACGTGGATTCAAAGCGTTCAATACGATCGGCGTTAATGCAGCTGCCGTGGATGTTGCCCATATAGAGCTTCTTGCGGTACTCCTCCGGATACGCATCACTGTCGTACCAGTGAATTCCGCAGTAGGCGGCTTTCTGGTGCTTGTGCCCGACGATGCTTTCAATTTTCCATGTGAACGGTGGATACGGACCTCCCTGACGATGGTAGTAGCCGGTTTCCGTCAGATGCCACAGATGATCAATCACACACGCGCTGATGAAGGCTTCTCCATCGTCATTGAACGCAATGCCCCACGGATTGCTCGTACCTTCGCAGAATACCTGGAACTCGCGCGTCCTGGGATGAATGCGGAACATCGCACACGTGAAATGCCAAGGTGATTGACCATCCTTAAAATTCGGATTCTGTGGCCCGTATGTCACATGCGCCGGATTGAAGACTCCG
This sequence comes from Candidatus Kuenenia stuttgartensis, assembly GCA_945861465.1. GTDB lineage: Bacteria > Planctomycetota > Planctomycetia > Planctomycetales > Planctomycetaceae > SXXK01. The sequence continues at coordinate 30,969 of CAMAVB010000042.1, forward strand.
TTCAGGCCATACAGCCAGCCGTCCGGTCCCCATGTCAGCGAATTCGGTAACTCATGCGTGTCATCGCGCCCAAACCCGGTGACGACGACTTCGGACGTATCGGCCTTGCCATCGCCATCGGTGTCGTGCACAAACAGGATGTCCGGTGAGTTCGCAATCCAGACGCCGCCATGCCCGACCGCAATGCCGCTGGGGATGTTCAGGCCCTCCATGAACACCGAGAACTTATCCGCTTTGCCATCGCCGTCGGTATCTTCCAGAATCTTGACGCGATCCTTCCCCGGCCCGGCATCGCGTCGAGGATACTCGAGCGATTCGGTGATCCAGAACCGGCCGCGTTCATCAATCGTCATTGACACCGGATTCACGATGTCCGGTTCTGACGCGACGAGTTCAACACTGAAACCTTCCGGCACGACCATCTTCGCGATGGCTTCTGCAGGACTCAAAGCCGGCCCCGGCGGTTTGTCCTGGGCATGAGGAATTCGTTCTTCCTGTGCGAAACAGGATACGCATGACGCAACGATCAGGCACAAAGGCAGGCGGAAGTATTTCGATCGCATTGTGAAACGCTCCATGAACAGTGACGTCATTAAACGGTGCATATCGTGGCAGGAAGAATTCTCTGAGGCAAACGTGGAGTCTAAGTTGTCATCCACGATTCATTCGTCAAAACCTTCTCAACGGCAAGCGAAGCAGAGTGGGATGGATTTCAACCTTGACCCATGCTATCACTCGTCGCGAACATCCGGTGCTGAACCGATCGCTCAAAATTCACGATGCCCCTGCCTCGAAAGTCCTAAAATCATGGCTCAAGCCCGTCTTCAGGGTATTTTCACGCCGAATCTGATTCCGTACACAGCTGACGGAGAAATCAATGAACCCGAACTGCGAAAATACGCCGATTGGCTTATCGATCGCGGGGTGCATGGGCTGTATCCGAACGGATCAACAGGGGAGTTCACGCGTTTCACTCCGGAAGAACGCCGCCGCATCGTCGCGATTCTCGCCGATCAGGTTCGCGGACGGGTGCCGATTCTGGCGGGTGCGGCTGAAGCGAATGTCAGAGAAACGATCAAAGCCTGCGAATACTATGCCTCCCTCGGCATCCGGGCTGTCGCGATTGTCGCGCCGTTTTATTACAAGCTGAGCCCGGCGTCGGTTTATGCGTACTTCAAGGAGATCGGACGCAATACGCCAATCGACGTGACTCTCTATAACATTCCGATGTTCGCCAGCCCGATCGACGTCCCCACCATTCAGCGACTTTCGGAAGAATGCGAACGCATCGTCGCGATCAAGGATTCATCGGGAGAGATCCCTCACATGATTCGCATGATTCAGGCTGTGAAGCCCAACCGTCCCGACTTCGCATTTCTCACCGGCTGGGACGCGGCGTTGATGCCCATGCTGCTGATTGGTTGCGACGGCGGAACCAACGCCAGTTCCGGAGTCGTCCCGGAACTGACTCGCAAACTCTATGATCTCACGAAATCCTATCAGATCGATGCGGCACGCGCGGTTCAGTATGACCTTGTGAAATTGTTTGACACGATGATCTACTCCGCCGAGTTTCCTGAAGGATTCCGCGCGGCGGTCGAACTGCGCGGATTCAGGATGGGCCACGGGCGTCAACCGTTGTCGGACAAGCAGCAGACTGACATCGGCTCGCTCAGCCGCGAGTTGCAGTGCATGTTGTCCAATCATGGTTTCACAGATCAACCGGTCGGCGGCTGTCCGATCGGTGAGTCTGGTGCGAATCCGACTCACCCGGCGGAAGTTTCGGCCATTGTGCAGCAGGTTGTGGCCGAGCTTCATCGACGCGGCCTGATGTAGGATTCGCAGACTAGTCCCTTCTCCCCCTGGTAAGGGGGAGAAGGTGGCCGAAGGCCGGATGAGGGGGTTATTCGCTGGATCTGACGCTATCAAATACTTAACGGCGTTGCCCCCTCACCCTGCCCTCTCCCCCCAACTCGTTTGCGGCAACGTTGCCACATCAAACAGTGTGCAAACACGCAAACGAATTGGGGGGCACGGAGGGGGCACTTTGGGGGCGTTCCACATAGGGAAAAATCCAAACCATGACCACACCTTTCGATCATCTCTTTGCGGAAACTCGTCGGCATTTCTTCGCACGGGGAGCCCAGGCGGTGGGCCTCGCGGCTCTGGCGTCGTTGCTCGACGAGACCGGTACTGCGAGTGACGAGCAATCGGCCACCGGTGCGGGATTGGCCGGTTTTCCGAATCTCCCGGTTCGGGCCAAACGCATCATTTACCTGTTTCAGTCTGGAGCGCCTTCGCAGATCGATCTTTTCGATCATAAACCAGGACTGGCCAACCTCCGAGGTTCCAACCTGCCGGATTCAGTGCGACAGGGACAACGACTGACCGGTATGACCAGCAGCCAGTCCAGTTTTCCGATCGCCCCCTCGAAGTTCCAGTTTGCTCAGCATGGCAGGAGTGGTGCCTGGATCAGCGAACTGCTGCCACATCTGTCGAAGATTGCGGACGATGTCTGTTTCATCAAGTCGATGCACACCGAAGCGATCAACCACGACCCGGCGATCACATTCATGCAGACGGGTGCACAACTGGCCGGACGTCCCAGTCTGGGAGCATGGTTATCTTATGGGCTGGGGAGCGAAAACGCGGACCTGCCTGCCTTTGTCGCGATGATCTCAGGCACTGGCGATCAGCCGCTGTATGATCGTCTATGGGGCAGCGGTTTTCTGCCAACTCGTTATGCCGGCGTGAAATTTCGTTCGCAGGGTGATCCGGTTCTGTTTCTCTCCAACCCACCGGGAATCACCAGCCAGTTGCGACGCGGCCTGCTGGACGACCTTTCGGCGATGAATGAACTGAAGCTTCAGGAAACCGGTGACCCCGAAATTACGACGCGCATCGCACAGTACGAAATGGCCTATCGGATGCAGACGTCGGTACCAGAACTCACCGACATTTCAGGCGAACCGGCTTCAACTTTCGAGCTTTACGGTGAAGACGCCAGGAAGCCCGGCACATTCGCGTGGAACTGCCTCCTTGCCCGGCGGATGTGTGAACGCGGCGTGCGTTTCGTTCAGCTTTTTCATCGTGGCTGGGACCAGCACCTTGAACTTCCGAAAAACATTGCTCTGCAATGCCGGGCGACTGACCAGCCGACAGCCGCTCTGGTGCAGGATCTGAAGCAACGAGGACTTCTGGAAGACACGCTCGTGGTCTGGGGCGGTGAATTTGGCCGGACGGTTTATTGTCAGGGAAAACTGACCCCGGCAGATTACGGTCGCGACCACCATCCCCGCTGCTTTACGAACTGGCTGGCGGGTGCCGGGATCAAGCCGGGGACAACCGTGGGAGAGACTGACGATTTCAGTTACAACATCACTCGTGATCCTGTGCATGTCCACGATCTGAACGCCACCATTCTGCACCTCCTTGGCATTGACCATGAAAAGCTGACATTTAAGTTCCAGGGCCGTCACTATCGACTGACAGATGTCCACGGCGAAGTGGTTCGAAGTATTCTCGCATGAGTCAGACTGCCGCTCCGAACAGCGCGCCGACTCCGGCGGTCAGCGCCATCGCGAGGACTCCCCAGAAAGTGACACGAATCGCGGCCTGCACAACAGGAGCTCCACCCGCGTGTGCCCCGAATCCGCCCAGCAGCGCCAGAAACACGATCGAGGTCCCGATCACGAAAGGAATCAGCACGGCCTGCGGTACGAGCGCGGCCGTGACCAGTGGCAGCGCCGCTCCAATCGCAAATGTCCCCGCTGACGCGAACGCCGCCTGAATCGGTCGGGCGGTCGACATATCGGAAATCCCCAGTTCGTCGCGCGCATGCGCCGCCAACGCATCGTGAGCCATCAATTGATCGGCAACCAGGATTGCCAAAGGTAGGTCAACACCGCGTCCTGCATAGATCGCTGCCAGTTCGTCTCGTTCGGCATGACCGACCGCCGACAGCTCCTTCAGTTCACGATCCAGGTCAGCTCGCTCCGTGTCGGCCTGCGAGCTGACTGAGACATATTCTCCTGCCGCCATCGACATCGCGCCCGCAACCATCCCGGCCACTCCTGCCACGAGGATATCACTGGCGTTTGAATTCGCGGCGGCCACACCAACGACCAGACTTGCCGTGGAAACAATTCCGTCGTTCGCCCCAAGGACAGCGGCACGCAGCCATCCGATGCGGTCTGTCCGGTGGCGTTCCCGATGTTGTACATACATTTTCGTTTCCTTCTGGTCGTTAGGACTGAGACAGAAAAAAGTGGGGCACGATTTCATCGTGCCGGGCACGTTAAAAACGTGCCCCACGTCCGGAAGCCGACAGTTATTTCTGCGCCGGTCCTTAGTCTTCTAAAAACCAAGCCTGAGCATGGGCGTCGGTTTTGAAGAAGTTCAGTAGTTGTTCGGCCACTTTCTGGCGGCCGGTGTTACTGGGATGAGTGCCGTCGCCAGCGAGATCGCCGCGCTCCCAAACCAGCCCGTCACTTTTTCGCGGTGTGGTGCCATCGGCCCAGAAATAGGGCCCCCAAAGCAGCAGCGGCGATTTCATTTCGCCCCGTTCAGGATCGTAATTCAATTCGGCGTCCGCAGCGACCTGACTCTGGATCAGCCAGCGCACGACAAAGGCCCCTTCATAGGCATAGGGTTCCGGGTTGAGACGTCCGTCGGCATATCCACCGTAGATGCGACTGCCCAGATAGGCAATCCGCAGATTCGGAAAGTGGGCAGTGAGATTGGTCAGGACCGTTCGCGTATCGCGTTCAAGCTGTTTGCCGTGCTCTCTGAGTTCACCGCTGGGGCCGGCATTCGCCAGCTTGATCCAGGCAACCTGCACCTGCTCGGGCGACACACCGGAGGATTTCAATCGGCGATCCGCTTCCGCCCAGCACGGGGCCTCAGGATCTGCCCAGCGAGCCATTGTCTGGCCACCCTGTGCACAATCCACCACGGCGACCAGCGGCGATTTTTCCGCGTCGGCGTCGGCCAACTGTTTGAACCTGGAGAATTCCTGAGTGGCGTTCGACATACTGATCGAAACCAGTCCAATCCTGCCATCGGTGTCCGGATCACCCTTCGCATCGAGTGGCCCGATCTTTGCTGTTTGCAGTTCTGCTGCCGCGTTATGGGATTCGGGCGGCTCATTCTGACCGCCCCCGTAGAGACCTCCGTCTTCTCCCTTGTACTCGTCCCTGGCTGACATTTCATTGAGCGGCTTGAAGCCAACACTGCTTTTTCCGACCGATGTCTGAGCAGCCCCGTTTGGCCTGCCTGGCCCGTTGACTTTACCACCCAGGCGGATCGCCACAATCGCCATCGCATTGCCATCACGCTCGACGTTGAGCGTAACCGTGGCACCCTCCTTAAGTTCTGCGGCTTCGAGCCCATCGCTCAGGTCCTTGCCGTCTTTATCCAGAATTTTTGCGTCGGCAGCAATCCTGACGGTTCGTTCCTGCCCGTTGGCGAACACCTCCGCCACTCGTTTTTCGACGTCAATCTTTCGAATGATAGCTCCCACCTCGAAGCCCGGCGGTTGGCTGACAACGGCAAAGACGACGGCGACGATTCCAACCAGGTGGCACAGCATGGCATCACTCCTTGTCAATTCGGACGACGTAACTCTCACTGTCAAATGCGATACGGAATGATCATACTGTTCCTGGCCTCAAACAAGCGACCGTAGGGTGTGTGTAGCAGGTCGAAACACTTGGCGCGGGCTTCGCCGGCAACCCAACGTCGCCGCGTTTTTCAGCAATGGCGTGGACTTCAGGCGAGCGGGGGATGTCAATCCCCTGATTTGTTGCGATTAGGGGAAAAATCCGAGTACTTCGGACGGTCGACGAAATAACTGTCGTGTTCCGGGCGTGGAGCACGTTTGTAACGTGCTCGGCACGATGGAATCGTGCCCCACTTATTTCTGTCCCGGCTCGCCGTTGGAATTTCTTAAGTCCACGTCGGAGAACGCCCCCTCATCCGGCCTTCGGCCACCTTCTCCCCCGAGGCGGGGGAGAAGGGACGGGGTTTGCATAGGACTTTTGCCTGGAACATGAGGCGACGAATATGATTGCTCCTCGCCCGTCGCGGGGCCTCGTCTGCCTGCTGCTTATGCTGCTCGCGGTCCACGTTGGTTGCCAATCAAACACGAACAGCCCTGCCGTGACGTCATCAGAGGAGCCGGCTGCGTTTCATGACGCTGCCGCCGAAACGGGCTTGCTGTTTCAACACGACAATGGCGTGACCGGCGCGCGGTACACGCCCGAAATGGTTGGTGCGGGAAGTGCATTGTTCGATTACGATCGTGACGGCGATCTGGATATCGTCCTGACGAACAATGCCGGCCCGACACGTCTGCTGATCAACGACGTCGGTCAGGACCAGCATTGGCTGGGTTTGCGGCTGGTCGATGGCCCCGCCGACGCCCGACGGGACGTCCTTGGCGCGATCGTCCGGGTGGAACGTCCGGATGCACCCATTTTGCAGCGCCGCAGTGCAACGGACGGCAGTTACCTGTCTTCCAGCGACCCGCGGACCCTGTTTGGCCTGGGTCGATACTCACAGGTGACCCGCGTGGTCGTCAAATGGCCCGATGGCCGTGAAGAAGTGTGGCGAGATCTCGCGGTGGATCAGTACCATGACCTGGCCCGAGGGTCAGGAGTCGCCGAGGATTCCGCGAGTTCCGGTCCTTCACGCGGGCGAAATTGATGACCCTACCGAATTCCATGTATCGTGATTTCCCAATTCGTCGCTGGTTTTGAAGAGCCTTCTAAGATTTGTCTTCAGGCCCAACGGGCTGGTCCTATGTCAGCCTGGGGCAACGCCCCAGGAAACGTTGAAAACAATGTTCAGAGAGCCCCAACGGGGCGATCCTAACCTGATGTCCATATTAGTGCCGCCCCTTTGGGCAACGCCGTAAAGGATTTTCTCCGCAAAGAAACGCGACTTTGTGAAAAAAAATAGCGAGTGATTCGATCCTGCGTTTGAGCCACGAATGTGACGGCAGGTTGTAGCCACGGGCGTGAGCCCGTGGTTAGAGAATTAAGGTGATTGTTAGTCCTGAAAGGACGACATGGGACAACCCAGTCGCAATTCCTGTCGTCCCTTCGGGACTTCCGACGCTCCATCATCGCTTACCACGGGCTCACGCCCGTGGCTACATCATGTCGTCCCTACGGGACTGAATCACATTCCGAAAAATCACTTGGATCGTGCTCAACCAATGATTTCATGGACCAAAATCCTTCACGGCGTTGCCCGACGGGGCTCAATAAATCGTTTGTGTTTCATACCTGGGGCGATGCCTCAGGCTGACATATCGGCGACCCGTTGGGCCTGAATCCATTCTGCAAACTCTTTGTCTTGACTGCACACAGAATCTGCGAGAGTCAGCGAAATTGAGGTGTTGAGATGTAGCCGAATTCGGGCGGTAAACCGGCCCGCTTCCGAATTCTTTCGAGTCCGGCTACAACTTGTTCCATGCTGCCCAAAGAATACACGATCCGCCATGAACCTTGATAAAAAATCCCTCAACTCTCAACTCAAATCACGTGCCGTCAGTTTCGTGCTGGTCATCATCATGGTTGGATCGCTGCTCGGAATTGGATGGAAATCCTGGACGAGCCGCACCGCCAAGAAAGCGACGTTTGTCGAAGCAAAGATTCCGCCGCTCGCTGACAGAGACATGGAGCCGCAGGTCCGGCAGCATATTGAGTCTGTGCAGGAATCCTGCCAGCGGGTGATTGAAAACTTACAGGCGGCACCGACGCAGCGCTGCAGAGCTTACGGCGAGTTGGGAAAAGTCTACGCCGCGTATTCGATGTCAATTCCGGCGATTGCCTGTCTTGCAAACGCCGGTCGGCTGGATACCGGCGACTTCCGTTGGCCGTATCTGCAAGCCCACATGCACAAAAAAGAGGGCGAACTGGGGTTGGCCGCTGCGGCGATGGCGGAGGCGCTCCGCAGAATTCCCGACGATCCCGGCGCCACCGGTGCCGACGAGCTGGCTGCGCGGTGCTTTTTAGGCGAAATGGCGCAGCGTCTGGATCAACCCGCCGAGGCGCGGCTCCTGTTCGATGACGTGCTGAAAATGCATCCGCGCTGCGTGTTCGCGTTGTTCCATCGTGGACAACTGGCCGCCCAACAGGAGCAAAGCCAGGCGGCCCTTGACGATTTTCTGCACGCCCTTGAACTGATGCCTCAATCGTCTGCCATTCG
>CAMAVB010000043.1 GCA_945861465.1 Candidatus Kuenenia stuttgartensis
TCCGCTGATAAAGCTGTCGCTCCGCTGTATGCTCGATCGATCGTACTGGACAATGGATCCGAGCGAGTTGCAATCGTCGTGGTCGATAGTTGTATGATCGGTCGAGTCACTCTTGACGACGCCAAACACGTCGCCGCACAGCGTACAAAGATTCGCCCGGACCGGATGCTGATTTCAGCCACGCACACGCACACGGCACCTTCGTCGATGGCCTGTCTGGGCACCGAACTGGATGAGAACTACATCGTCTTTCTCCGCGACCGACTTGCGGAAGCCATCGCTCTGGCAGAATCGCATCTGGAGCCTGCGGAAGTCGGCTGGGCCGTTCGGAATGCTGCCGACTACACCGCGCTGCGGCGCTGGATCATTCGTCCGGATCGCATGGCAGTTGATCCTTTCGGTAACCCGACACTGCGTGCGAACATGCACGCGGGTGCGAATCTCGACAACGTCACCGGCGAATCCGGCCCGGAAGATCCGGACTTGTCGATGATTGCATTCAGGTCGCCGAAAGGCCGACCGATTGCCGTGCTGTCAAATTTTTCAATGCACTATTTTTCGGGTGTCGAAGCGCTCCATCCGGATTATTTTGGACTCTTCTGCAATGGCTTTCAGGAACAGGTTGCAGATGCTGAAAAGGACGACGCTCATCCGTTTGTAGCGATCATGTCTCATGGATGCAGCGGCGATATCTGGAGACGTGACTACAACCTGCCTGCCGACGCACCGCTGCAAAGTCCGACAGTTACGGAATATACAGATGGCCTGCTGAAGATTGCGCTGGAGGCGTATCGTGCGGTCACATATTCCGCGACATCCGAACTCACGATGGCAGAGCGACGCCTACCGCTCAACTATCGTGTCCCCAACAAACAACTGCTGGAATGGGCTCAACGAATTTTGGCGGCGCTCGGAGACAAACCGCCGGCAACCACCGAAGAAGTCTATGCCCGCGAACAGGTGATCCTGCATCAGTTGCAATCCACGGAAGTTGTCCTGCAGGCGCTGCGGATCGGCGAGATTGCCATCGCGACAACTCCCAACGAAACATATGCGCTCACCGGTTTGAAACTGAAACTTCAGTCACCATTGCCCCAAACGATGGTGATCGAACTGGCCAACGGTGGCGATGGATACATTCCTCCTCCGGAACAACATCTGCTCGGCGGCTACAATACCTGGGCCGCGCGATCGGCCGGACTGGAAGTGCTGGCGGAACCGAAAATCGCGGAAGCCGATCTGCAGTTGCTCGAAGAAGTCACCGGAAAAACTCGCCGACCGTTTGTGCAGACTCAGGGCTCGGCTGCTGAAGAGATCGCTGCCCTGAAGCCCGTTGCATGGTGGCGGATGGACGAAATGGCAGCCCCCCACGCGATGGATTCATCGCCACATCATCACGATGCCGTCTTTGAACCGGGTGCGGTGTTCTTTCTGGCAGGGCCGCGATCGGATGCGTTTTGCCTTGAGTCCGAAACCAATCGCGCGGCCCATTTTGCCGGCGGCCGACTGAGCGCTCGGTTTCCAGAACTGAATGATCATTATTCGGTTTCATTATGGCTCTGGAACGGCATGCCGAACGAAGGCCGCGGCACGGCGGGCTGGATCGTGTCACGAGACAATAATCACGGCCTGAGTCCTCATGGTGACCATCTGGGAATCGGCGGCACGGCGACAGTGCCCGGAAAGCTCATCTTTCAGCATGGCGACAGCAGCGGCCATGATTCTGTGCTCGGCAGGACCACAATTGATCGCTGGACATGGAATCATGTCGTTCTGGTACGGGAAGGAACAACGATCCGCGTGTATCTGAACGGAAACGCCGAACCGGAGATTCAACAGGATTCGGTTCCCGTTTCCCCGGCAGAACTCAAACAGTTCTATTTCGGCGGTCGCAGCGACAATGCCGATAACTGGGAAGGCCGTCTAGATGAAATCTCTGTCTTCGATCGAGCGTTGACGCCGGACGAGGTTGGAAAATTATCCGCACGCCAGGAATAGTTGTAGTCCTGAGCAACATCAGGATCTTTCTCTGTCCAGCGCGTGAACACGTGCGTAGAATACGGAAGCGACTTCAGCCTGAGATGCAAGCGACGCTGACGGCGTCGTTTGCGTGTCGGGTTGGTCGAGGCAATTATTTTTCAAGTAAGCCCTTGAACAATGATGCTTCGCAACCATTTTTTGTGTTGTGGTTTTTTCTGGAGATTGACTGTGAAGAAGTTTGTGCCAATGCTGCTGACCGGCGGGGTCATAGCATCCATCGCGGGCTGTGCAACTGAGGCGGATCCCGTTTCCGCTGAAGTTTCGCAGACACCCGCTGTTGCTCCTGCTGTCTCAAAGACGGCCGAGGGAGTTCTCGTGTCCCTGAGTGTGCCGAATATGACGTGAGGCAGCTGTGCCGCTTCCGTGCGAAGCGATCTGACAAAAATTGATGGAATTATCGACATTCAGACTGATACCGGAAATCAGGTGTGCAGTTTTCGTGTGACCAACCCGACACTGGACTACAAGGCGAAACTCAATGAGTACGCCAAAACGAATACCCACCTGAAAGGCTTTTCAATTCAGTGATCAATGTCTGAATGGAAGTGACTCCATTTCCGCTCAATGAAGACGCCCGGACCGAAATGGTCCGGGCGTCATTTCATTTTCAGCCAGCCAGCAGAGATTCAGCAGGCAGAACGTCATTCAGGAAATGCTGAATTGTCGGTGACGGATCCAGGAGATCGGCAATGGAATCCACAACCAGATCTGGTCGGTACGCGAAATCCTTCAGATCATCCCGACTTGTCGATCCGGACAGGACAAGGATTGTGCGATAGCCCAACTGCACGCCGCCCAAAATGTCCGTGTCCATTGTGTCGCCGATCATCGTGGTACTCGCCGCCTCGAGGCCAAGTTCTTTGCGAGCCGCACGCATCATGACGGGGCTCGGCTTGCCGACACTGAAGGCTTTAACACCAGTCGCTTTTTCCAGCAAAGCCACTACGGCGCCGCAACCAGGACGAGTCCCCGTTTGCGTCGGGCAGTTTGGATCCAGATTGGTGGCAATCAGCTTCGCGCCTTCCAGAATCAGTTGCACGGCCCGTTCCACAAGTTCAAATGACAGGGTTCGTCCTTCGCCCACGACGACATAGTCGGCGTGCGAATCCACAATCGAGTAACCGTTGCTGTGCAATGCATTCATGAGACCACTTTCGCCGATGACAAATGCCGTTCCGTTCGGGAGTTGTCGAGCGAGAAAGCGGGCTGTCGCCATCGCGCACGTGAAAACATGCTTTTCCTGAATCGGAATTCCCATCCGATTCAGCTTCGTCTCCACATCCCGTCGACTGCGTTGACTGTTGTTGGTAAGAAACAAAAACGGGACGTCTTCATCAAGCAGCTTCACAATGAATTGCCGTGCACCGGGAATGAGCTCAGAACCTCGATAGATCACACCATCCATGTCGATCAGGAAACCACTACTCATGAAACCTTTGTCCTTCTGTACGCGAATACTTCCTGAATGGTGCAGCATTCTTCCAATGAATGCTGCATGCCTGATATCTGCGTGACGCAAGTTCCGTACCGGTTGATAATCTAATCATTGCCACCAACGTTTTTCGAGGGATTTTCAGCCAATCGACATGTTCACCGGTGGCGATGCGTATCGCACTGATCACTCATACGGAGACTGAACAGGTGAGGCATTCGAACGCGGGAATCAGGCTAAGCTGCGCATTCGATCAGCAGGCAGCGGAATTGAAATAACCGGTCATCGACTCTGTGAGTTTCGGAGCAACCTCAAACACCGACGTCGCCGTACAATGCCTCAATCACCTTGCCCTGATTCAGATGCACCGGGCGATTGATTCGATCACGCACCACGGCATGTGGATCAATCCCCAGTGCCGTGTAGACGGTTGCACCGATGTCGTCGGGGGAAAATGCTGCGGATGCCGGATAGGCACCGATGTCATCCGAGAGCCCCACCACTTTGCCGCCGAGCACTCCAGCACCGGCGAACATGCCTGTAAAACACGGGCCCCAGTGATCACGACCGGAATCCTTGTTGATCTTCGGCGTACGACCAAACTCACCCAGCAGCATAACCATTGTCTGGTCGAGCAATCCGCTTTCGTCCAGATCATCCAGCAGCGCGGAGACCGACTGATCGAGCGGCGTTAACATGCGTCCCTTGAGCGTTGTGAAGATCGCCTGATGATGGTCCCAGTTCTGGACCGGGCCCATGTTCGCCTGGACGATCGGGACACCCGCCTGCACAAGTCGTCGCGCCAGCAGTAACGACTGGCCAAAAGCATGTCGTCCGTAACGATCCCGAACGGTATCGGCTTCCCGGTTCAGTTCAAACGCCTGCGACAATTGCCCGGACGACAGCATCGTAAAGGCGAGTCTCTGATCTTCCGTCATCCGATACGCACCGATATCGGAAGAAACGTCCGTCTGCTGATCGAGCGCCTTCAACAAACCTCGACGCTGATTGAGCCGCGTGGCATCAATTCCCTGAGACAGCGTCAATGCGTCCACTCGAAAATCCGAACTGTTGGGATCGCCGACGATTTGCCACGGATCATATTTCGGTCCCAGAAACCCCGCATGTTGACCTGGCCATGTCAGCGGTGACGACATCAAAAACGTCGGCAGATTGACGCCGCTCGGGATACCGTCACTTCGACGCTGAAGATATTCACAGCCCGCCGAGTAGCACGGCCAGTCATCGCGGGACGCAACCTTGTCGAAGAAGGCCCCTGGTTGCAGATGACCAGTCAGGACATGATGCGTCGACATCAGATGATTGTTGTCCTGGTGCGACAGGCTGCGAACCAGCGCATACTTGTGAGCCCGCGCTGCAAGACGCGGCAGATGTTCACAGATCTGAGTTCCCGTGACTGAAGTGGCAACCGGATTGAAATCGCCGCGAATCTCTGTTGGTGCATTCGGCTTCATGTCGAACGTATCGTGATGGCTGATTGCCCCCGTGCAGAAGACAATGATCAGCGACTTCGCACGCGGTGCGGCGACAACGGGCGCTGGTGATTCGGCGGCCGTTGCTCCTCGCGGTCTGAGCGAATTCAGACCAAGTCCCATGAATCCGGAATATCCAACCTGCAGCAAGTGGCGGCGCGAGGCAGATCGGATCTGATCGACAGGCGTTGTTTTGCGGCGCGGCATCATGCGGGGGATTCGCAGCACGAAAATGGGTGAGGGAAATGGCGGGAGCAGAAATCTCTGCCATTGTATTCTACACGTTGCGCGATTGTGCAGGAAGGTCGTGCGTTGCTGCAGAATTCGTAGGGTGGGACCAGCGGAGCGCAGGCCCACCACATTGGACAAATGGTGGGCCTGCGCTCCGCTGGTCCCACCCTACTTTTGGCGCACGGCCTTCCGCAAACGACATTGACATCTCAGCCAATTCAGCCAACGAAACAGGCCGACACATCGTCGTTGATTGCGAGCGTGGCTCCGCCATCGGACTGGCACTGGCGACCAATGCCACAGCGAGGCAGGTAAAATCCCTTGCCCATGCTGGAAAATACGCGGAGGTTAAATCCGCGCATTTCGGAGTCCGGAAGCAACGCACGAGTTACAAATTTTGACGGATTGCGGCGCACGGCGTTCAGCATCGAATGTGTTTCGGACGCTGTCGCGGCGTCGCCGAAATACGGTCGCGCAGGATGCATCGGATCGTTTGTCCGCACGGCAAATCGTGTCGGATCTTCGCTCAATTCACGCATCGCTTCCGCTGCACAGCATGCTTGTGAAGTCGCGATCTGCAACGCAGGTTCCTCACCCAGAAATTCCCGAATCATCGTGGGCACAAGTTGCACGAAACTGCGAATGTTCGCGGCACTGCTGCCCAGTGGGTTCACGAGATTCACGAGACCGTTTTTCCATGCCTTGCAAAGTCCCGGCAGCCCGACCAGGGAATCCGGTCGAAAGCAATTGGGGTCGAGCAGATCGTCATCAACGCGATGCATGATCGTGTGGATTCTGGTTCGTTTCATGCCAGATACCAGCTCCACGCCGTCTTTCGTGACTGCCAACTCACCGGCGTGCGCAATCTGCGCCCCGATCGTACGCGCCAGAAATTCGTTTTCGCGAAACGTCGGATTGTACCGACACGGATCAAGCACGATCGCGGAACCAGAATCAGTACCGTCACCGTATGTCACCACGGATTCCGCCAGTCGGCGGGCCAGATCATTAAACGCCGTGACAGATTCCCCTTGCGCGCGGTCGATCAGTCGGGCGAGAAGTTCCAGACCCGTTGGAGATGACAGGTTCTGATCGATGACTATGATCCGACCATCGGCGGCAATGTACAAATCGGTCGATGCCAACCAACCCCATGAAATCGATTTTCGCGTCACTTCACCGATTTGATCCGTGAAGGTACGGAGCAGTCGTACGACGGAAGAACTCTGCAACAGAAATTCCGGGAACCTGCGGCCCATGAACACATGATCCAGACATGCCGAAACCGCTTCCATTCGCTGACGAATTCCACAGGCAATCTGCGCCCACTCGCCGAAACTGAGCGACTGTGGGGCAGTGACTCCTGAACTGCTGGCCAGTATTCTGCTGCGGTCACTCGCCTGCTGGATTGCAATGGTTGCTTCGCGACGAGTGCCCGATTGTTGAGCCGTCAACGCCTGCAAAGCTGGCATCGTGTCGGTCGCGGACCGACGACTCGGACGATCGTCTTGATCATGCATGGCGGACGTCTCCGTCAGTGTATTTTCTGTTTCCTGCAACATATTTCGGAGCCCTGGAAGAATCTGCACTCAGAGAACCCGGCCACTGATCACATATGCAAAAGCAAACACTATGCCACAAGACCCCTGCTCGTCCGGAAAGGTTCGCCTACGTAGCTCAGTCACTCCGCCGACTGAGATTCCCCTGTACCAGCGTGGTTCTGCCATCTCAGGTCGCTTATGGTTCCCTCCGCGTGGCATCGTCTCCGAGCGTTCGAGAAGTTGAATGCGAGTCGCGGAGCGACGTCGCCTGCTCTACTCGTTCAATTCGCCCTTTGCAAAAATTGACAATGTCACCATCGGACCCCGATCAACTTTCCACATGGCAGTTTAATCTGCCACCTGAACTTATCGCTTCACTCCCCGCTGCGCGGCGTGATGATTCGCGGTTGCTCGTCGTGGATCGCGAACAGGGCTCGATTCAGCATGCGCACATTCGTGAGCTACCAGCGTTTCTGGATCCGGGAGACCTGCTGGTGTTCAACAACACGCAAGTCCTTCCTGCGCGGCTGTTTGGTTTTCGCATGGCAACCCACGGACGCTGGGAGGGCCTGTTTGTAGAGCAGTCGGACCGTGGCGAGTGGATCATCCTGTGTGACACACGCGGTCGATTGCAGCCTGGCGAAACAATTGCGGTGGTGCGGGCCTACGATCAGCAACCTGAAGTGGCTGAGCCTGTTCGCACGCATTCAGGCACGCTGCTGCTGACATTGAAACAAAAGCTGGACGACGGAAGCTGGCGGGCTGAGGTTGCCGATCCTCGCACACCACTGGAAATCCTTACGGAATACGGCAGTCTGCCATTGCCGCCCTACATGGGTCGCAAGCTGGCGAATGCGGACGATCAAATTCGGTATCAGACAGCTTACGCCTCTCAACCCGGTGCGATCGCCGCTCCCACGGCCGGACTGCATTTTAGTCATGAGCTGTTGCAGGCGTGCAGAGACCGAGGACTCAATTCCGCAGAAGTCACGTTGCACGTCGGGATCGGCACATTTCGACCGGTCACGACCGCACGGCTGTCCGAACATCGAATGCATGAGGAGTGGTGTCGTCTTCCTGCTGATGCATGTCATGCGATTGCAACCGCGAAATCAACCGGGCACCGTGTGCTGGCCGTCGGTACGACGACAGTGAGAACACTGGAATCCGCTCATGCAGCCTGTGGTCGGACAGAACCCTGGGATGGGCGGACGCAGTTGTTTATCCGCCCTGGTTATCAGTTTCAGGTGATTGATCGACTGCTCACAAATTTTCACCTGCCCGGCTCCACCCTCCTGGTCCTTGTGGCTGCGCTGGCAGGGTACGAATTGACGATGGAAGCCTATCGAAAAGCCATTGAGGCGCAGTATCGTTTTTACAGCTATGGCGACGCGATGCTGATCCGATAGAATGGTGTTCAACCGGTCTTTGTTGGTGATGCCGCTACGCCATTCTGACATTGCTGAAAACCCCGAATTTCGATCACATTGAAAGGTCTGTCTCACGTGTCCGTGCTGACTCGCATTCTGAACGCCTTGTTTCTGACCACGGCCCGCTTGTTTCTTACCGCATGGATCGGCGGTGCCGCGTTGTTTGTGATCACCAGCATCGCCGAACAACGCACTCCGGAATTTGATTCGATCGACAAAGACCGCCTCGCTACGATCCGGTTTCCACTCTATTACCTTTACGGAGCGATCTGCCTGAGTACCGCAACTGCTGCCACGGGACTTGCCATCGCGACGACACCGCCAGGAAACCGCAAAAAGCTGATCGCAGGATTTACCCTCTGCGTCCTCTCCGCTGCCATTGCGAGGTACGACTACGTTGCCGTCTATTCGCCTCTGCAGAAGGCGATTATTCCACCTGGCCAGGTGCGTGGTCCAGACTTTTTGTCACTTCATCAGCAATCAGAGTTCATTAACGAAGTCCATATTTCGTTGGCCCTGCTGGCCGCAATCCTGATCTGTCTGCCTGTACGTCAATCCTATAAAACACCGAACGTCTCAAACGCGACTGTGGCTGACATGCCGCCGCGAATTGCATCTCGCACCTGATTCTCCGCGTGAACTTTATTCCATGCGGCGCGCACGACGGATGCCTCAACGTCCTGTGGGACGATGACGATGCCGTCCTGGTCGGCAGCAATCAGATCGCCGGGACGAATCACAACGCCGTCGATCTCCACAGGCACATTGAAGTCTATCACACGCTGCCGATCACGGCTGTCGTACGGACAGCGACCTCGAGCGAATACCGGGAACTTCATCCTGCGCATCTGAGCCAGATCGCGTACGGCACCATCGACCACGACACCGACACAGCCTGCGTTGCGGGCGGCGGTCGAAAGCAGTTCTCCCCAGATGCCGGATCGCATCGAACCAGCCGCCGCGCATACAAGCACGTCGTCAGGACGGCACGCATCGACAACCGCAAGTTCCAGCTTGTATGGTTCCGGATCGACATGAGCCATATCCGCCCACAGCGTCGTTCGGCACCGACCGATCAGGATCACATCCGGCAGCGTCACGGCAGGCATCTCCACCCGGGGAGATTGATGCGTCAACCCTGCAGCATCCAGAGCATCGCACAACAACGGCACGGAAAGGTTGGCACGCATCATCTCGAGTGTGATTGTCGTGTCCGCTGCAGCATCAGAGAAATTTGGCATCGCGAGACCTTCGGAGTTTTCGATATATCATTTGCTAAGTGGTGAGTTTCCACGGTTTAACCGCGTGCCCGGTGGGCACGAGGTTAAACGAGGCTGGAGAATTTGATTCCGCCACGGTATAGCGTACCGATTGACACACGGCAAGCTGTCCGTTCCAATGCGGAACCGTCAATTTCAACATTATAAAAGGAACGGCTCGTGCCCCAACCGCCGCGAATCTTCATTGCCGGGCTGTTTCATGAAACTCATACGTTTCTGGACGGCACCACGAAATGGGACGATTTCAAGATCGTGCGTGGCAACGAAATCCTGACGCTGAACGGCGACAGCAGCCCGATGGGGGGGTGCCTGGAAGCTGCTGCGCGACTCGGATGGCACGTCGTTCCGGCACTGTCAATTGCGGCGTATCCGAGTGCCATCGTGCAGGACAGTGTGTTCGAACAGTACTGGACAGAATTTTCCGCAGCGCTCGCGAAGTGCCTCGAATCCGGGCCGCTGGACGGCATATTTCTGGTGTTGCATGGTGCCATGACCTGCGAGACCATTGATGACGTCGAAGGCGTGCTGCTTGAACGTCTGTCGCGACAGTTGCAGGCGACCAAACAACTCTCATCAAAGACCATTCCGATCTTCGGCGTGTACGATCTTCACGCCAATTTCACCCCCAGGATGGCGCAGTTTTCACACTGTCTGGTTTCGTACCGCGAGAACCCTCACGCTGACGCTCGCGAATCCGCCGTGCGCGCGGTGAATCTGCTGGATCGGTGCCTGCGAACTGCTGAGATGCCACGGACTCTGCTGGCGCAACCGCCGATTGTCTGGCCGCCGACCGGCACGGGCTCGTCATCAGACCCGATGAAAACACTGCTGCAAATGGCTCGACAGCTTCAGGCCGGTCACCCGAACTTCTGGGAGGTCAACGTCACGGCAGGCTTTGCATTTGCAGACACATTCGACACGGGCGTCAGCTTCGGCATCGTCACGACTGGCAATGACGACGAGGCCCGGTCTGCCTTGAACTTGCTGTGTGTTCGAGCCTTGCAGCTTGCCCCGCTCGGCAATGTCGTTGAACGACCAGTCGATGTCGTGCTTGCCGAACTGCCGCGGAACGAACCCGGCCTCACGGTGATCGTTGAACCGTCCGACAACATCGGCGGCGGCGCACCCGGCGATTGCACGGGATTGCTCCGTGCCTTCATTCAGCATGGCTTTACGAATACTTCCGTCTGTATTTGTGATCGGGAGTCCGTACGAAAGCTGCAGGGCCGATCACCCGGCGCGCACGTTGAACTTGCCATCGGCGGACGCGGCAGTCGGCTGGATCCAGGCCCGGTCGATCTCCAGGTGAGACTCGTGCGAACATGTGACGGTCTTTTCGAACTTCGCGATCGCCAGAGTCACCTGGCATCGATGGTCGGTGACCGTTTCAACATGGGAGATTGCGCAGTGGTGGAATACGAGGGTCTTACGATCCTGTTGACGTCCGTGAAAACGCCGCCAATGGATCTCGGCCAGTGGCTGCAAGTTGGACTTGATCCGTCGAAGTTTTCCTTCGTCGGCGTCAAAGCGGCAGTCGCTCACCAGCGCGCATGGGATCCGATCAGCAAAGGCAACGTCTGGGTCTCAACGCCCGGACCATGCTCAAGTGACTTGATTCAGTTGCCCTACAGGAAACTTCGGCGACCTGTGTATCCGCTGGACGTGATTGAATCGTAGGCAACACTGCCTCGCATTCTGCTTAGGACCGGCGGAGAAATAACTGTCGTCTTCCGGACGTGGGGCACGTTTTTAACGTGCCCGGCACGATGGAATCGTGCCCCACTTAATTCTGCCGCAGTCCTTAGCTGCCGCGTGAAAACAGATCTGCGCGGAGGAACAGCATGTGCTGAGTCCAAAAAAGAATACCCGGTGAAATGTCACCGGGGATTGACTGTCCAGGTCTCGCTTATCGGCAAACGTTATTCGTCGTCGGATGGGTTGGCATACAGTCCACTGACAGCACCGTTGGATGCTTGTGGCTTGCGGCCCGGCTTGGAGAATATGCCTGAAACGGTGGCCGGAGATGGTTGCGGTCGTGGCTTGCCACTGACCGTTGAACTGAGTCCGCCATTCGTCAGAAAGCCGGGGAATTTATCGCCGGGCTTGAATGCGATATTTTTGCGAGAGTATCCGATCCATTCGAGGAAATTTGACAGGCTGATCACATACACGCCATGATTCAATGCTGCATTATCCATTTTTGACGCATTCAGCTGCATTTTTTGATAGAGAGCCTGCTTGACGCTGTCCTGAGTCTGATTGGATGTTCCAAGGTCTCCGATGATCAGGAATCGCGTCTTCTCGGTAATCAGCGTCGCGATCGGGTCGGCTTCCGTCAGTTCATTCAGGTCCTGATCAACCAGTTTTGCATCATCGCTGATTTGAATCACAATCTTTGCATTCGCGCCATTCACCAGTCGGATAAACTCGTCCCGGTCAGCGAGGGGACTACCATCGGAATCGACCAGTCCCGCCACCGCGATTTCCAGCTTCTGACCAGAGGCGAAAATGGGTGAGTAAATCGGATCTTCTTTTGCCAGCGGATCACCTGGGAGCTGATCGACGATTCGCACCACGGCATTATGGTCGCCGGTGATCTGAATGACTTCAATTTTCCCTTTGATGTCTTCATTGCTGCGTCGACCGACACCGCTGTTGTTCTTCTTGTAGACGGAGAAAGTCGTACCTACGCGAAGTTCGTCACGACTGCCAAGATCGATCGAGCCAGTGAGGGAACTCTGATCGACAAACACCAGACGGCCATCCTCGCGCTCGAAACTCTGATCTTCCAGCTCGCGGGCTTTCTTCCGCAGTTCGGTCAGAGCAATGCGTTTTTCGATAATATCGTTTTTCAGTTCTTCGATCTCACGCGATGACTGCGTCTGCAATGTCGTGAACTTATCCTGCTCCTCACGAACGGTGATCTTGAGTTCATCGATTTGTTTATCGCGAGCCCTCAACTGTTCGCCGTGCAACGCTTCCATGTTTCGCAGCTCTTCTTCTTTTGCGCTGACCTGTGTCTGCATCGAATTCATCGTAGTCACGTGCCTGTCCTCCGCGGCTTTCTTTTCTTCCGCGATCGTTTGAGCCAGGATTCCACGTTCGGTTGCCGCAGCAATGTTGATGTCACGATCCGTAGTGTTCTTGATCAGGGCCGGTTCGAGGCTTAGAGCGCTCGCAGAACCGTCACCTGCCAGAGCTGCAATCTCCGTGCGGACTCCAGTGACAACCTCATCGGTTGGACTTTCAGGATTCCCGTGCCCGATGACCTGCTTCAACACATTCAACTGCGTGTCTTTATCGATGATGATTCCTTTCGATTCCCCCTCCGCCTTCTTTGAAGCAGTCAATTGCGTCTGCAGGTCGGTGCTGTGAGCCCACGTCATGTACCACGCAACGCCCAGCCCAACGGTGAGGAGGACGAAGATCGAGAGCGAAATGACCAGGCCATTACTGTCTTTTGAAGCCATCGAATTGCCCCTGAGCCAGCTTAAAGCGGGCGTGTTGGAAAGCACGAAACACAAACACTGCGATTTATCACTGACCAACTCTCATGTCGATCAGCCGTCGTATAATACGGTCATTCCATCGTCAACTGCAATCGTTGGCGAATACGTCACTCACTGAAGTTCAGGCAAATTTTGCCGGAGTCAAGTGTTACAATTCGAATTCTCCGAACAAACTCTACGAACGGATGTCCGAATCGGCAGGTGACAGCAATCGCTCCGCTTTCTGGACAGTGACAACATCATCAATCACGTATTTTTGTCTTCAAGATATCGGGCTGTTTGGCAGTGTCAAGAGTTTATTGACTCATCCACCCGTCGGCTTGAAAAGAATGTCGTACACAGAGTTTCGGGACAACGAGTGCATCGTAAGTTTGGGCACGATGTCATTTTGAGGCACCCCGGCCCGCAACGCCGTTAAGGATTTGACAGCGTCCGAACCAGCGAATAACCCCCTAGTCCGGCCTCCAACCACTTTCTCCCGATTGCCAGGGGGAGAAAGGACTCCGAGAAACCCGGTGAAAACACGACGATAAATCATTAAATGGCGTGGGGTGATCGGTATAAATGAGACAGCAATTGATCGAGCGGTCCTTAGCGTTTTCTGAGCACATCAATGTCTTCAACAATCATCATCGACTACGGAATGGGCAATCTTCGCAGCGTTCAAAAGGCATTCGAACGTATTGGAGAACCCGCGATCATCAGTTCTCACGCTGCCACGATTGCCGCCGCAACGCGCGTCGTGCTGCCCGGCGTCGGGGCGTTTCAGGATTCGATTGCCGCGCTGCGTCAGCATGATCTGATCAATGTCATTAAGGATCATATTGACGCCGATCGACCGTTCCTTGGAATCTGTCTGGGACTGCAGTTACTGATGGATGTGTCACTGGAAGACGGTGAACACGAAGGACTGGGCATCATCCCTGGCACTGTCCAGCGTTTTAACCTGCCTGCGGAATACAAGATCCCGCACATGGGCTGGAATCAACTGGAATGCAGTTCGCAACCGGATCATAGATTGCTTCAGGGTCTTGGTCCTGAACCATGGTTTTACTTTGTCCATAGTTATCACGTCGCTCCGACGGATCGTTCGTGGATCGCTGCGACAACCGACTATGGTCGTCCGTTCGTTTCAGTCGTCGCCAGAAACAATGTCATGGCGACTCAATTCCATCCGGAAAAGAGTCAGTCATGCGGGATGCAGCTGCTCAGGAATTTCGTGGAAGTCACAGCAGACCTGGCGACGGCAAGTGTCGAATAACTCTGCAGACAGCAAACATGGATCTCCCATATCTTCCCTTGACAAATCAGACCTGAAGTTCCTGCATGCTCCAGCTTCTTCCTGCGATCGACCTCCTTGAAGGTCGCTGCGTTCGACTTCGTCAGGGAAATTATGACGACAGCACAGTGTTTTCAGATGACCCGGTCGAGATGGCGCTGCGTTGGCGGGATGAAGGGGCAGAGCGTCTGCATCTCGTGGATCTTGACGGCGCGAAAGCCGGACGTCCGGTGAATCAGGAGGTCGTACGAAGAATCGTCACGGCCACCGGAATTCCCTGTCAGCTGGGCGGCGGGATTCGCAACGAAGACAACGTCCGATCCACGCTCGAAAAAACCGGCGTTGATCGCGTGATCATCGGCACGAAGGCGCTTCGCGAACCGGATTGGTTTGCTGAGATGTGTGCTCTTTTTCCGCATCAACTGGCGCTTGGCCTGGACGCGCGGGATTCGATGGTGGCGACTGATGGCTGGCTGGAAGTTTCCAAAGTCTCCGTGACAGAACTGGCGCACCGATTCGTCGGCGTGCCGCTTGCGGCTGTGATCTATACAAACATCGCGAATGACGGCATGATGCAGGGCATTGACGAACAGACTCTGAACGATTTCCGTACCCTGGCCAATCTGGGTCTGCCAGTGATCGCGTCCGGAGGTGTCACAACAATGGACGACATTGCTGCTCTCAAAGAAATTGCCGCTGGCCATCCAAATCTGATCGGTGCGATCACAGGGCGGGCGATTTATGAAGGCACCATCGGCGTTCGGGAAGCGATCGAGTTTCTGAAGGCATGAGGCAACAATGAAAACCGGATTTTTGACTCTGGACGCCATCGAAGCGTTCGACCGCGACGGCTACATCGTTGTTGAGAACCTGCTGGACGCGGCAGAAACGGAGCTGCTCGGTACAATTGCCCGTCGAGACCATGCACTTACGGCAGCTCGGGTATCTCGTGCCGACGGTGAAGGCGGTTCGGTCGATCTCGTGGTGGAAAATGAGCTGCCAGCCGATTCCCTTTACGCGGCCATCGTGCAGGCAGAACCTCTTGTCACAGCGATGGAATCGCTGCTGGGCGATGAAGTCTATCACTACCATCACAAAATGATCCTGAAAGAACCGCGTGTCGGCGGAGCATGGACGTGGCACCAGGATTATGGTTACTGGTACAACAATGGCTGTCTGCTGCCCGATATGGCAAGTTGCATGTTCGCGGTCGATCGGGCGACCAGAGACAACGGCTGCCTGCAGGTTTTGCGCGGTTCGCATCGCATGGGCCGGATTGATCACATCAAACGCGGTGATCAGACCGGTGCCGATATGGAACGTGTCAACGTCGCGCTGCAACGCATGGAACTGATCCATGTGGAAATGGCACCTGGATCGGCAGTGCTGTTTCACGGCAATACGCTGCATCGCTCAGATCAAAACGTCAGTGAGAATCCTCGCTGGGCTTTCATCTGCTGCTACAACACCCGCAGCAACAATCCGTACAAGGATGGGCGTCATCCACATTATTCTCCGCTGCTGCGAGTGGCTGCCAATGACGTCGCAACGATCGGTCACAGACATCTGCAACGACTGTGATTAATGTAGACGTCACTCTCCGAGTGACGAAATGCGATTGAATTGGCCACGTCAAACATCCATCACTCGGAGAGTGATGCCTACTTTGTACCCCCCACAAGTCACATGATTTCCCAACGCATCAAATCCCTTGGCCTTGAGCTTGGCTTCGCACAGATCGGGATTGCCCCCGCCGTGACGCCGACGGGGTTTCATCGATTGCTGCAATGGATTGACAGCGGCCACGCTGCTGACATGCAATGGGTCGCACGCCGCAAGGATGCTTACCGCCATCCCGATGGAGTCATGCAGGGAACCCGCAGCGTCATTATGGCTGCGATGAATTACAACGACGGTGCAGAGCCTGCAGCGGGTGGACGAGTCGCGCGATATGCATGGGGATCGGCGGACTACCATGACGTGTTGAAACCGCGATTGCAGAAACTGGCCGATCTCCTGCAAACTGAGTTGCCGACGGCACGCACACGAGTCGTCATCGACACGGCACCGCTTTTGGAACGTGACTTCGGTCGACTGGCCGGCATCGGCTGGTTTGGAAAAAACACGATGCTCATCAGCCGCGCGATCGGCAGTTGGTTCTTTCTGGGTGCGGTACTGACCGACATCGAACTTGAATACGACAAACCCTTCGAACAGAATTACTGCGGCTCATGTACACGCTGCCTTGATGCCTGCCCGACCGACGCATTTCCGGAACCCGGTGTTCTGGATGCGCGACGCTGCATCAGCTATCTGACAATTGAGCATCGCAGGGAACCGATACCACTTGATCTGCGAAATGGCATCGGAGAATGGCTGTTTGGTTGTGATATTTGCCAGGACGTTTGTCCGTGGAATCGATTCTCGCCGGACGACACGCTGCAGGAATTTCAGCATCTACGGTCGATGAACCCTATCGACTGTCGTGAATTGCTGACACTGTCCGCTGAACAATTTGAGACACGCTTCAGAAATTCTCCGATGTCTCGACCGGGCAGGGCCGGGCTGCTGCGAAATGCCGCGATTGTCCTTGGCAATGCCGGAGATCGCGCGGCAGAACCGCAACTCATCGTGGCACTCGATGACACAGAACCCCTGGTTCGCGGCACCGCCGCATGGGCACTCGGACGGCTCAATTCTGCGGGCGCTGACTCTGCCCTGCGAACCCGCCTTACTTTGGAAGTCGATGAAACCGTTCGCATGGAGATCACAGTCGCGCTGCGAAATGACTTGTCCTGACCCCGCGCCGCTCACATCAACGTCTACCCGATTGCCGCAGCAGCAAGCAGATCCCGCCAATCACCCACCATAGCACCGAGTACATTGTCGTACGCTTCGATGTTCTCGCCTTGATTGTCCCGGACAAAGAATCGCTTGCGAACAATCGCCATCTGTTCGCCATGCATTACACCGCTCTCCCCGAAGATTTTCTTAGTTCAGCGTCGCCAGAATTGCCCAAAGCTTGAATCATGGCTACACTGGAACAGTATGTACGCAGCGCATGAGGCGCTCTGGGTGATTATGGAGTCTCGAACTACTCTCCTTGCCCCTAAGTGACATGAATCCATCCTCCGACAGCCAGCCCAATCCGCAGTCTCCGGAACAGTTTGCCGAGTTTCTGAGGCAGCGAGCGCAGGAGGCCATTTCGGCGTCTGTGCATCACGCTTCACTTGCGCAGCAGTACCTCTCATTGTCGCAGCGATTTTCGGCACTTGCTGAACAGGCGTTGTCCGGCAATGCGTCGCTTGCATTTCATTCAGTTCACCAGTTGGAGCGCGAGGCATACACGGGAATTCCTGCCGCTCCCATCAACGCGACAATGTCAACTGTCGAAACCACAACTGCTCCTGCGATTGTGCGTCCAGCTGCAACTGCCTTGAGCCCTGCGAACGCAAATCCTGAGACCCCGGATCCGGCACTGACCGGACGTGCGTTTTATTCTCCGTCTGCCAGATTTATGGCAGCGGAAATCGGAGCAGACCCCGCAACCACGAATGCATCGCCATTTCCGAACGCGACAATCAATTCTATGCCTTCTGCACCAGGCGACAAGGCAGCCGACAAGTCAGCACCTGCTGCGGTCGCTCTCGCGCCCCGTAGGAAAGCAAATCGTCCAGTCTCAGTGCGTTCGGTTCTGGAACGCGCGAGACGGGTTGGGCTTGACGCCGCAGAAAAAGTTCGCGTGAAAGCGAAAGAATCGGATCTCAAACCACAGTTGCGTTCGACGAGTGAAGAACTGACGCTGGAATTGAAACGCAGCAGCAAACCTGCCGCCATGAGTTTTGTACTCACCGGACTGGTCTTGTTCATGCTTGCACTGAGGCAAATGGAATTCTTTGAAGACGTTCCTGTGCCGCCGATCATCGCCAGCATGTCCGACACAATGCAAGCAGTTGAAGAATCAATTCCGATCGAACCACCGGCAGAAGAATCAGGCGAACAACTGGAACAGCCCGTAGAAGAGATGATTGAAGAACCGGAACCTGAGCCCGTTTCGGAACCTATGCCCGAACCCGAGCCGATCCCGGAACCCATGCCGGCAGTCGAACTGGCCGATGCTTTGCTGCCCGAAACTCCCGAGGGAACAGCACCCTCGTCGCCAGAATCAACGGAAGGCAATGACCTCGGAGCGATCGACAATCGCAGTGCAGCAGGTCGCAAGGTGCTGCTGGAAAAATTCGGCGGTTCAGCCGCCAGCGAATCCGCCGTCGGTTTCGCACTTGAATGGCTGGCCGCGCGGCAGCGAGTCAACGGAACATGGGATTTTGTTGACGTCGGACCATGCACGCATAAAGGTTCTGTGAACAATCCTATCGGAGGCACCGCCTATGCGTTACTTCCGTTTCTCGCTGCCGGACAAACCCATAAGGAAGGACAGTACCAGAAACAGGTACAGGCCGGGCTTGCGTTCCTGACCAGTATCGGCATAGCAGCTCCCGCCGGATATGATCTGCGTGGCGTCGTGAACAAGGCGGATGACGATTCGGATCCGAATTATGCCTACTACGTTCACGGGGCGGCGACCCTTGCACTTTGTGAAGCGTATGGCATGACGAAGGATCGCAAACTGAAACCTGCAGCAGAAGGGGCCGTCTTGTTCCTGATCAATTCACAGGATCCACGCGGCGGCGGCTGGCGTTACAATCCTCAACACGGTGGTTCCACGTCCGCTACAGCCATTCAGGTGATGGCACTCAAGGCGGCGGAAAAAGCCGGGATCAGGATCCCGGATGCAGCGTGGAAAGGCATTTCGTTTTATCTGGACAGCGTCTCCGTCGATGGTGCCGGACGATACGGTTACGAAGTCGAAAAGAAGACATATGCGATGTCAGTCACCTCAATGGCGCTCCTGAGTCGGATGTATCTCGGCTGGGGCCGCAATGATGGCGATCTGCGCGCCGGTATCGCATTGATTGACAAAAGCACTTCGACCGAAAATTACTACACAAACTACTTTGCCACTCAGGTCCTGAAAAACTGGGGTGGCCCGGAATGGGAGCGCTGGAACAGTCGCATGCGGGATGAGTTAATTACCCGGCAGGAAACCGACGGTCCCGAAAAAGGCAGCTGGATTCCGCGTGATCGAGCCGAATACAGTTTGTCAGGCGGTCGCCTCCTCACCACGTGCCTTGCTACGCTGACGCTGGAAGTCTACTACCGCCACAAACCTCTCCTGCCGGAAATCACAGTGCCCGGGACTCATGAGAGCAAGCCGGCAATCGAACCGCCATCGTCTGCGGAGAATTAACGCGCGGCCACGGAGTTTTTAGGGGTTCTTAGTTTTTCGCAAAGTCCACGAGAGCCTGCGTGAGTCGTTCGACCTCGTATTCGAGGGATGCACAAGCCTCGTCCGCATCGGTCAGGTTATTGCTCCTGCCCATCATCTCCAGCCGTGCTGCCGCAGCCGCCGTGGGCTCGGCAGCAAAGCAGAACGCAGTCCCCTTGATCGTATGGGCCAGGCGATGCACATCCTCCATGCGCTGCGTTTTGATGGCCTCACGCAGCTCCGACAGAAGTTCGCCGCTTTCCTCGATAAACGGCGTGATCATTTCCCGCAACGTCCCGTGACTTCCGCCCATTTGTTCAAGCGCGGCGTCCCAGTCAATGATCGCTTCCGCCGGCACGGAAACGCTGTCAATGTGCGCAGTCGGAATCAGACCATCCAGCATCGCATACAGGATTTTTGGACGGATTGGTTTCGTTAAATAGTCGTCCATACCGGAGGCAAGGCATCGGTCTCGGTCGCCTTTCAGGGCATCTGCCGTCATGGCAATGATCCTGATGTGGTTGCCAGAGGTTTGTTCCCGCTGGCGAATGGCAGCAGTCGCCTCAATGCCGTCCATCTCCGGCATCCGCAAATCCATCAGCACGAGATCGAATGCCTCACGCTCAACTGCCTCGACAGCTTCGCGACCGTTGTTCGCCACAATCACTTTATGCCCGCGTTTCTCAAGCAGACCGCAGGCGACACGCTGATTGATCACCCCATCCTCCGCGAGCAGGATGCGGAGAGATCGCGGGGATTCGGCCACCGACATCGGGACGGGCCGTCTCGGGGCGGACGGTACCACCTCGGTGCTCAGCGTTCGCAATATCGTTTCGCGCAAGTCAGAGTGCTTGACCGGCTTGATCAGGTATCGGGCAATCCCAAGTTCCTCGCAGCGCGTGGAGTCCTCCGTCTGTCCGGCCGTTGACAGTATGATCAGAGTACAGTCCTCCAGGCTGGGGTCCTCACGAATCAGTTCCGCCAGCGTAAAACCATCCATGTCGGGCATCATGACATCCAGCAATGCCAGGCGAAACGGCTCCCCGCGCTTCGCAGCGTCTTTCAATTGAACCAGTGCTTCCCGTCCGCCGACTGCCATACCTGGTCGCATCCCCCAGTTCGTGAGCAGATCTTCGAGGATCCGGCGATTGGTGCGATTGTCATCCACAACGAGCACGGGCACGCCCGCCAGTCCTTCGGGACTCAGCCAAAAGCTGGCAGGAGCCCCTGATGCCAGACCAAACGTGACCGTAAAATGGAACGCGCTCCCCTCGCCCGGCGTGCTCTCGACCCAGAGGTTGCCATTCATGAGCTTGACCAGTTGCATCGAGATCGCAAGTCCCAGACCAGTGCCACCGTATCGGCGGGTGGTGGAAGTGTCAGCTTGACTGAAAGCTGCAAAAATCTGCTGTTGTTTTTCGACTGGTATCCCTATCCCCGTGTCACTGACGATGAAGTGCAGCTCGACGTGAGATTCTTCGAGCGACTCAACGGTGACGACAATGACGATTTCACCCTGCTCGGTGAATTTGAATGCATTTCCCACGAGGTTGATCACGATTTGTCGCAGTCGCCCCGGATCGCCGATGAGGGCGTCGGGCACATCCGGCGGGACGAGGTAGGTCAATTCCACACCTTTTTCGGCGGCCTTCAGACCGAAGGTGTGCATGGCATCGCCCAGGCTGTCGCGGAGGAGAAAATCAATCGTCTCCAGTTCCAGTTTTCCGGCTTCCACCTTGGAGAAGTCGAGAATGTCGTTGAGCAGCCGCAGCAATGCGTCAGCCGACTGCAACACGATGTTCAGATACTCTCGTTGTTGGTCCGTAAGAGACGTCTGAAGGGCCAACTCTGACATTCCCATCACGCCATTCATTGGAGTCCGGATTTCATGGCTCATGTTCGCCAGGAAATCACTTTTGGCGCGGTTGGCCTTCTCGGCAACTTCTTTCGCCGTTCGCAGTTCATCTTCGCTGCGGCGCAGCTCGGCCGCCGTGCGCTCCAGTTCCGTGTTGGACACTGCAAGTTCCTGAGCGCGGGCTTCGGCGGCCGCCGTGCGTTCCGCCACGCGTTGTTCCAGCGTGGCATTCAATTGCTCAAGTCGCGCAAAGCCTTCTGCGTTTTCGAGAGCCGCGCCAGCGATGGTCGCGATGAACGAGGCCAGGCGCTCTTCATCTTCACCGAACAGCCCGCTGACGTTGCGATGATCGACATAGAAACAGCCAGCCGGTTGGCCACGCACAAACACGGGCGCACACAGGGCTGAACGGACGCCAGCGAGCAACGCGCCTTCCTCTTCGGCCCTGTCTTCTTTGAAGACAATCACCTTGCCCGCAGCGAGAGCACGGTCAGCCATGCTGCGGCTGTAATCCGTGCCGATCTCTCCGGAGGATGCGGTCAGGTTCTCGTTGCCATCGTCCCCCTGAAGCTGGAGCAGCAAGCAACGTTCCCCACGCAACAGTCGCACCGCTGCGTCGCGGACTTCGTTGAAGATGGTCTTCCGCTCCAGCGCGGAGGCGATGCGACGTCCGGCATCAAGTACCGTGTCGAAACGATCAACCAGGGACAACGTCGCCGTTTTCGCAGGTGCTTGTTCCTGTACTTGTGCCTCGTCCAGCGCAAAGTCCGCACCGAGAGCACGGAGTGCCTGCCGAGCAGTCGCTAAATCTCCTGCCGCACCCGGCCAGCCAACCTCCATGCCCACACGCCCGCGGGCCAGCAGCGTCTGAGCATGCTCAAAACGTGCCCCCTGCCGCTCGGCCACTGCCAGACTTTCATCCAGATGTTTCCTCGCTCGCTTGACGGAACCCTGCATGGCGGCAATCAGCCCGGCTTCCCGCAGCGCATGAGGCAGGTCATTTTGAAATGTGCGGGCAACACGAATTGCTGCCGAAGCGACCTTGCTTGCTCGTCTGAGCAAAGCGGCCCGATGGCCCGGCAACCAACGGGAAGTCCTCTCGGCCTGTCGACGCAAAGCTGAGGCAAGCCAGCAACGAAGCGGGTAGACCCAGGAATTGATGACCCCAGCTTCTTCCGCGTTTTTATATCCTGTTGCAAAGACGATTTCAGCCTGTTCGACGCGATCCATCATGAATAGGCGAACCCCTTCAGCCAACATCACCTGGGCACTCCCTTGAGCGTCTTCGCGCGTGCGATCGAGTTCGGTCTGCAGTTCTTCCAGATTTATCTGACCACCGCTGGCCCGTACCCAGACGTCGAAGCAGATTCCCGATGCCTGCACGTCACCAACTTCCAGCCCGGCCCTGTGGATTCGCTTGGCCTCAGCAACGGCACCGTCAAGGTCTCCCATCCGATAAAGTGTGTTGGCAATGTGATAACAGGCAATGTTAACCTCCCAATAGTCGCCCGTTCGCTCCATCATTCGCACGGCCTCGCGAAATTTCCCGATTGCTTCTTCAAACCGCGAGGCCGTGTAGTAGACGATCCCTTCGAATGAAATGGACTGTCCTTGCCCCCAAATGTCACCGAACGACTTATATATTGCAAAGGATTTTTGCGCGTAAGAAATTCCACGTCTGAACCAGGCGAGCAGGCTCATGACCGGGGCGTGTATCGAATAGGATTGAGCCAATTCCTGCGTAGGGGGATACTGCTCGGCCAGATTCATGCCGCGCAAGTGGCTCCAGAGGCACGGAATTGGTCCTCGCTTAAACCAATATGCGTATGCCAGACGATTTTGCAGACGGATTACGAGAAGCTCTTTCTCGGCGAGTTTAAGTTTTCTGTGCGCCAGAAAGAAGCGAGGAAACAATGAGTGTATGACCTGCACAATTGCTTCTCGCGCCAATTGGATGATGAATCCGACGGTCCATTGCGGTGCCTTCAACCGGAGGTGCGCCAGGGCACGTTCGATGGCCACCATTGCAGTCTTCATATCGCCTCGCTTGAAAGCGAGTTCGCCCAGCTTGCCTTCGATCTGGGCTTTCGCAACGTCGCCCTGGGCCAATTCACGGGCGGCTTCAGTATATTCTGCGGCTTCGGCATAGCGGCCCCGCAGCATGAGCACATCGCCCAGGCCCGCAGCAATCTCATAGCAGATTGCCCTGTCGGCAGGAGCACCTCGCTCCGCGATACGATACTGCTCTTCGGCAAGTTCCAGCGCATGGCGGGCTCGTGCATTCTCTGCGCCCGCCAGAGCAAACGGCAAAGCACGTTCGCTGTCTCCGGCTGCGTCGAAGTGATACGCCAGGTCGTAGACCCGATCCGGGCTCTCCGATTCGAGTGCGACTGCAGCACGCAGATGCAATTCCCGGCGATCATTCTCAGGCAAACGATCGAGCAATGTTCGACGCAACTTGTCATGCACGAAGGCGCATCCCGCGTCAGTACCCTTTGCCCAGACGATATGTCGTTGCTGCGCTTCGTGAAACGCCGCGATCGCCTGCGTCGAATCCTGACCTGCCAGCTTCGAAGCAGTGAACAGGTCAAACTCCTTACCCAGGACCGCACCCACGGAGAGCAGCCTGATCGTTGTTTCAGGCAACAATTCGATTCGACGCGCGAGGAACGTGGCGGCGTGCCGCGAAGACTGCAGGTCCGCCATCGCCAAAGGCTCAACTCGCCATCCCCTTGGCATCGCAACCAGAGCGCCGGATTCCAGGAGTCCGCGCAACGTTGCCGCAGCCATGAACGGGCTTCCCTCGGCCAAGCGTTCGATAACATTGACTGCTTCATCGGGCAATGGCCCTGCCATGGATTCAACCAGTTTCCGCACGTTGTCCGCCGGAAACGAAGGCAGCGATATATGAGCGACCGACTGTAGAGTTCGCAACGGATGGCTCGCCGCAACTTCTTCCGAGCGGAACGCGGCGACCACAAGAATCGGACTCCTGGGAGTTGTGGTGCGGCGCTGCCAGTTCACCAGAACCTTGAGAGTCAGCTGATCGGCCCATTGGCAGTCATCGAGCAGTATCACTAATGGTCGTCCCGTGCCCGCCATCGCATCCAGCAAACTCGCGAGCGCCTGCACACTGCGTGTTTCCGCGAACGTTTCTGGCCCCAGTTCACGAGTCACATTGTATCCGAATATCTCCGCTAACTCTGGCAATGCGGAACAAGCAGCATCCAGTTGGTCTCCCAATCGGGTCCGGATCTGGTCCTCCACACCGGGTTCCAGTCGGGCCGCAGCGATCAAGCCTTCCGCCACTCCCGTCAGCAGTTGAAATGGACGCTGGGCGGTCTGATCCAGCCCCTGTCCGCGTAAAATCCAGATCCCCTGTTGCGCCCCGCGCAGCGCAAACTCGGAGAGCAGGCGACTCTTCCCGCCTCCGGATTCGGCTTCCAGCAACACCAGGCCTCCCCGGCCCTGCTGAGTGCGCATCAATTGCACTTCCAGCGCCGCCAACTCCTGACCTCGGCCAACGAATGCCGGCTCGGTGAGCGTACGACGGCGATCCTGCAACCCGACGACGAGGGCCGGCTCGGACTCGCCATTTTGCAGGGCGTCAGCAATCACATTGAGGTCGGCCACGACGGCATCGGCCGTTTGGTAACGGTCGCGCGGATCCTTGCGCAACAGCCGCTGGATGACTTCATCCAACACACGAGGCACCGTCAATCCCAGGCTGCGCAATTCCGGCGGCTGCACCGTCATATGCTGCCGTAAGACTTCTCCGACGTTTTTGCCAGAAAAGGGAGGTCGGCCAGCTAGGCACTCGAAGAGTACGATCCCGGTCGAGTACAAATCGGAACACGCCGTCACTTCCTGGTCCAGCAATCCGGCCGACTCAGGCGACAGATACTGCGCAGTACCAACCCATTCCTCCTGCACGCTCGAGTTCAAACCGGAGCTTTGCGGGAAGCCGAAATCGGTCAGCGTCGCCTCGAGCAGCGGCAGGCTTTCGTTCACGATCACATTGGCTGGCTTGACGTCGCGGTGCAGCACGTTGACAGCATGCGATGCACACAGCGATGTCAGGATCGCACGGCCTACGGTCATCGTGTCCATGACGGAAAGTGATCCTTGTCGCAACCGCTCCTCGAGAGTGATTCCGCGGACAAAAGGCATCACGACATAGACAATATCACCCTCGGAGCCAAAGGCGATCAGCCGCGAAAATCCCTTATTTCCGTCTCGCGAGAGGACGTGGACCTCGTGCTCAAGCCGCATTTTCGCTGAGGCGGTAAACGCTGACGCCAATGCCGTCCTGAGCACCACCTTCGCGTCGCGTTTGAGATCGGTAGTCAGCAGCGTTTCTTTATTGTCCGCACTTTTCAGTCGGCACAAAACTTTGTAGCGACCGCCGATTACACGGCTGTCATCGGGTGCGTCAACAGAATCATTTTGTCGCAATTACTCGTCCCTTCCTCTGGTCGCAGACTGGGCGAGGTGCGAGGCTAAATTTCCAGGGTGGTTTGCGGCAATTTCCTGCAGCGTGGCGACGATGAACGCCCGGTTGCGGTTCAGAAACCAATGGTCACCATCAACTTCGAGGAGTTCAAAGGTACTGCACGTGTGTTGAGCCCATTCGCGAATTTCGTCGGTGTACACAAAGTCGTCTTGCCGGGCTGCAAACGCAGTGATCGGGCAATCCAGCGGTGAGCGCAGCTGAAAGCGGTAGTTCTGCAATAATGGATAATCACGCCGCATGAGTGGCAGGATCGACTTGATGAACTCCGGATCATCCACATACCGCGAAAGCGACATCAGGTATTCCGGACTGTTGTCTTCAACCATGGCCTTGAGCAGAACTTCACGCTTCTGCCATAAGTGAATCAGATGTGGTGCCACAGTTCCGGTCACCACAAAATGCAACGGCTCAAGGCTGTGCTGATCACACAAACGACGAATGACTTCCTGCGCCACGATGCCACCATAGCTGTGTCCCCAGAAAATCACCGGACGATCGAAAAGAGGAAGAAGATATGGTACGACTTGATCCACGAGGCTCTCCACATTCTCGACCGCGATCTCATCAATCCGATTCTCCCGCCCCGGAGTTTGCACAGCCAGAACGTCACAGCCATCCGGCGGATTGAGCAGGAAATTCGTGAACAGGGACGCACCGACTCCCATAGAATGAAAGCAGATCAGTCGGACGGGAGCATCGGCATCGCAGCTGCCGCGAATGAGCCAGCGGTTCAAGACACGCACTCCGTCCAGATCAGCCAGTGTGAAGGCTTCGGTCGGGACCGAGGCATGCTGCATGTTGTCCGGATCGTTTGCGTCACAGTTCTCAATCTGCGCCAACAATTCTGCGGCAAGCATCGCGATGCTCGGTCCCTTGAGAAGCTTGATGAGCGGGACACTGACATTGAGCGCGCGGACGATCGAGACCTGCAGGTCTGTCAGCATCAGCGAATCCAGGCCGAAGCTATCGATGGACCTGGATACATCGAATCGCTCCGGAGAAACGTCAAGGATCCGCGCCAGCCTGTTCGCCAGTTCCTGCTGCAGGCGTTCAACTCGCTCGTGGCTTGCCATTTCCGCAAGTTCTGTGCGCAGGCCAGTACCCCTGGGCCGAAATGCCCGCGCCAAAGCCGCGTCACTCATCACCTCTATGAATCGAGAATCACGCGCCAAATGAGGATATGCGATTCGGAACCATGGCCAGTCCAGTCGAGCGGTCATCCGCTGCACAGGCTGTTGAACCAAAGCCGCTTCCAGCTTCGCCAGCACGTCCTTCAGAGGCATGACGTACATACCCTGGGACTCCAGAATCCCCACGATGTCCTGTTTCTCGTTCGCAGAACTGGACATGCCTGCGTAGCTGCCCAGGACGCCAAGGTTGACCGAAGTTGCCGGCAGTCCAAGTTGTCGGCGGTATTGAGACAGCGCGTCCTGGAAGTAGTTGGCCGAGGCATAATTTGCCTGGCCATAGAGCCCCAGTACAGACGAGATGGAAGAAAGCATCAGGAAAAAATCCAGCTCTGCGCCGGTCGTTACTGTCGCCTCGTGCAGGTTCCAGGCCCCCTGAGCTTTGGGTTTGAAGACCCGAGCGAACCGCTCCATTTCCATCGTGGGAATCGACGCATCGTCAAGCACTGCGGCACCGTGGATGACTCCGGCCAGTGTCGGGGTTCGGCTCTGGATGCCCTGGATAACCTCATTGACTGCCGCTGGATCGGTGATATCGATATGGGGCAGATGAACGTGGGTACCTTGGGACCTGATCGTCTCGATGGTCGCCAGATCGGCGTCGCTCTTCGGGCCGCTCCGGCTCAGCAGAACCAGATGCCGTGCACCGCATCTGGCCATCCAACGCGCGATCTCCAACCCGAATCCGCTGGCACCACCGGAAATCAGATACGTGCGATCAGGCCGAAACGTCGCATTTCGCGGCGGCAGCGTTCTGACGTGATCGTGCCGCATGTTCATCACGATCTTGCCCCGATACGCAGCGCGTGTCATGAATCTGAGCGCATCGGGAAGTTTAGAAATTGGAAACTCGGTGATTTCGTGCGGCACTAATTCGTTCCGATCGAACATGGTGACCACCTCGTTGAACACCTGCTGATGCAACTGTGGCTTTTGAGCCGCGAGCCGGTCAACATCGACTACAAAGTAGGAGATATTCTCACCGAGCCGTTCGAGGTTCAGTTTGCTATTGCGATAGATATCCGCCTTTCCAAGTTCAACGAAGCGGCCAAATGGTGCAAGGCATTTCAGACTTTGGGCGATGAAACGACCTGTCAGGGAATTCAGCACGATATCTACACCACATCCATTAGTGACCTCCATCACCTGGTTAAAAAAGTCGAGCGACCGCGAATCAAAGACATGCTCGACACCCATCTTCCGCAAATATGCTCGCTTTTCCCTGGTCCCCGCTGTGGCGATGACCTTTGCGCCTGCTCGCTGAGCTAACTGAATTGCCGCGCCACCGACGCCGCCAGCGGCTGAATGCAGCAAAACTGTCTCGCCGCGCGTCATGCGTGCCAAATGGCACAACGAATACCACGCCGTAATGAAAACGACAGGAACAGCGGCACCCTCCAGCGGTGTCAGCTGTTTCGGTCGCGGTGCCACGCAATGTCCGGGCGCGGTCACACGCCCACTAAAACCATTGGCCACTCGCGCTATCACATCGTCGCCGACTTTCACATGACGAACATTTAACCCCGTATGAAGGACACGGCCCGCAACTTCCAGACCGAGCCGGTTAGAGGCCAACCCACCGGAAACCGCGTTTTCCGGCAACAAACCCATGGCGTTCATAATGTCCTTAAAGTTCAAGGCCGTTGCCTCGACAGCAATTTCCACCTCGTCGTCTCCAGGTTCGCCTGACCGAATCCGGCGAAAGACGATCTGGTCGAGCATGCCTGGATCACTTACTTCGGCACGATAGAAACCGCCACTACCGGCCTCATCAGAACTTGCAGCCTCCTCCGCGGCTTCCCGATCCACTGCTATCAACTGCCGCAAATATCTTTCGTCGCCGCGGATCGCAATTTCCGACTCGTCCCGATCACGGCGAATATGCAGTAACTCACCCATGAGCGCCACAAGTTCGCTCGGCGGGAATGTCGTGCTCAAATCGATCAGGGTCAGCGGAACTCTCGGGCATTCGTTGCGGATGACCCGCGCCAATCCATGCAGAATTGCCTGTCCAAGGTCAAGATGCCGGTCACCCGGCACACCGGCCGCTCCGTTGGTGACCACGACCAAACGTGGAACTCCTTCCCGCTTGTGCAAGGTTTGTGCGAGTTGCAGGAGCAACGGAACAGCAGGGCACTCGGCAAGTCCTTTCCAGTCGGAGGGGACCGATGATAACCCAGCCGCGAATACAATTAACGTCCGCCGATCCAGAGGCAGGTCTGCCAAGAGTTCGTCGAGTTGTCGTGATTCGCCGAAGGGAATGAGCAGCGGCTGAATGTTCTCTGCCGCAAGCCGTCCTGCCAACTCAGCGGCGACGCCCGCCGCATCGGCAATCAGCACGGCTGACGTGTAGTCGAAGATGCGGCCGTGAAGATTCTGGTCACGTGCGGAGGGCAACCAGCGGTATTCATAACAACCCTCGTACAACCGATCCGCAATATGCGAACCAGCACCGGCGAGTCTCTTACAGGTCAAGCCGAGCACCTCGGCGACCAACTCCCCGGCTTCATCAAAGATCAAGGTATCCGAACGAAGGTAGTGCTCGTCGTTACGCGTGACTCGAACGCTGGCCCACAAATTCCGGGTCGGCTGGCGGTAATACCGCATCCGGTCAACTCGATAAGGCAGATAGATACGATGAGCATCACCGTGGCGATGAACATCGGCGAATACGGCATGCAGACAGGCATCAAGGATTGCCGGGTGAATGGCGTTCCGCTGCGATTCATGCAGAAGTTCATCAGGCAGCCGCAGTTGCGCGAGCATCTCATGGTCACGATGCCACAGTTCCTGTATGCAGCGGAATTTCTCTCCATACGCCAGTCCCGCTACGCTGATCGTTTCGTAGAACGCCTCTGCGCCCAATGCATCGTCTTCCGAAAAGTGCTGCCGAAGTTCTTCGAGCGAGGCTGTTGATTTTTCGAATCGGTCATGGACGGTGTTGATGCGGCCCGACGAATGCTTCGTCCACGGAGACTCAGCCGACGCATCGTCTGCTCGACTGCAGATGCGGTAGTCTCCTTCCCCCGAGACGATCTCAAGTCGAACGTCCAGCGGGTGACGGCTGTTGTCCGGCAGGATCAGGGGCAGGTCAAAATGGATGTTCTCCAGGAAAAATGACTCGTGCCGAAACTGCTCACTCGCCACGGCCCACGCCAGTTCGAGATGACCGGTGGCCGGGAAGACGATTTCGCCATCCACCTGATGATCGCGAAGGTACGGAAACTTCTGGACGCTCAGAGTCGCCTCCCACATGGCCAAGCCGTCTTCCGTGACGAATTGGGTCTTTCGCTTCAGGAAGGGATGCTCGAAAGGCCCCATGCGCATCGCGGTCGCTGCCGTTGATTCGAACCAGTAGCGGCTGTGCTGCCACGGATAGTTCGGCAACCGGACATAGCGACAATCGGAACCAAACATCTTCGCAACATCCGGCTGAAGTCCGCGAGCAGCGAGTCGAGCAAGGCTCTGGAGGAACACGGTCACCTCGGGATCCCGGCGGTTCATCGACGGGGCTATCATGGCATCGGTATCACGCTTACTGAACAACGCCTCTGAGCCGCTCACCAGCACGGGATGGGGACCGATTTCCACAAACGTGTCGTAGCGGTCCTTGAGCATGGCGCTCAGGGCATCCGTAAACAGAACCGGCTGACGCGCGTTCCGGAACCAGTACTCCGCATTGAAGTGCAGACCGTTTTCGCGATGGCCCGTGACGGTCGAGTACAATGATGTCTTCGCTTCGACCCCTTGCATATGGGCCAGCGAACTCAGCATGACATCCCTGATCGGTTCCATATGATGGCTGTGATAGGCCACCTGAACGCGGACCGGTCGATTAAAGACACCACGAGTTTCCAGCACCTGTGCAATCTGTTGCAATGGTTCCGTATCGCCGGACAACGTGAGCATTTCCGGCCCGTTCACGGCTCCGATGGAAACGCGACCGTCGTAACCTGCGATCAGAGTGCGGGCGTCTTCCTGCGTGAGCCCGACCGCCAGCATACCACCCTTGCCGGATGCCAGATTCTGAGCCTGCGAACGATGATAAATGACCTGAACCGCTTGTTCGAGCGTCAACGCTCCGGCGGCAAATCCCGCAGCGACTTCGCCGATCGAGTGGCCGACAATTCCTTCTGGCCGGATTCCGTAGTGTTCGTAGAGTTTGACCATCGCGATCTGGATCGCCATGACCGCTGGCTGCACCACGACCGTGTCGTTCACCCGGGACTCACCGTCCTCCCTGCGAATCTCTTCCAGCAGGGACCAGCCTGCGAGTCTCTGAAAACTCGCGTCAAGTTCTTCCATCCAGTGGCGGAAGACCGGTTCATGCTGCATCAATTGCAGTCCCATCAGAGCCCACTGGCCGCCCTGACCCGAGAATACGAAGGCGAGTTTGGGTTCTTTCCGGCGGGTGACCGTCGTTACCAGGGTGGTTGTATCAGCCTCGCCATCAGCAAACCTGCGAAGTTGGTTCTCCACGTCCCTGGCAGATTTACCAACGACCGCCAGCAGATGCGAATAGTGGCTGCGCCGGGTGAACGCGGAAAAAGCGATGTCCTCAAGCTGATGCGGATTTTCAACCAGAAAGTCGGCATGTCTCAACGCCAGCGTTCGCAACGCATCACGGTTGGTGCAACTGATT
Organism: Candidatus Kuenenia stuttgartensis; assembly: GCA_945861465.1. Lineage (GTDB taxonomy): Bacteria > Planctomycetota > Planctomycetia > Planctomycetales > Planctomycetaceae > SXXK01. Next base: position 31,759 of record CAMAVB010000043.1, read on the forward strand.
GTGTACAACGTGCCGCGTTGAACGAGGGTGTCTGGTGGCATCAGTCGGAACGCGCTAGCGTCCGGTTTGCCATCGGGAAGCATATCCGAACCGGGGGCTAGCGACCTGCGGCTGATTGTGGCCAGCGATTGCAACACGGCATGGGCGTTGGCACCTCCTGCGCCGAACGAATTGACACCTACTGTCAATTGGCGGTCGCCGCACTTGAGCGAAGTCGGCTGCGTGGGCACCTCCAGACGATAGGGCTCCCACGGGATCGCAGGATTCGGCTCGTGGAAATGCAGGTTCGGTGCGGCGACACCATAATGGGCAGTGAGTACACCTTTGATGAACCCGGCAATCCCAGCGGCACCTTCCAAATGCCCAAGGTTTGTCTTGACAGAACCTATGAACAAGTTCCGCTGTTCGGAGGTTCTGTCAATCCCCAGGACGGAACCGAGCGCCGAGGCTTCCACAGGATCGCCCACAGGCGTGCCCGTGCCGTGGGCCTCAACAAAATCCACCGTCGAAGGATCGATCCCGGCCTCGGCGTAAACCGTCTTCAGCAATGCCACTTGTGAAAACACATTGGGCACGGTGAAGCCTTCCGGCAGATAGCCGTCCTGATTCGTTGCCGTGCCGCGCACGCAGGCGTAGATCTGGTCGCCATCGGCGATCGCTTTACGCAGCGGCTTCAGGATCACGATCCCCAGGCCTTCACCACGAACGTAACCATTCGCAGCTGCGTCAAACGCCTTGCAGTACTGGTCCGGATTCAGAAACCCACCTTTGGACAACATGATCGACGGTTCCGGACGCAGCATCAGGTTGACCCCGCCGGCAATCGCCATCTCGGCTTCCCCATTCCACACACTCTGGCAAGCCAGATGCAATGCCGTCAGTGACGCCGAACAAGCCGTGTCAAGGGAAACGCTGGGGCCCTTCAGGTTGAAGTCGTACGAGATTCGATTCGACAACGAACAGACAGCAGTCCCCATTGCTGAATACGCATTGATCTCGTCGCGTTGTTCGCTGGCAGTCTGCATGCACAGATAATCATACATGAACGACCCGATAAAGACGGACGTGCGCGTCCCGTCCAGCTGATCGCGCCGCAGACCAGCATCTTCCATGGCTTCATGAGTGACTTCAAGGAGCAGCCGTTGCTGCGGATCGATTCGCTGCGCTTCGGCAGGAAAGTATCCGAAAAACTCCGCGTCGAACTGGTCAACGCCGTTGATAAAGCCACCTCGCGCGTTCCTGATGCAGCCGAATTTTTCCGGATTGGTGTCGTGAAACCGCGAATGTTTCCAGCGGTCGTCCGGCACGTCGCAGATGGCGTCGATCCCCCGGAGCAAAGCGTCCCAGAAAGCGACCGCCGAATTGATGCCGCCAGGGAGCCGACACCCGATCCCGATCACAGCCAAGGGTTCGCGATGGTAAGAATTCACATCGGAGATTGGATTCTGTGGCTCAGAACTTACTGGCACTGGAGGCTCCTGGCCTGACTTCGGGACAACGAGTGGCACTCCGTAAAATGAATCTGGTATGAAGCCCTCCACCCCAAAAGCCACTTCGAAGGCTTTGTCAGCAGCCGAACTTGATGTGAAATCAATGGACCTTCAGGCGAACATCGTACCATCGCGATTGACTGATCGCCAACACGAAGGAACGGCCACGAAGCAATTTGCCACATTGCGTGCGAAATCGTGAGCGGGACGGCGGAAGCGGTCTGTTGCTTTAGAACCCTTAAAAAAATCCGTGGCCGCGTTGTGTCGAGAGTGGTCGAGCAGCAAGGAAGTTAACGTCGAGACGACAAATGTCGTCGAGGAGTGATGACGTTTCAGATCGACCGCTATCGACGCAACCCAAAGGGACGCTTGTGGTTGCGTCTCAGGCTGCGTCGTTCGCAGTCCCGCCTTTAGCCGGAATTCGCCGGCGGTTCCGGCCAAAAAACCACCTGAAGGCCGTACTACAAACTTAAATCCGCAGCCCGGTAGCCCCATGCCGCACAAAGGAAGTTGTTTCGTGCCTGTTCTTAAAGCGGGCTTCGCCCGCGACCCAATGTGCCCCGACACTCCGTGGCGGGAAGACTCGCGTCGGAGACACGAGTAACAATGATGACCGCACGGTGCGAGCATAAAACAAAGTAAGACTTTAAGGACCGGTCATCGCCTCAATTGTGGAGACTGTGATGTTCGCCGATGGCTGATTATGGCAGACCGATCGTATGTATCAGGGTCGTTTCATGACGGCTTTGAGTGCCGTATCGACAGCTTCCTTAACCAGAGGATCCTGATCATTCTGAGCGGCCTCAAGAGCAGAACGGACTTCTTTTGATCCGGCTCCGATTGTGCCAAGAGTAGCGGCGGCTTCGACACGAACACGGGGATTCGGATGCTGCAGCGCCGTCAGCAAAAGTGGAATCGCGGCCTGGGCATTCTCCTTTGATGGTTCCACATGCACCAGAGCCCACGCCGAGAGGATTCTATCCAGTTCATCTCCGCGACGAAGTGTTTCACGTAGCAATGGAGCAGCACTGTGTGCTTCTTTCCCCAGAGTCCCCAACAAATAACGAGCAGCATTTCGAACCTTCGCATCGGGGTCATCCAGCGACGCGATGGCGACCGGCAGAGCCTGGGAGGCTGGTGCCTGAATCGCTGCCAGTCCTTGCAGAGACTGCATCCGGACAGAAGCGTCCGCATCGTTAGCGGCATGCTCAAGCAGTGATGGCAGGGCGGCAATGGCTGCGGGCCCCAAAGTGGTGAATGCCGTCATGGCTTCCTTCCGTACGAGTGGCAACTCCGCAGAAGTTGCTTTCAGCAGATGCGGCATCACGAGTTTCACGTTTTCGGCGTTCTGCGGATCAAGGGTAACCAGCGCCCAGGCTGCGGAACGCAGAACCCTTTCGTCGCTGGCGACTTTGATGAGCTGCTGCAATACTGGCAACGCTTTTTTTTCTCCGATGCGAGCGAGCACATACGTAGCGCCGGCCTGCGCGTCGGGAGTCGCGGGGTCCTGAAGTATCTTCATCATGGCTGATGTCGCTGCTGTAGCCTTCGGACCAATCGAAGCCAGCGCAATGAAGATCTCACGCCGCAAATCCGCGTCGTCACCGGCCTGGCTGAGTAGTTCAACCAGAGCTGGCACTGCAGCTTCAGCACCCGCGCCAATCTCCCCCAGAACCTCAATCACCAGCCTCCGATAGTTCTTGTCAGCAAGCTTTTGCACAAGTGCGGGCACCGCGGGTGCCCCCAGGTTTGACAGGGCATTTGCGGCATTCAGTGTCACAGGAGCGTTTTCATCCGACAATGCCTTGATTAATGCTTCAATCACCTCGCCACGTGCATCCCCGGTTCGTCCCAGAGCGTCAGCTGCAGAGGCGCGTAGCATCATGTTCTCATCCGAAAGCAGGTTAAGCATCAGCGATGCAGAATCCCCCGCTTCCGGACCATAATCGGCGATCGCCCGGACTGCAATGATCCGCACGGCAGCAGACTTTCGCTGAAGCAGAGCGTTTATCGCAGGCAGCACCGTTGTGGGCTCAGCGTGAATTTTTCCAAGAGCTGCGGTGGCGGCCCGGACAACCAATTCGTCATCATCTTTCAGATGCTTCAACAGATCAGGCACGGACGATGCCGCATCAGCACCAAGTTGTCCCAAAATCTCGCACGCCTTCAGTTGAACACGAGAATCTTTACCAGACAGCGTAGCAGCCACAGCAGGCACAACAGAAGGGCCGATTTCCACAAGTGTAACAGACGCTTCGTTCCGAACATCAGCGCGGGTATCTCCGAGGGCCTCGACCAGTCGAGGGACGGAATTCTGTACGAGCTCACGATTCTCTGCACCCGCGATCTTCACAAGACAGCGAATTGCTGAGATCGCAAGCGATGCATTCTGGTTCTGGCATAGAAGCTGAATCTGAGTCCGAGCTTCCGACGATGCCGTTCCAATACGTCGCAGGCTTTCGAGAGCAGCGGACTGCAACAGCTCGTTATCAGAGGTCAAAAAACCTGTCAGACTGTCAGCAGAATCATGTGCCATCGGCCCGATCTGGCCAAGCGCGACAATACTTTCGTGCCGCAGCGCGGGGTTTTCAGTTTTTAGCAAATTTACCAACGGCTCGATCGCGGGCTGAGCGTAGGGGCCCAATGAACCAAGTTGCACGACTGCTTCGATCTGTTCCTCCGCCTTTTCGGATCGCAGTCGCTCCAGCAATGACTGCACTTCAGAGCCGTCTGGCGACGCATCCTGACCACAGACCAGAGTCGGGAGCAACGGTCCAGCGCAAGCGAACGCGAACAGCAGACCAAACAGCGAAAAACGAGAAAACGCTATCATTTCAGTGCCTCCTGGGCATGATTGCCTTCGACCGAAAGACTCGTCAGGAATTTTCGACACGGCGCATAGTCCGCAGGGCCTAACACTCCATATTCACCGCTCAGAGTGCGCATCATCCGATGGGATGCATCATAGATCGTTTTTGAAGTCCTGTCGTTCGGACCATATTCAGCCTGAGTCCGCAGCGCGTCTTCGACAGATTTCCTGTCGTCGGCATAACCACCGCCCATCAGACAGCCAGGCCAGTGAATCTCGCCTGTCAGCGGATCGATTTGATCTGATGACAGCCTGGGGTAAAGTGCAGTGAGAGGTTTGGGTGGGGGCCGCAGCGCGGCTTTGGCCTTTTGCTCCTGTTTTTTCTGCGCTTCTCTGGCGTCCTTGATATCCCGATTTTCACGTCGCAGCTGGATGAACTTGGCCTCGTTATCGAGGTATGCACTGCGAGCCTCTTCTCTCGAGATGGCTGCCCTGCCGAGACTCTCTGCAGCAGCACCCCGCGCCATCGTCATCTCCGCCTCGCTGCGGACGGCAGCAGAGTACGGCGTCGCTGCTTCCGTAAATCCTCCATACCATTGCGCATGACAGTCCGCGCCAGCAATCGCCGCCATCGCGCTAGCAAATATCAAGCACCAGCGTCCCATTTGTTTTCTCCATTTTCGGCCGTCAGCAGGAAGCAATAACCAATGACGATCAGACTGACACGAACATACATGCTACAAGATTCCTGGCAGATTTCCAGTCATCCCGGTGGATAAGAATACGGTCGGCCTGTTCGTGAATTTACACAGGATGTAGGGTGGGACAAGCGACAGCGCCGGCCCACCATTTTGCCCAAAGCGGTGGGCCTGCGCTCCGCTGGTCCCACCCTACGCATTCACGAACTGGCCAGCTGTGGTTGATAAGAATCGGACCAGCAACGTGATTCACTAAGCGAATTCGAATCGTCTACGCAATTCATGCGGCGAAAGCCCACGCGATTTCAGCGAACGCAGAGTTTCAGCTTCATCGCGTTTTGCGAGCCGTTTTCCATCCGGGTCACAGATCAATGGATGATGATGGTATTCCGGAGTCGGCAGGCTGAGCAGCGCCTGCAATAATCGCTGCACATGAGTCGCTTCAAACAAATCGACACCGCGCGTGATTCGAGTGACTCGCTGAAGTGCGTCGTCTATAACGACCGCCAGATGATAACTGCAACCAATGTCTTTCCGGACGAGGACCACGTCTCCCAGAATCTCCGGCTGAGCTCTCTGAAGGCCGCGTTCCAGATCCATCCATTCCAGATGATCGCCCGCTTCCGCAATCGCCCGGTTCAAATCCAGACGCATCGCGAAAGATTCGCCGCTGGCAATGCGCGACTGGCGTTCATCGTCTGAAAGACTGCGGCACAGACCCGGATACAATGGTCCCTCCGGCCCATGTGGCGCGGCACCTGAGGCATCAATTTCCCTCTGGATGTCCTTGCGCGTGCAAAAGCACGGATATAGCAAACCGCGAACTCGAAGCTGTTCCGCCACTATCACATATTCGTGCCGATGATCCGACTGACGCCGCACGGGAGTTTCCCATTCGAGGCCCAGCCATGCCAGGTCTTCCAGAATTCCTGCTTCAAATTCCTGTCGGCAGCGTGTGAAATCGATATCTTCAATTCGCAGCAGAAAATGTCCGCCACTTCTCGTGGCGGCTTCAAACGCAAACAAAGCAGAATACGCATGTCCCAGATGCAGCAACCCTGTCGGGCTGGGGGCGAAGCGCGTGACAATGGCGGACGACATAAAGAATGAGCAGCTGAAGAATGAACGACGTGTTGGCCAGACATTGTGCTGACACAGCATGCCTCCGTCAACGGATTAACGGGGCACTCCTGTGCTCGGCGAAACGCGCCTCTCGCCGCGCGTTTCGACAGTTAGGCGAGCGGCAGAAATGAATTTACCGGTACGACGGACTTCCAGTCCGTCGCATGGTGCTACTCGACGGACTGGAAGTCCGTCGTACAAATTGCGGATGGTAAGTTCTATCCTGCCGCTCGCCTTAATGATGATGTCTTGGTTTCAG
>CAMAVB010000044.1 GCA_945861465.1 Candidatus Kuenenia stuttgartensis
GTAACCGTTCACGGGTTGAACAGGATGCACGGAGCAGATTCGCCTTTGAGGCTGGCATCGACGGCATCGCAGAGCCACTGGTAGATGGGGCGTTTCTGGAGGCGGCAGGTTTCTGAGATAGTCAGCATCCGTTCGATGAAGCGACTGCCCGCTTCACTCTGAGTTCCGAATGAAAGCTTGCGATAGATCACGGCAGGTCGCAGCGCGCGTTCGGCGGTGTTGTTGGTCGGTTCGATGCCTTGAATGTCGGCAAACGTCCATAACCAGTCGCGGTGCTCATACAATTCTTTGCACATGCCCTTCAGGCGCGTGTTTCCACTGCACCTTCCGCGCAGCAACAGGTGATTCACGGTGTCGCGAACGGGCTCCATCTGTGCCTGAAACGTTTCCCATGAGATTTCGCCCGACTTATGCCGATGCCAAATGCTGAACATGATTCCGACTTGTCGTTTCAAATCGAAACCCAGCCGTTTCACCCGATTATCATGATGTTCGACCAAAGCCTGAATGTCGCGTGACAAATGAGCCCAGCACCACTGCAGGCGTTTGGCTCGCCAGTACATTTTTGCCCGATCGCAGTTGATGATTCCCTTGAAGTTACCGCCCAGGAGTTTTGGAAGAGCCGTTGCCGCTCGACTCGAAAACACGGCGAAGACGGCAAACGTGGAAGTCACTGCGGTCCACAACCATGCCTTCTCATTCGCCTGCTTTGTCGGTGTTTCGTCCATGAATACCTGATGTTCGTATTCCAGCCGGCTTCTCAGATCCTCGTACGGTTGCTCGAGCGCTGCCGCAACGCGATTCTGCATGTTGACCGTGGATGCCGGGCAGCAGGGCATGTTCAGCAGATCGGTCAGAAACATGGCTGCACGGCGTTTACTTTGCCTGAAGTGGCCCATCAGCAACGCCGTGAAGGCGAGTAACTTCGCTCCGAACTGGCCCGTCGGGACACCAGGAGGCAGTTCAGCACAGGTCATGGTTCCGCAGCATTCGCAGGTGAGCCGGTGCCTTTGGTATTCCGTGATGAGCGGCTCAATCTTCGGCAGGTCCCAGACCTGATGTCGCAGCGGTTCTGCGTCAGTCCCTTTGAGTCCCTCGCCACAGCGTCGGCATTCTGTCGGAAGCAGTGGAATCACTTCCGTACATCGTTCGACCGGAACAAGTTCGCGAACAGTGCGTTTGTGTCCGTTCTGCCCGCCACGTTTTTTCTTTGATTTCGATTTTGGCGTGGCCGGAGGTCGAGCATGCGGATGCAGAGTCGAAGGGGGCACGGAAGAATTCTTTGGTGTCAGCTTCTTGACCTGAGCCTTCAGTTCGTCAATCTCGGCCTGCATACGGGCCTGCATCTCTGCCATCTGAATCATCAGCGACTCGACAAACGCCCTCACACCTGGCGTCATCTCCGCTAACAGTTCCGGTGGTATGTCAGACATCCGTGTCATGCACGTGATGTCTCAGATTATCAAATTTTTGTACAGACCAATCCCGGGCCGTGAACGGTTACAGTTGTTTCCCCTCTCGAACTGGCTCAGGAGCTAAGCATATGACGACTGAATCAGCATCCGTCGCTCAAATCACGGCATGCGCCGTTTCACTTCTTTGCCGCGAGCTCGGCCCCGTCAATACTGCCCGTTTCATCAACCAGTTCACAAACGGCTCGGGCGACTATACAGAAGATCGCGAAGCAATCCTCGGCAATCGATCAGTCGCAGAGATCGTCTCGGAGATTAAGAATCGCAGGGCGGAGAGTCTAAAGCGGCGGAAGAAAGCTCGATTCTGCCTACTGCCTACTGCCTACTGCCTACTGACTCCGTGCCAAAGGGATGCAACTCGTTCGTAAAGCCATTGATGATTGCCGTTGATTCCGTCAGTGCTGGGAATCCAGAGAGGCCAGATTTTTTCGTCAGGACTGCCGGAACGGGTGAACCAGAATTCGGCAGGAGCAGCGATGGGGGACAGGTCATCGTCTTGAAAAATCTGGAACGCGCGTACCATGTGACTGGCTGACGTGACCACGACGACCTGTTCTCCCTTGTGTCGTTTGCTGACTTCTTCGGCTTCATCGCTGGTGCTTTTGGCATCCGTAAAAATGGCAACTCGCGAAGGATCGAGCTGCAACAGCTGGGTCATCTGCTCAATGAACTGTTGTTTCTTTGCAGCATCCGCGTCTCCGGCGATGGAGACCAGCAACTGTGTCTGAGGATGGCTGCGGTAGATTCGCACGCCTTCCAGCAGTCGAGCATGAAATGTGCTGGAAACCTGAGAATTTGCCGGTAGTTCAGGATCAGAATTGAAACCGGTGCCCAGAATCACCGCCAGGACTGGTTTGTCAGGGCGGAGATCCGTCACGATGTTGAGCGGTGGATGTGTGTACTCCAGATAGCGGCGTTTTTCATGCGTCAGTCCGGACAATCCTCCGATCAGGAGGACGAATGTTCCGGTAAAAATGAGCCAGATCGAGTATCTCGACCTCCGTCGCAGCCAGATGAGCCAGCCAAGCGTCTGACAAATCAGACAAATTGACAACGGTGAGAGTAACGAAGCCACGATGAGCTTGAAAGTATCCACGTTGATTGGGCAATCTGATTAAAAAGTGGCCGTGGCGACGTCGGGCTTGGAAAAGGGGTCAGTGGCAGGTGCAACCCAATTCCTGAGTCCTCACGTCGCACCGGAAACGGAGTTCATTTGTTCTTCGGAATGGTCACGCAGGGTTTAGCTGTATCAATGAATTTCTCCGTACGATTACGGCGAGCGAGTTGGCCGTGAAGCCCTGTCAACGTTAGGCCTCTGCGTGTCTGGTCAATTATCATACTGCATCGGGTATCTCGGCGCCGATTGGTGGGGAAGTGATGCCCGAGCCCTGGCGACGGAACTGCGATCACAGGGGCATTTACTGGTCGAACGGCACTACGAGGACTATTTTTCCACAAAATGGCGAAGTTTTGCGCTGCGTGCTTTTCGCCGCCTGTCTCGTCCGCTGATGGCGGCCGAATACAACCGTGCCGTTTGTGAATTGCTTGACATCGGGGCTCTGGATTTCCTGCTGGCGTTTAAGGGGATGCTGCTGGACGAATCAACGCTGCTGAAGTTTCGGAAACTCGGCAAGCCGTGCTACTGCGTTTACCCCGACGTCAGCTATCGGGATCATGGAGAAAATATCTGGAAGTGCCTGCCGCATTATGACTGTGTTTTTACAACAAAGTCCTATCATCTTGAAGATCCGGAATTGGTGAAGCGCGTTCGTTGCCTGCAATATGTTCCTCATGGATTTGACCCGGAAGTGCATCGGCCTGTGACGCTTACGGCCAGACTCAAAGAATACTACGGCTGTGATGTTTCGTTTGTTGGGGTGTGGTCACCGAAAAAAGAACAGATTCTGTCCGCTGTCATTGATGCGTTGCCAGATGTAGATCTCAGAATCTGGGGACCGTTCTGGAATCGGGCGCAAGAGTCCGTTCGGCGTTGCTGGCAGAAGCGAAGTGCTTACGGCGATGAGCTGGCGGCGATTTGTTCCTGTTCGAGAATCAATCTTGGACTGCTGAGCGAGGCAGGGCAGGGCACCGTCGAGGGGGACCGCACGACGGCCAGAACCTGGCAGATTCCGGCCTGCGGCGGTTTTCTGCTTCACGAAGATACAAACGAACTGAGCGCCGCATTTGCTGTGGGTGAAGAGGCAGCGGTATTTTCCACATGCGCAGATCTGGTTTCCCGGATCAGTCAGTATCTGCACGACTCCGAAGGACGAGAACGGATTCGGCTTGCCGGCCATCAGCGCTGTTGGACATCACTGTATTCATATCGCGCTGCGGCGGAGCGGGTGCTGACGTTTCATCGGAATCGGTCGCCATGATCCTGATGTACCACCATGTGTGCCCATTGCCCGAGATTCCGCCTGTGGATCAACAAGCCCGGCTTGAAGGGTGGCGATACACTATCGCACCGGCGGCGTTTGAATGGCAATTGCTGGAAATCGCCAGACGCGGCTTTCGGTATGTGACATTTGACGAGTATGTGGCGGAACTTGGAACGAACAGGCGAAATTCGGGCTACCTTGCCACGGTGACCTTTGATGATGGTTGGCGTGACAATTTCGATTATGCGTTCCCGATCCTGCAGACGCATGGGATTCCCGCGACGTTCTTCATCGTCTCGCGCGAAATGGATGGCGTGGCCGGTGATCGCCGCATGACGCCCAACCAACTTTGCCGATTGAAGGCTGGCGGGATGACGATCGGCGCTCATTCGCGGACTCATCCCAATCTGGCTTTGCTCAGCAGCCAGTCGCTTGCCGATGAATTGCGGGGTTCAAAGGAAGATCTGGAGTCAATTCTGGGCACATCCGTGAATTACCTTGCCTATCCGGGCGGAAGGTTCAACCGCGCTGTCGTGAAGGCGGCTCAACAAGCAGATTTCAAAGCGGCCTGTTCTGTGATTGGCTGGGGGCAGAATTCTGAGGCATCGCGGTTTTGGCTTTATCGCGACGTGTTCAGTGATCGGCTTGACAGTCTGTCCGATCGATTACGATTGAATGCCTGGTCGCGAAGAATATTTCGTTGGAAGGCGGCACGACTACTGGGACGCATGCTGCGAGTGAGAACCCATGAGTGAGCAACTGAGCAGCACACAGAAGCGATATGCGTGGATACGTTCCGCCATCGAACGCCGCAGTGCGTCCACATTTGGCATTGTTCTGGTCGTCGTGCTGGGATTGATCGGTGCCGTTCAGGGGCTTCCAAATTGGTTTAGCATCCTTGTTGTCACGGGAGTCATTGCTTATGAGTTTCAAAAGCGACTTGATCAGGGGGTGCCGCTGCTGCAGCTGACGTGCCTGATTGCCGTACTGCAGTGGCTGGTGGGACCACTGCTTAGCTACTCATCGGACAATCCGATCGAACGCTACACGATGTCGGTTCCGGCAGAGCAGTACTTTCGTTTTGCAATTCCCGCAACAGCCTTGTACGTCGCCGTGATGCTGTTCGCCGGAGCCTCAGTCATCCAGAAGAATCTATTGCAGCAAATCGATCGCCGAAAGTTTTTCACGATCGGTGTCCTGTTGAACATTGTGGCGATTATTGCGGCGTTTGCTGCGACGCGGGTTTCAGGATCACTGGCATTCCTGTTGCATCTCATCTCTCAGATGCGATATGTGGGAGCCATCTATTTCCTGCTCTCCAGAAGTCAGGTGCGGCTCGTCTTCGCCGGACTTTCCTGCATCCAGCTGTTTTCAGGTTCGCTGGGAGCCGGAATGTTTCATGACATGATCCTCTGGCTGGCGATTCTGTTTTGCTATTGGTTCGCCCAAAAGAAACGCACGACCCTGTTTAAGACTGTCGTGTTGGCAGCCACGACCGTGTCCTTGTTTTCGATTCAGGTTGTCAAACAGGAATACCGACAACAGCTCCGCCAGGGAGCGCAGCCCAATCTGTTCCGTTTGGTAATTGACTACGTCACGCCCGGCGGTCAGGCTTGGGAAACAGGCGTCTTATCGCTGGCGATCACACGGTTGAATCAGGGATGGATTATCTCGGCCGTCATGTGGAACGTTCCGGAGAACGAGCCATTTGCAGGCGGCGAGACTGTCAAGCAGGCGGTGCTCGGTTCGCTCGTGCCAAGGTTCTTGTGGGCAGACAAGGCGAAGGCAGGTGGTCGAGAAAGTTTTCGCCGTTTCACAGGCCTGCGGATATTGGACAGTACGTCCATGGCGATTAGTCCGTTAGGCGAGGCGTATGCCAATTTCGGAGAACTCTGGGGAACAATCTTCATGGTCGCCTTTGGGTCATTCTTCGCATTGTTCTATCGCCTGACCCTCTGGCATTGTCTCAAGTATCCGACTTTTTTGTTTTGGATTCCGCTCATTTTCTATCAGGCCATCAAGGCTGAGACAGAACTGCTGGTCATCATGAATCAGCTTGTGAAAGGATCGGTCGTCGCGTTTGGCTGTCACTTCCTGGTGGAGAAAGTATTCCCCACACGGATTCGCAACTTGACTCCGGCAAACCCTGCCGGGGCACAGCCAACTGGCGTGGGCTTCAACGTCTCGCCGTAAGCCGTGCGACGCTGGGGTGCTGTTGATTTACTTGATCGTGGGATAAGCTGCCAGCTTGTCATTGCTGTGCAAAAAACGAGTGGTTTTCTCCAATCGATGCCAGGCTGGACCGCCCCAGTCCAGGGGAAACTTAAACAGACCGCCAGCAATTCCCGGTCATTGATTCCCCCCTTGATCTCACCGCGTATGAATCGGCGAGGGGCCATCGCGTAGTTCAGACGACAACCCCCAATGGCAGGCCAGCTGGAAGCTTACCCCACGAATCTTGATCGCGCGGGAACTCGTGCGGCTGTGTGGTGAAGAGGTAGATGTAGTGCGAGTGGTTCAGTTTCAGCGTCGTCCTGTGCCGACTCAATTCAGTGTGGAAGGATACTTTGACCGCGTCCGTAGCCAGCTGGCTGAAAAGGCTGATATCGTCCCGCACGTCCTGCCGCGCTACAGTCGTGGTGTCTGGGGACGGCTTCGCAATATATGCTATGCCGCCCGACATCAGGACGACGTCAACCATGTCACCGGCGACGTACATTATGCAGCACTCCTGCTGCCGCGACGCAAGACGATCCTGACTGTGCTGGACTGTCAGATTCTGGACCGCCTGAAAGGTTGGCGCAGGGCCGTCGTCAAGTTTTTGTGGTACACACTGCCTGTCCGCCGTGTTTCACGTATCACGGTGATCTCTGAGGAAACGAAGCGACAACTGTTACGGGAAGTGAATTTTCCTGCAGATTACGTGTATGTGATCCCGGTCTCCGTGTCGGAGTTGTATCACCCATCCCCGCAACCGTTTTGCGATGAATGTCCTCGAATTCTTCAGGTCGGGACAAAGGCCAACAAGAATGTCGTGCGACTCGTCAAAGCTCTGCAGGGGATTCGTTGCCGCCTGGAAATTGTCGGACCGATTGATCAGGAATTGAAGTCATTGCTGGAAGTCTGTCAGGTCGATTACAGAGCTTTCGGAAGGCTGACGGATTCGGAGCTTGTCGAAAGATATGAGCAGGCTGATGTCATCAGTTTCGTATCCACTTACGAAGGCTTCGGAATGCCGATTGTGGAAGCCCAGTGTGTGGAACGCGTGTGTGTCACGTCGAACTGTTCTTCCATGCCGGAGGTCGCAGGGAATGGAGCGTGTCTGGTTGACCCCTTTGATGTACAATCCATCCGCCAGGGGTTTCAGCGTGTGATTTTTGATGCGGCGTATCGTGAATCGCTGATCGAAGCTGGCCGACAAAACCGTCTGCGTTTTGACGCTCAACGCATTGCCGACGCTTTTCTGAAATTGTACTGCCAGGTGTACGAGGAATCGCAGAAATAAAAACTTGTGATTTGGCAGGTTCAGCCTGCCGGGCTGGACTTTTGCGACTTGTCGCAACAACCAAACAAGGTTGATTCATAGGCAACACGGCGACGTGGAGCGGACGTCCGCACCAACAAGAAAGTCCTTTCCGGCAGAAAGGACCTACAGAAAACAGTCCTTTCCGGCAGAAAAAACCTAACCAAGCCTGCCATTGACTGGATTCCCGCTTGTCTCCTCGGTTGTTGATTTGTGTCGATTGGTTTGATCCGGGGACTCGGGCCGGAGGACCGATCCGCAGTTGTGTGAATCTGATTCGGCTGCTTCATCACGATGTGAAAATCTCAGTCCTGACTGGTGATCGCGATCTCGGGGCAGAAGAATGCTATTCGAATGTCCGCTGCGGAACATGGAACAATTGGAATGGTCAGGCGACATGTTGGTACGCCACACGCAGGCAGCATGCGACAGGAGCGTTTCTAAAGGCCTTTCGACGTGTTCAGCCGGAAACAATTTACCTGAATGGCATGTTCTCGTTCTGTGGTGCCATTGTTCCGCTGCTCAGTCTGCGTCTGCTTGAAGGCCAAACTCGCATCGTGATTGCTCCGCGAGGCATGCTGAAGGAGTCTGCACTTTCCATCAAACGATGGAAGAAGATGCCGTGGCTTACCTTTCTGCGACTGTCCGGAATTTCCGGTCGCGTTGTCTTTCACGCAACGTCCGAACAGGAAGCTGAGGAAGTGAGAGGTTGGTTTGGCACTTCAGCAACCATCCGTGTCGTTCCCAATATTCCCTGCCTGCCAGTCGAAAAGCTGAACGTCGCCCAAAAAGAATGTGGAAAGCTTCGTTTGAGTTTCACTGGTCGTGTGCATCCGGTCAAAAATCTGCTGTACCTGCTGCGACTTTTGAAGACGGTGACATGCGAATGTTCGCTCAATGTGATCGGACCGATTGAGGATGCGGCGTACGATCAGGATTGCCAACATGAGATTGCGGAGCTCCCCGGCAACGTGACCGTGAAATTTTCCGGGGCGGTCTCCAACGAGGATACCTTGCGGCTGGTTGCGGATTCTGACTTCATGGTACTGCCCACCGTCGGAGAAAATTTTGGTCACGCAATTTTCGAAGCCTTGTCGCTGGGAATTCCGGTACTCATCAGCGATCAGACCTATTGGAAAGATTTGGAGACAGACCGGGCAGGCTGGGATTTGAATCTGTCGCAGCCCGATCAATTTTGTGCGGTGCTGGAACGGATGGGACAGATGAGTGTTGAGGAATATCAAATGTGGCAGACGGGTGCTCATCGAAGGGCGATTCGGTTTTTTGAAGAGCACGATCTGAAGTCGGCATACGCGGAATTGTTGCTGGGACAGAACGCAGCCACTGCGCCGTCGCGTCGCTGATGGATTACGTAGGCGACATCGCTCCGCAACTCGTATTTTTATTCACGCCCATACGAAAACAACGCCGTAGAGCGGTCTCTAACAAATCATTCATGGGATCGCCGCGACGCCATTGCGACTTTGCAGTCACGCTATCCCCTGCATCCAAGCGATTCCTTGTCAAATGCCTGAATTGCCGCCACAACCGATAGGCACTTCAACTTCCCTAAAACTACATTTTGGCAAAATGGGCATTCTGTCGAAAATTGCCGTTTTCTTCTTGAATTTCCCCCTAGGGAGTTTTTACCCTACGGACAACGTCAGAATACTGTTCTGTGAAGTTCTTGGATCTCTCTTAAAAACTTGGCGGTGGCAAATCATGAAACAACTTCTGTTAGTGCTCTTGGCAGCGTGTTTTGCATCAGTAGCGGTTCAGGCGGAACTGGTGATCGATGACTTCACCTTGCCTAGTGCAGGGTACGGCGAAGCTGTACCGTTGGACGATGATATCGCTGGAACACGAACCGTGACACGAACTAACTCTGCGGAGATGACAGTAGACGGAGTTGGTGGAGCTGTATTTACTGGTGGATTTTTGGGAGGATCGAGAATTGACATTCACTACTTCTTCAACACGGCATTCAACATGGACGCTGTGGGGGGGGGAAACAGGACGCTGCTGATTGATTTATTTGACACGGTAACTGGCAATTGGAGTCTCAATGCGATTTTCACGAACTCAGCCAACGCGCAAGCGAGTCTTAACCCGGTAGCTGTATCAACTCCTGGGGCTCGCAGTTTTGATTACGCACTTCTGCCCACGGCATTTGCGACGGATGTGAAGCAACTCA
The DNA here is from genome assembly GCA_945861465.1 of Candidatus Kuenenia stuttgartensis. Taxonomy (GTDB): domain Bacteria; phylum Planctomycetota; class Planctomycetia; order Planctomycetales; family Planctomycetaceae; genus SXXK01. Next base: position 9,571 of record CAMAVB010000044.1, read on the forward strand.
CAATCAGGCTGGTGCGTAACACAGACGGTGCAGTAATTACTTCCTCTGGCGGCCTTGTGGCTGCCGTACCAGAACCAACGTCTCTGGCTTTGCTCGGCATTACCGGGTTGGGTGGCTGGTTTGTGGCACGTCGGCGGGGCAAAAAGTCCGAAACTGTTGTCTGATCCGGGTCTCTCTTGACAGAACGTGTTCATACCACAACGATGCAAGTCGTTGTGGTTTTTTTTTGCTTTTACTTCACGCAGATTTTGTCCGAAACGCGAAGTATATTACCTCGTGACTCCTTCGCGGACATGCACATCGCAGAGTCCCTGACCCGAAAATACCAGCACATTTCGTGCATGTGATGGATCAAAACTCTTGTCGACAAATCTCACAATGGCTTCTGTTGCCTCCCGCAAGCGTACAACGGGGATGATTGTCTGCGGAAGCGTGCTTCTCCATGCTGGATTCTTCTGTGGCTTGGCTGTTTGGCTGTGGTCTCGCGCGCATTACCAATTCTTCCCACTCGTGTTGTGCGGCTCCGCCGCACTCGCATGGTATCGATTACAGGATGCAAAGTGGGATCACACGCCATGCCTCACGCTTCGAGTCGCTGGACTTGGCACCGGGGCATTCGTGCTGTTTGCGATTGCGGCGTTGTTCCAGAGCAATTGGCTTGGGTCGTTGTCCGGGATTCTATCGCTGTGGGCTCTGATCTGGTTTTGCGGCGGATTTGAAATCGCCGACAGGCTTCGCGGGCCAGTATTTCTGCTCCTTTTAGTAATTCCGATCCCGCTGAACTTTGACCTCAAGCTGGTCATCTGGCTGCAAAAAGTCGCGACTGCTGCAGCGAGCAGCCTGTTGGATATGCTACATGTCTGGCATTCGACATCCGGCGTTGCCATCACGACGGTTCAGAGGAGTTTTATGGTGGAGGAGGCGTGCAGTGGGATCCATTCCCTGTTCTCCTGCCTGTGCGCGGTAATCTTCGTCTGTGTGTTACGGAGATCAGGCTTCCTGCGGCTTGTGATCAATGCGATCCAGACGGCAGGTTGGGTGATCGCGGCAAACGCCATTCGAGTGTTCCTTGTGATCTACGCATTTTCGGAATGGAATCTTCCGTTGGACAAAGGCTGGCCGCACGAGGCGCTTGGTGTCGGGACTTATGCGTTGGCTCTTGGATTGTCGCTCAGTACCGACCGACTGTTTCTGTTCCTCGTACCCATGTCGCACATCCCGTTCGTAGACGTCGGCTCGACCTACAATGCGTCGGGCAATGTGGTTTCGCAGTCCTTGGCATTTCTCGGTGCATCGACAAAAACACTCAACCGGTTTCTCAACCAAGGGCGATTGGCAAAACGACTATCGCTGTGGGTCGTAGTGGGTGTCCTTGTCCTGCTCTTTGGCCCGCTTGCTTCCCTGAATTATGCCCGCGTCATTGCCGATTCAAGAGCGGTTGCGGCTGGGCAGAATGCTGGAGGAGCACCGAATTTTGTCGGCAATATGAGCGAGGTCGTGACTGACACCGCAGTGCCAAATAAAGTGGACCAATGGAAGTTGGTGAATACCGAACGCATCAACCGAACCCCCGATGATCCGCAGGGCACAAATTCAACGGTCTTCACATTCGCTGGTGAAGGCCTGACCGCATCCTTTTCAGTGGATGGTTATTATCCCGAATGGCACGACCTTGCCTACTGTTACACTGCTCTGGACTGGAAGCTGAAGAGTCAGCAAAACTTCCAGGATGCATCGACCGGGCATAACGCCACAATGCTGTCACTCTACATTGAGGATGGACAGTATTCTGTTTCGTATTTTTCGTGTTACGACAGTCGATTGCAGTCCGTAAAACCTGGAGCGGCGACGATTGGTGTGATCCCGACATTCAGCGTGCTCATGGATCGATTGCCATGGCACGCCTCAAGTGACCCTGACACGGCGAAGATTGTGCCCCCTGTCTTTCAGTTGCAACTCATGTGCAGCAGTTCCCATGAATTACTCGACCACGAGCGTGTGAATCTGCAACACCTCTTCAGCGTCCTGAGTCAGCATGCGTTGCAGTCGATTATGAAGGCATCTCCATGAGGTTTTATCAGAAATGGATGCGTTTCTTCAGATATTGGATCCGCAGTATTCGGTTACCGAGACTGCCCCGGATTCTGACACTTGGGTTCTATTGGTCGATCATTGCCTTTCCCTTCGTTTGGCTGATGGTCAATTGGCAACGCCATCGCGTCCGCGATCTGGTGCTGGGACTGCCGGCAGTGGCAGGGATAATCGCGACTGCGGTACTCGTGGGCGCGGGTCAGGTTCAGGAACGTTCGCTGACAATGAGCTATTTCAATGAGGCTCAAGATGCCATCGCCGAAACAGAGTATCCACTTGCAGAATTGCTGCTGGGCCGGGTCCTGCAACGCGGCGACAGCAAACTCAGCGATGCTCAATACCTGATGGCAGTTCTCTTTGAGGAGACGGGGCAAGAGGAGCGTGCATCGGCGCTGCTCAGGATTATTGCTCCGGATGACAGTCGGGGAAACCGCGATGCGCACAGTCGACTGGCGAGGATTCTGGCAAATCAAACAACCTTTCAGAGCGATCCTGCGGATATCAAGCGTTTGTATTGGCATCTGACAGCTGCGATGGAAGACGGATCCCCGGACATGGCGTTGGCATGGGGACAGTATTCACTTGCCGTAGGAGACCTCGAATCTGCCAGGCGATATCTGGCGGATGCGGTGAAGGACTTCCCTGAGGTTTGGCAGACATTGGGCGTGATCGAAGCGACCATTGGAAACGATGTTACGGCCACCGCGCATTTTCAGCGATCGGCCGATTACTTCTCGGAAAAGCTGCGAATCGATCCGAAAGATGAGCGTAGCCGTATCGACTACGCTCAAACTCTGATGAAACTCGGTCGCCTGGATGAAGCAAAAATCATTCTGGAACAGGGTAAACTTCTGGATCCCAATGGTAAATGGTCATGGATGCTCGCATCACTGGCCGTCAGTTACCACGATCTGAATGCCGCAACGGGAAAGCCCATTTCAGAGCTGCTTGGTTATCTTGATCGCGCTCTCACTTATGATCCGAATCATGGCCTGGCTCTGAATCGCCTGATGGCTTACGCAAAAGCGGATGTCACAGGCAACGTCGAGCTGAAGACGGTCCTTGCGCGCGTGATTGCCGAAGGAGAACAGCCCGCACTGGCTCATCTGGCGATGGGAAATCTGTGCTGGCTGGAGGACGACCGGGAAGGCGCATTATTTCATTTCGAAAGTGCCACAGAAATCCGGGATGATGTGGCTGTCGTGCTCAACAATCTGGCATGGCTGATCTCGCACGACACAGCCGCGCCGGACTTTGAACGAGCAATCGGACTCGTGAATTCTGCTCTCGAAAAGCGCCCGGACGATCCCAGTTTTCTGGACACTCGTGGAACGGTCTTTTTCCTGCAAAAGAACTGGAAACCTGCGCTCATCGACTTCGAGAAAGCTCTGTCTGGCGTGCGTGACAAACGCTCTGTCCATGAGAAACTGGCGATCATCTATCAGGAACTCGGCATGCCGGAGATTTCTGAACAGCATACGAAGCTAAGCGCAGAACTGATGAACACCCAGACTCCCATAGTTCCGCAGGTTCGACAATGAATATTGTCGGAATCAATGCATATCACGGCGATGCGTCTGCAGCATTGGTCGTGGATGGCCAGTTGGTGGCGGCTGTCGAAGAGGAACGCTTTAACCGCGTCAAGCACTGGGCTGGATTTCCTGCGGAATCCATTCGTTGGTGTCTCCAGAAGGTCGGATTGACGGCATCGCATATTGATCACGTCGCCATTTCATTCAATCCGAAAGCCAATTTCCTCAAACGAATTGGATTTGTCGCCACGCACTGGCCTTCGGCCTCGGCGATTGTCGATCGACTCAAACGACAAGGCAGGACCCTGGGGCTTGAGGAACAGTTCGCTCAGGCCGTCGGCACCGAACGGTCTGCGTTGAAAGCTCAGTTCCACCGTATTGAACATCATCAGACGCATGTGGCAGCGGGATTTCTGATTTCGCCGTTTGATGAAGCGTCCGTGCTGTCGGTGGACGGTATGGGCGATTTCACAAGCACGCTCACAGCACACGCTCAGGGTACGGACTGGAAGGAATTCGACCGTGTCTACTTTCCGCATTCGATTGGGTTTCTTTACACTGCCATCACGATGTATCTGGGCTTCCCGTTCTATGGCGATGAGTACAAAGTCATGGGATTGGCACCGTACGGTCAGCCGGAATTTGCAGATTTTTTTCGGAAGATGATTCGCCCAAAGGGAGATACGTTTGAGTTGAATCTCGACTACTTCACGCATCACAAAAAGGGTGTCCGGATGGCGTGGAATGACGGGACTCCTGTGATTGAGCCCTTTTTCAGCCAGAAACTGATTGATGAACTGGGGCCTACTCGCGATCGAAAAGATCCGATGACGCCAAGGCACGACAATATCGCGAAATCTCTGCAGGTGGTCGCCGAAGAAATCATCATGCACCTGTTGAATCGGCTTCACAGGAAGTCCAACTGCGAAAATCTCTGCATGACTGGCGGTGTGGCGATGAATTCCGTGGCCAACGGAAAAATTACCACTCAGACGCCATTCAAGAATGTCTACATTCCTGCCGGGGCAGCGGACAATGGCACATCCTTCGGTGCGGCCTTCTACGTGTGGAATCATGTGCTGAAGAAGCCGCGGACCTTTATCCAGGATCATGCCTACTGGGGATGCAGTTCAACGGATGCAGAAGCCATCGCGGCGGCAAATGCGGCTGGCGTACCGTATGAACAACTTGACCAGGCAACACTCGTTGACCGGACCACGGACTTGATGCTGGACGGAAAAGTCGTCGGCTGGTTTCAGGGAGAAATGGAATTCGGCGCAAGGGCACTGGGCAACCGAACTTTGCTTGCGGACCCGCGAAGGACGGACATGCGGGACATCATCAATCTGCGGATCAAATTCCGCGAGAAATTCCGCCCGTTTGCCCCCAGTATTCTGGAAGAGCGGGTTGGCGAATGGTTCGAGATTAATGAGTCAACACCTTACATGGAGAAAGTGTTTCCGATTCGAAAAGAGAAGCGTGCCATTATTCCCGCGGTGACTCATGTGGATGGCAGCGGTCGATTGCAGACGGTGTCTAAGAAGACGAACCCACTGTATCATCGACTAATCAGTCGATTCTTTGAAAAGACTGGCGTACCGATTGTCCTGAACACATCGTTGAATGAAAATGAGCCCATCGTGCGGACGCCTGCGGAAGCCATCAGCTGTTTCCTGCGAACCGAAATGGATGCAATCGTGATTGGCGGTGTGTTAATCAATCGCCACCGCCCCGACTTCCCGGAATACCTGCGGAAGCGGGTTTCCACACCATCGTGAAGTTTCGGAAGACATCACAATGAATATCAGGCGAGCGGCAGAAGAAAATTTTCCGCAGTTGAATTCGCAGAAATTCAGCTGCAGTTGTGACGTTATCACCACGTCATATCCGGGGAATCACAGTCGGCGCAGCGACTGTGCTACGTAGGCTGGCAACGACGCAAACTGTTGCCGGTGGTCATCGCCATTCCACTCAAAGCAGCACTTTTCTTAGTTCCAGAATGAGTTCGACAGTTGTTTGCTGATTGCCTCGCACGATGTTGAGTTGAATCGCCTGGCCAGCTTTGAAGGTCTGCATAAGGCGGGTGAGGTCATCGAAAGTCCGGATTTTCTCGCCGTTGATGGCGGTGATCTGGTCGCCCAGAAAAAATCGCCTGCCTTGTTTGGTGCATCCCTGGAGCCCGACGGCTTCTGCGGGCGTATTGGGATAGACGTAGAGCACCACCAGACCACCCACCAGCAGTTGCTCCGGGATTCCATTGTCGCGGGCGGTTTCGCTGTCGAGGATGGCGATGCCCATCGACGGAGTCTGGTTGTTGATGGCCTCGTGCATTACCAGTTCCACCGATTGATGAACGTCGTTGACGGGCACCGCAAAGCCCAGTCCAGCGGATGCACCACTCGTGCTGACGATCGCAGTGGTAACGCCGATCAAGCGACCCGCACTGTCAAGCAGCGGGCCTCCGGAGTTGCCGGGATTGATCGCCGCATCTGTCTGGATCATCCCTACCAGGATATTCTCGTCCTCGGTTTGCACGCTGCGATTGAGTCCGCCAATAACGCCTGTGGACAGCGTCCGCGCAAAGCCAAACGGATTCCCGATCGCCAGCACAGTTTGCCCTACGTGCAGATCTTCTGATGAGCCGATCGTGATCGGCACCAGCAGCGAAGGTTTGGCGGCGATTTTCAGCACGGCGATATCGTGCTTGGAAACCGCCCCTACAAATTCCGCAGCAAACACCTGTGGACTTGTGGTGCTCGACAATTCCCCCAGCTGCACTTCCATCTCTGCACCCTGTCTGAGCAGCGCGTCCTGCACGACGTGCAGATTTGTGACGATGTGGCCATCCTCGTCCCAGACGAATCCGGTTCCCGAACCGATTTCCTGATCGGAGATGCCGCCGCCATTTGCCGGCAGTACGTCCTTCGACTTCATTCGAACGTACACGACCGAAGGCGAGACCTTCTTGAACAACTCAACCCTTGTCGCTTCGTCGGCAGCCAATTCACCGCGCGGCGTGACGGTGCGTTGAGTGTAATCGTGACGATTTGTCCAAGTGTCTGTCACGGTCTTGAACAGCAGCACGGCCACCAGTCCGAGCAGTACGGTCACGAGCCAGCCGTTCGCCGCAGGCACATGCTTTTCTGACGGTAATTGAGAATCCTGATTTTGGTCACGCATAGTTGTGGTTTCGGAATATCTGTTCTTGAGTTGCTGGAATTTGTATCCGCAGCGTGCCGCAAAACCGAATGTGGCGTATTATCCGCGATCTGCAAAGTCCGGCATCATACAGGGCCTGCCTGTCGGGTTGGACATTGCCGTGTGAAGTAACCCGATGGAATTCCAGCAATTCCAACTCTTCTGAAAAATGACTCATGATTGTAGAAGGAATCGTAACAAGTTTGGATGCAGCCGGTCACCTGAATGTCGCTCCGATGGGGCCGATTGTTGTGGGTGATTTTGCGAGCTTGCTCCTGCGCCCGTTTCAACCTTCGACCACGTTCAACAATCTGGCAGCGACGCGGTGTGGCGTATTTCATGTGGTAGATCAAGTGGAAATCATTGCTCAGGCAGCGATCGGCAGACTGAGCGTGTTGCCTGCCGTTGAACGCGCAGTAAAGATCGATGGATTTGTACTCAATAATTGCTGCCGCTGGTTCGAGTTTACGGTGGACAGTGTCGATGAATCGGACGCCAGGAGCAGGATGCTCTCAACCGTCGTGCATCGCGGCGAACGGCGTCCGTTCCTGGGATTTAATCGCGCTCGACATGCTGTCCTTGAAGCCGCCATCCTTGCGACTCGCCTGCACCTGCTTTCTCGGCAGCATGTGCTGGATATGATGAGCTTTCTGGAGCCAGCGGTTGAGAAAACCGGCGGTCATGCAGAAAAATCCGCGTTCGCGATGCTCAAGGAATTCGTCCTCCGTCACGAGCCCGTGTAAAAGAATCAAAAACCTGTGCCCGCTCAATCGACTGACCCTTTAACTCGCCTGTGCAACCAGACAACCACCAGCACGACATGTTTCCCAAACACATTGCACACCTCAAGTCTGCGGCATCGGACCAGCTGCTTGTAATGGCCTGGAGCCGGACACGCGAATTGACGGATAAACGATTCATGACAACCACGATTTCCAAAATCCATGTCACTACGGGCTCGCGACTGCATTTTGGACTCATCTGCAGCGAACCCGCCGCGCGCTGGCGGTTTGGCGGAATCGGTGTCATGCTGCGACAGCCTGCGTGGCATTTGAGCGTCACACCGATCGCTGCTGATGAGGATTCGATTGAGGCAACCGATGACATCTGCCGACGGATCCGGGAATTGCTGCAACGCATTCGATCGCGCCACCACATGACATCGCTGCGGATTGAGGTACATCACGAAGTTTCGTTGCATACGGGGCTCGGAAGTGGCACACAGTTGGGACTGGCGTTCTCCGCTGCGAGCGAACTGTTGACGCATCGCCGCCTTCAGGAAGATCCTTTTCAATTGGCTCAACTTGCATGCCGTGCAGAGCGTTCGGCGATTGGCACAGTTGGGTTTGCCCGCGGTGGATTTCTGGTTGATCATGGTGAATCAAATGATGAGTCGTTGCGTCGGCAGGTGGATCGATTCGTGTTTCCGGACGATTGGCGTTTTGTGCTGACGCATCCGGAAAATTCGCAGGGACTGTCCGGCGTACAGGAACGAACATTCTTCGGCCAGCAAATTCATATGCCTCGGACGCTGATCGCAAACCTTGAGCAGCAGATGTTGCGGGAAATCATACCGGCCGTTCGCGAAAAACAATTTCAAGCGTTCGCAACGTCGCTGGAAAACTACGGACAAACGGTCGGCACATTTTACGCCGCAGAGCAGGGCGGTGTGTTTGCGCATCCCGCGATGACGCAACTGGCCGATCATCTGCGAACGGCTGGAGTTTCAGGGATGGCCCAATCGTCATGGGGTCCGCTGATCGGTATTCCGGCAGAATCACAGAAACATGGAGAAGAAATCATGCGACTCATTCCAGACTGCATAGGTTCCAATCGCTTGACGACAATGATTTCTGAACCGTTGAATACGGGTGCCACAATTCGTTCCACGGTTGATGATGCGAGTGGACGCAGCCTGCTATGATTCGCGGTGAGGATGGATTCGTGCAGGCCGGAGTCAGGCGCTAATCTTAACCACAATCCCGCTCATCGTCATCGGTTTGAGCCGGTCAATTGAACATTAGCAGGTGTGCCTCGGAGGTGTGAAATGGTCCCGGGGAAATGACACCGCTCCGCGCCTGCTTTTGTTTCAAGTGCCGTTCAGTAACCGAATTTCTTCCAGCAATGATGATTTGAGTTTCTGCAGCAGTTCCTGGTCTTCGACTTTGCGTTGATGTTCGTCCACGACGTAGAAGACATCGACGACCTGATCGATATTCGTCGCGATACGCGCCAGATGCACTTGCAGTCCGTAGTTGAACAGCGTATGCGCCAGGGTATACAGCAGGCCCTGCGTGTCCGTGGCGAACACATCAATCACGGTGAAGCGTTCAGAGCAGTCGTTGTCGATGCCGACTTTTGGTTCCTGCCGCACGATGACCGGATTGATATGGTTGTTTCGATAAATTCCGCTGCGGCGAAAAACGCTGTCCACCGACTTCCTGGCCGTCAGCACGTCCCCGATGGCCACGGCGACATCTTCAATTCGCGACTGCGGCACCGGGCCGGTGAAATCATTGTCCGTCACTCGAAAATAGGCAATCACCACGCCATTGGCTGTCGTGCATACCTGAGCCGCCAAAATGTTCATCCGCAGGCCGGACAGAATCCCAGCGATGCTGTGAAAACTGCCGTGCCCGAATCTGCCAGGTGCGAATACTCGATAGCTGACGGTTTCCGTTTCTGCATCGAATTCGCCCTCAATCCTGACTTCCGATTCATTCAACTGATGAATCATATCCAGATCCCGCGCGATCCGGTCTGGTTGTTCGGTCATGAGATAGAATGGGGGAAGTGTGTCCAGTTGTGATTCGGCCCATGCGCCCCATGAACCCGGATCCGTCCTCGTCCCCAGTGGCGCGATCGAGCTTCGCACTGCGGTACGTACCATTTGCAGTCGTTCACGTTCCAGATGGTTATAAGGACGCCCGCTGAGAATCTGGATCGCACGGTTGTAGAGATCGGCCAGTAGCTCACCTTTCCAGTCCGACCAGACGCCCGGTCCGACGGCCCTGATGTCGGCCACAGACAGAACGTACAACATTCGCAGCAATTCCGGGGCACCCACCAGGCGTGCAAAATCGACCAGCATTGTGGCATCCGTGATGTCTCGCCGAAACGCCAGATCAGGCATGATCAGATGGTAGCGAACCAGAAACATGAGCATCGTCTTCTTGTTCGCGGCCATCTGCAGACGTACGGCGACGTCTTCGCACAGCTGTTCGCCGACGATGCTGTGATCACCTTCGCGTCCCTTGCCGACATCGTGCATCAACATCGCGAGGTGCAAAGTTGCGCGATGCCGAACGCCCTGATATGCTGAACCGACGGGTGATTCATCATGGGCGAACGACGTGATTTCGTCCATCGCCTTCAGGGTATGCTCATCGACCGTGAAGCTGTGATACTGATTGAACTGCATCAGGTTTCGAATGCCCGCAAAGGACGGGATCAGCCATTCCAGAATGCCAGTTTCGTACATGGCTCGCAGCGTTTCCGGCAATCCGTCGGCGAACCGCAAGATGTCCCGAAATCGATCGGTTGCTTCGCGGCTTGGCTCTTCGGGCAGGCTCAGTGCGCTCTGTCCGATCGACTTCCGCAGTTCCGGCGAAAGCTTCGCCTTGTTCTCCGCAGAGCTGACGAACACGTCCAGAATCGTAAGCGGATCTTTGAGCGACTCGCGGCGGGCGTCCGGCACCTCGACCATGCCGTCAACAATCAGAAAACCTTCTGCCGACTTCTGCGGCAGAATGGCATTTCGCAGGCGTTTGAAGATCGACGGCCTGCGTGGAACTTCCGCCACGCGCCGTGCCACGACCGCCACCCGCGACGTGTGATCAAAGTACTCCTGCATGAATGCTTCAACGGGACGCAGCAGATTCGATGACCGAAATCCTCGTTGCTCAGAAAGCTGCAACTGCAATTCGCGCGTCATCACATCCTGTTTCAGACCAGTCAGCGAGTGCAGGTCCGTTCGCAGGGACGACAGGAACTCATCTGCCAGCAAAAGATTATCCAATTCCGGCTTGCTGATGTCTCCTTTTTGCTGAAGCTGCAGAGGATCCGGATTGCGATAACGCATGAAAGACACCCAACGCAGGAGATGCAGATCGCGCAGACCGCCGGGAGATCGTTTCAGATCCGGCTCCAGCTGATTCACCGAATTACCTCGGGTTATCCATTCTTCACGCCGTGATGCGACAAGTCGCAGGATCATGGGTTCTGACCGATCGAGGAACACCTTTGATCGAAGCTGTTGCAGAGCTTTCTCAGCGAGCCGTTCGTTGCCGCACAGAAATCGGGTTTCAATCATCGATGTCGCGAACTGAATGTCATCAATTGCAAACCGCACAACGTCCGAAACTGTGCGGACACTCGAACCCAGCTGGGCACCGGCATCCCAGCAGTCGCGCACTACGGCCGACAAAAATTTCTGGGTGCTGGTCTGCTGTTTGGCGTCAACCAGGAACAACAGATCGATGTCTGAAAATGGGGCAGGGCGACGGCGACCGTTGCCTCCGACGGCGAGGATCGCAAATGACGTGGCCAAAACATCTCGATGGACAATCTGCTGCTGACTCACGATTTCGAGTATGAATGCATCCACCTGATCGGACTGCCATTGGCAACACGCAATCCCGCCCTCACCCGCTAATCTGCGTTTGCCCACGCTATTTCGCATCGCCAGCATAGAGGCGCGTCGTTGCTGAATACTGCTGTTGATGGTTTGGAAATTAGCCATTGTTTACGACTCATCCCGCACAATTCGTCGACTCTTCAGTTCAAATCGGGGAAGCTCACCAGGGGCCGCCGCACGGACGTCCACGATGAACCCCAGTCGCTGTCGCAAGGCTGATTGCACGCGTTCAATCAGCAGAGCAGAAATATCGGCGGCTTCTACCGTGGGTTCAACCACGACACAAAGTTCCTGCATCGCGCGCACCGTCCTGAGTTCAAGTCGAAACTCAGCGACTTCCGCGATTTCGCGCACGACGGCCTCGATGCTGGACGGAAACACATTGTTGCCGCGCACAAACAACATATCGTCAGAACGGCCAAGGATGCCGCCGTCGAGCCATGTGAGTTTTCTGCCAGCGGGATCGTCAGCGATCGATGCTTTCACAAGATCGCGCGTACGATAACGAATCAGCGGACTACCCATTCGCCCCAGATTTGTCACGACAAGCTCGCCGATTTCGCCAGGCGCGACGGGCGTCAATGTGTCCTGATGCAGTATTTCCGCGATGCATTCCGTCTCCAGCAGAAACAATCCGCCCGGTCGATCTTCGCTTTCAACACCCAGGGAACCCAACTCCGTCATGCCCCAGTGATCAATCACCCTCGCTTCCCATGCATCTTCAATCCGAGCCCTCGTGCCCGGAATTGTGCCGCCAGGTTCACCGGCGACAACCAGCATTCGCACGGAAGTCTCTTTCAGATCGATACCTTCTGCAGCCGCGACCTCGGCCATGCGCATGGCGTAAGTCGGCGTGCAACAGACGACGGTCGCTTCATTTTCGATCATCGCCTGCAACCGCACCGACGTGGACATGCCTCCGCCAGAAATGCAGAAATTGCCGATTCGTCCCGCACCTTCAAACGCCGCCCAGAAGCCGATGAAGGGTCCGAAGGAAAAGGGGAAGAACAGACGATCCCATGACTGCAGTCCAGCGAGTGTATAAATCTGCCGCCAGCACTCCATGAACCAGTCCCAGCTTTCCTGTGTGTCCATCCAGCGCACAGGACGCCCCGTTGTTCCCGATGTCTGATGCAGGCGCCGGTAACGTGTCGAGGGATAGGACAGATTTGAACCGTATGGCGGCTGCTCGGACTGGTTGTCAACTAACTCCTGCTTAGTCGTAAACGGCAGCTCCGCCAGATCTGCCAGACTCCGAATTGCCGCCACATCGACTCCCGCCGCCTGCAGCTTCGTCGTCCAGAATCGGTTGCGCGGAATGATCGCCTGCAGCATCTCCACCAGCCGTTGCGACTGCCTGGCTTCAATCTGCGATCGGTCTTTCCAGATCGCTTCAATATCGATGGTCACGAGAGGTGAATTCCAAACTGAGCGGTCAGCATTGTGTTTGCAGTTTGCGCTGCAAACAGACGTTCACGCAGTTTCTTAAGTCTTTCGAAACGTGCAGCATATCAGGAGCACAGAACTCAAGAAACCGGCAATCAGGAATTGAGACCCGATTGAGACTTGAGAAGCTTTGACCCAGCTCATAACGTTGTGATTGCGCGTTTTCGTCGGGAATTTCTCGACAAAAACGTCAGGTTATGAAACAATTGAACGGCGAAAGCAACCCGATCACATCCAATGGCGCAGCCAGAAATAAACACGATGAGCACAGTACGAATTAACGAGAGTATCTCAATTGCTGAGTACCTGGAGGGTGAACTCGTTTCAAACGTGAAGCACGAGTACATTTCCGGATCGGTCTTTGCGATGGTCGGTGCGAAGAACGCTCACAATATGATTGCGGTGAATGTACTTCTTGCTTTTGGATCTCGTCTGAAAGGACGTCTATGTCGTCCCTTCAATTCCGACACAAAGATCCGCATCAGAATGCTTGACCATGTTCGGTTTTACTACCCGGACATGTCCGTTGTTTGTCAGGCGAATGCATTGTCCGATACTTTCCAGGACCAGCCAGTAGTCATCATCGAAGTCCTGTCAGAAAGCACTCGGCGCCTTGACGATGGCGAGAAACGCGACGCCTATTTTACGATTCCGTCGCTGACACACTACATCCTGCTCGAACAGGACAGTATTGTGGCGGTCATGTACCAACGGGTCGGTCAGCAATTCGAACGCCGGGACTTCACCAACCTCAATGATGTCATTGTTCTGGACAGCCTGAGCTTGAGACTCCCGCTGCGGGAGTTCTATGATGGCGTTGTTTCGCTGTAAAGTGCGACGGACGCATCGGCAGATTCTGCGTGTTCATATTTCTCGCCGCTGAGCGACGAGGCACATTGTTTCGCGCACGGTTATCCCGTGGCGAGCACCCGACGATTGCTTTGCCGTCACGGTTTTGAAACGCCTCCTAAAGCTGCCAATGCCGAATCGACGATCAGTCACTTGAATAGGCGCAGTTTGACCATTGTCCTGATCCTGATTCTATTGCTTGACTCTCCGAGTCGAGTTGCGTTTTCTGCAGTTTTTGCCGGTTTATCGTAATTCCAATCGGTTACAGTCCCGAGGAAAGACAACGGAATGTCAGGGGCGGGGAAAACGGAACATCTGCGGCTGGGCTTCATGGAAACCATGGAGGTCGATGGTCGCGGTCACATCGGCGGGCTGCTGATCACTAACCAGAACGGACGCCCGCTGGAGTTCCAGTGTACGACTCCAGTCAAACCGAATCGCACTCAGGAAATCCTGTTTGGCGAGTCACTGCGGGCGTGGCTGCTGGGCGAGCTGATCGGCAGCACACTGCTGGATCGGGTTGCCATTAAACCGAACATTATCATTACCAGCGATCCAAATCTGCTGGAGCTGCGCAACCATACGTCGATCCCTGTCGCCTGTGCGGCGGATGCAAAATCAAAAGTGGCAGAGCAGGGCGGGACACTGCGACTCGGAAGCAGCATACTTCGATTTCACGGAAGCCACGAGGTCGATGCCGAATTGCTGTCACAACAGAAGCACCTGATCCCCGATTCCGCAAACTTGGCTGAACCTCTTGAACGAGTTCGCGAGGCCCTGGCAGAAACCGTCAAAACGGTGTTTGCACGATGAGTGACTTTGAATTCGACCATGCAACAGCGAATGCCCCGGATGTTATCGATCCAGCGCTGATTCGCGAAGCAAAACGCGGCACTCGAGTCGATATCGCTCAGATTGGATTCAATCCGGCACTGGGACGATTGCCGACAATTGAAACGCAGACGGTCTCACTCAATACCGTGCTGGACTTTGTACCATCGTGGACTGCCCGCCGGATTCCCATCAAGTGTATCGGTCTTACGCTTCCGGAAGGCATGGAGTTCCTGCCGCCAAAAACGGACACAACAAAGTCATCTGACGGAGTCGAACTGAAAAGAATTGGCCCGCCAAAGAAAGACGTTAACGAAGCGGGCGGCGGCGAGAAGCCACGCAAAGTCACTCGGATCAAACCGCCCCTGGATGCGTTGTCGCTGCAGGATCGCCTGTTTTACCTGTTGCAGCCGCCACTCGAATCGTGGCTCGCCGAGCAGGAACTCATCATGCCGTTCGAACCGTTCGGCTATCAATACGAAGGCATCGCGTGGCTTTTCTCCAGTCACTCGGCACTGCTGGCGGACGAGATGGGACTTGGCAAAACGATGCAGACAATCACTGCCATCCGGCTGCTGCTGCGAAGTGGTCAGGCACGGCGGATCGTTCTCATCTGCCCGAAGCCATTGATTCCAAACTGGCAGCGAGAATTCAAAACGTGGGCGGAGGAACTGCCAGTTGTCACCGTCGAAGGCAACGGACAGCGGCGGCGGATGCTCTGGACCATGCCTGGTATTCCCATTCTGATCGCGAACTATGAATCCATGGCCCGCGACATTGCCGAGATTCCCGAAGACGAACAGCCGAAATTTGACTTGCTCGTACTTGATGAAGCACAACGCATCAAGAATCGCGACTCGCGCACCGCCGAAGCTGCCCGGTCCATCCGACGCCGCCGCAGTTGGGCGCTGACGGGAACACCTATCGAGAATCGCCCGGAAGAACTGGCAGCACTTTTTGAGTTTCTGGAAGTGATTCCAAAAGCCGCAAGTCCAGATCTGCGACAACTTTCAAAGCTCGCGAAGAAATATATTCTGCGGCGGACCAAAGATCTGGTGATGAAAGACATGCCTCCGCGTATCGATCGCGATGCAGAACTGGAACTCACGGACGCGCAGGAGCTGGCGTATCGCACGGCGGAGAAAGAAGGCATCATTCAATTGAACGACATGGGTGATACCATCACCGTGCAGCACGTTTTCGAACTCGTACTGCGGCTGAAACAGATCACCAACTTCGATCCGCTCACCGGTGAAAGCGCCAAGCTGGAACGGCTCATGGCCGACATGGAAGAAATCGGGGCGAGCGGCGGAAAGGCGATTTTGTTCAGTCAGTGGACGAAGACCATCGACTGGCTGGCTCCAAAACTGAAAGAATTCAATCCGCTGATTTATCACGGCGGCGTTCCGACGAAGAAACGGGAACCGATCCTCGCAAAATTCAAAGAGGACCCCAACGCTCACATTCTGTTAATGAGCTACGGAACCGGTGCGGTTGGATTGAACCTGCAATTTGCGGGATATGTGTTCCTGTTCGACCGCTGGTGGAATCCGGCAATCGAAGATCAGGCAATCAATCGAGCCCACCGCATCGGCGTGAAAAACCCGGTGATCGTGACACGATTCATTTCAAAGAATACGATCGAAGAACGCATCGATCGTGTCCTGCGAGAAAAGCGCGAACTCTTCGCAGCCATTCTGGGCGACGGCGACAACAATAACGTATCGCTGGGCCTCAATGCGACCGAGATCTTTGGACTGTTCGATCTGAAGGCGCGGCACAAAGGTGGCTCGAAGTCGATCGGTCCAAAACCAGTTGAACAGTCAACCGACGCGGCATGAAGTGTCTTAAGCAATCAGGTTCGTTCGCGGGGAGCCGAAGATCTGTCGCTTCCTGGCCGCAACTGACAGCAGCCCAACGAGCCGAGTGTTCACCGTGCCGGAGGCAGCCCGCGAATTTGAAATTTGGTAATGCTGTATTTCGGCGAGCGGCAGGGCGTCAGCCCTCCGAGTCCACGGGCTGTAGTCAACAGTGCCACGCACGTGACAACCATGACCGCGTGGAGTGGATGAAGGAATCTACAAAGATCATAAATCTGCGGTAATGGCTCGAAGGGCTGAACCGTCTGGTACCCTGCACATCTTGCTTCCCACTTCGCGCCTTGCTCCATTGTGAGTGGAATTGACGGATGACGCGCTGGATCGCCCACAAACTGAAACGACAGCGACGTATGTGCAGCACACCGACATCGGTATCCGGACATTGCTGATGAACTGGAGTCTGCGGGGTACAGCACGACAGAGATCAACAGGCTCAAGCTGGACATTGATCATTACGTGAAACTCCGGGAAGTCATTCGAAAAGCCAGTGGTGAAACGATTGATCTGAAATCGTATGAAGCCGATATGCGGCATCCGATCGACACGTACATTGAGGCCAGCCATTCCAGAAAGGTTTCACAGTTCGATGATATGGGCCTGCTGGAACTCATTGTGAAGTTGGGAATCGATGACGCCATCAACAGATTACCGGAAGGCATCAAAGGCAATCCGGGGGCAGTGGCTGAAACGATCGCCAACAATGTCCGCAGCAGGATCGTGAAGGACCATCTGAACGACCCGGCCTACTACGACCGCATGTCGGCTCTTCTGAACGAAGTCATTGCCGACCTGCGAGCGAAGCGAATCAGTTATGCGGAGTACCTGAAGCGAGTGGCTGACATTGCGAAGAATGTTAAAACCGGCCATGCCGACGATACGCCCGAACCGCTGAAGAAAAGCCCGGCACTGCGGGCGTTGTACAACAATCTGCAGAACCAACCGGTATGGAATACGCAGGTCGGGGAGAATGATCCTGAAGTCACCGGGGCTTACGATCCCGTGCTGAAGCTGGCTCAGGCGATTGACGAAGCCGTGCGGCGAGTCCGGCCCGATGACTGGCGTGGTGTGCAGGCTCGGGAGCAGGTCATCAAGGCCGCCCTGTACGGCATTCTGAAGGGTGTGGCTGAAGTGGAACGGATCTTCCTGATTGTCAAACAGCAGCCGGAATACTGATGGTGACGCACATCAAACTTGGCGACATGGTCCTGGATGTGGTTCAGAAGGACATCAAGAATGTCCATCTGAGCGTCTATCCGCCCAACGGCAGGGTTCGTATCTCCGCACCGTTGCGGATGAATTCCGACACGATTCGCGTGTTTGCGATCTCAAAGCTGTCCTGGATCAAACAGCAGCAACCGAAGATGCAGGAGCAGGAACGGGAGTCGCCCCGTGAATTCCTGGATTGTGAGAGTCATTACGTCTGGGGAAAGCGTTACCTCCTGAAGGTGACGGAGGTGGATGCGGCTCCGAAAGTGGAGTTGGTTCACAGGAAGTTGCGTCTGACCGTCCGGTCAGGAACATCGGAAGAGAAGCGGGCAACGATCATTGATGCCTGGTACCGTGAACAACTGCGGCAGGCAGTACCGGCGATTATTGCCCGCTGGGAACCGGTGCTGGGAATGAAGGTGGCCCGATTCTTTGTCCAGCGAATGAAGACAAAATGGGGCAGCTGCAGTACGGATGTCGGCAGCATCCGGCTGAACACCGATCTGGCAAAGAAGCCGCCCGAGTGTTTGGAATACATTGTTGTCCACGAAATGGTGCATCTGCTTGAACCGACACACAATGACCGCGTCGTCGCCCTGATGAACCAGTTCATGCCGAAGTGGCAACACTGTCGGCAAATGCTGAATCGATTGCCGGTGCGGCATGAGACGTGGGGATGAACCGCGCTAGGACTGAGACAGAAATAAGTGGGGCACGATTCCGTCGTGCCGGCACGATTCCATCGTGCCGGGCACGTTAAAAACGTGCCCCACGTCCAGAAGACGACAGTTATTTCTGCGATGGCCATTAGCGGCCAATTTTTCGAGCTCTGCTCGCTTTCAAGGGAACCTCTGGATACGTTACACTTTTGGCTTTTCCTGTCAGAAAGCTGAAGGGTTGGCCCCCGCGAAAAATTCCTTTCTTCGCAGAAATCGTCACTTGTTCCCTATTCGAGGGACTGCCTCGTTTCGAGTTTATTTATCTTCATGTCGGTGCGGCGGGATTTCATTGATTGAGCTTTGGTTCCGGGAAACTCTGATCGCCTGGCTACGACCGAATTGAACCCATGAGAGAATCTGATGGGCGAAGTGTGGACAACACCTGACGACTAAACCCCGCTCACGGATGAGCAGGTTCGCCAGATAATCGAAGAGTGCAAGGAAGTCACCAAAATTGTTTATACGAAACGCGGTGGCTTCTTTAGGCCGAATCTGAGGGCCAATTATCTCCAGGTCGGTCGTTCGTTCCTGGTATCATCACCAGTCCGTTCCTGATCCTCCTTGAGAATCTTTATTTGCTGTGGACGAGGATTCGTGGCTGGTTTCAACGGTTCTGTGCCTGGCTTTTCCTCGGCGTCCCCAGATCTGGAGTGGCGGCCGACCGGGACAACCGCGACTAATCCAGCAGCAGGCGGATGATCGCCTTTCAGATGTTAGACTTTGCCGGTTAAACAATCCCTACGGACTATTCGGTGAATCTTGCCGCAGAATCGAGGATCGATTGTGACGGTAACAATCTTTGTGCCAGCCGCAGTCGATACATCCCTTATAGATGTTGCAACTCCATTCCAAGGATGAGTCGATGATAAACCTGAGAAAGCTCGCCGCCGGCGGAAAGATGTACGTCCTTGCTGCGTTGATCATCAGTGTTGCTGTAAAACCCGCCGCAGCTCAGTATGGGCCGCTGCTTTCCGGAGCGGGGCCTATTAATCGTTCAATGGGTGGAGCCTCTACCGGAGCACCATTGTCCGCCAGCGGCGCTCTGTTTTGGAACCCGGCGACGCTTTCCGGACTGGAAGGCTCCCAGCTCGACGTCGGTGCCGAGTTGTTTTTTCCGCACGCGACTTTGTCGTCGAACATCCCGGCCAACACCCTCGGGCAGGGGGTTCCACCAGTTGATCTGAGTGGCAGCACAAATAGCTCAGACGGGGTATTCGCCCTGCCGACGATCGCGATGTCTTATCGTCCGGAGGAGTCGCCGGTCACCTACGGTCTGGGGATCTTCTCGCTGGCGGGATTTGGCCTGAATTATCCCGGAAGTACAACTAATCCTGTGCTGTCTCCGCCCGCTCCCGTCGGGTTGGGCTTCGGACCAATCTTTTCGCAGTATCAAGTGCTTCAGATCGCTCCCGCTTTGGTGTACGACGTGAACGAACAGTTCTCGGTGTCGATGAGCCCTCTGTTGGATATCGGCCAGCTACAAGTCGATCCTTTGGTCGTCTCAGCGCCGGACGATGCCAATGGCGACGGATTCGCGTCGTACCCGCCAGGCACGCATTCGGGGGCTGCGTGGGGAGCCGGCTTCAGCCTCGGAGCCTACTACAAGGCTGGTGACTGGGGCTTTGGCTCGTCTTACAAAAGTCCTCAATGGTTCCAATCGTACAGCTACAATACGACTAACGAACTTGGTCTGCCGCGTACTACGGAATTCAATCTGGACGTGCCGGCAATCGTGTCGGTGGGTACATCATACAAAGGCATCGACCGCCTGTTGCTGGCGGCGGATGTGCGATACATCGACCTCGCGAATACAAATGGTTATAGCGACTCCGGTTTCGCGCCGAAC
Organism: Candidatus Kuenenia stuttgartensis; assembly: GCA_945861465.1. Lineage (GTDB taxonomy): Bacteria > Planctomycetota > Planctomycetia > Planctomycetales > Planctomycetaceae > SXXK01. The sequence goes on from CAMAVB010000044.1 coordinate 29,805, forward strand.
GGGGCGCTGCTGGGTCTGGGCCATCGGAGTATCTTCGCTGTCGCATTGGGAACTCAGTACATGTTGACTGACGCAACCTCGGTGCGGCTGGGTTATAGCTGGAGTGAGAACCCGATTCCCGCTGATCAGACGTCGGCCAACGTCGCCTCACCGCTGTCGATCCAGCATATTCTCTCCGCCGGTATGTCGTACCAGCTGACGGATGCACTCTCTTTGTCGGTCGCCTACTCGCACAGCTTTGAGAACCCGATCACCGGCCCGATCGTGCTGCCCGGCGGAGCAGTCCCTGGCACATCGATCACGAGCAAAAGTTCGACGGATTCAATCATGATCGGAGCAACGGTCAAATTCGGAGGCCCCAAACGCTGTGATAGCACCAAGTGTGGCGACCACTATCGCTAGTTTCTGATCTGCGGTTGATGCTCGGGACAGGATTTTGTCCACTTCTAAATCACGCTGCGAATCTGCTGCTTAAATCTGCATCATGTGGATGCGACGATCGCTGGAGATCATGAGTTTTCCGAGCTCCGGAAGTTCGGCGACAATGGTGCTCACGCTGCCGGACCGATACGCTTGGCTGAATCGACTTGCCGATCTCTGCATCCGTGGTCTGCTGCAGTCGATTCTGCTCCTTGTGGACCAACTCCAGAAGGCATTTAAGGCTTTCGCGAGATGCCTGCAGCAGTGATGGTAAATGCCGACACAACGCAGATCGCACCGAGCGGCACGAGTATGATTCCCAGACCTGGGTCGCCGTCAAATGTCATCAATCCGCCCAACAGAAATCCAGCCGGGAGCAGTATGCCTCCTGTCGTCAGCAGGACCGATGCGATTTGCGCCCATCTGAGATCTGATACATCCATCGCTTTGAGTGTTACCGCAAATGCAATATGCACAAGCGACAACAGAGTTCCGTGAGCATGGGCCAGCGTCCACATAAGTCGTCTCGTTTCCTGCGTGACGTTCAGATACAGGTCGAGTTTGAAGCCATGGAAGACCTCCAGTGCGACACCAAGTATGCTGCAGACTACCAGTGACCACCAGCCGATCAGGAGATGGCGGCGCGTCAGTGATGCCTGCGCAGTTCTGCGTTGTTCGTGCGAAAGCAATGTCTTAGGTTCTGGCGAGGTCACACAGGGATCTCCACAAGTTATTCAACAATGACCATTGGGCGATCATCCCGCTGATTCAGCAGTTCACGCAAACGCATTTCTGAAAATGGACCTTCCGCAGAATCTGTCTGTGTGCCAAGTAAAGGTTCCGGGATTGAGATTCCGCTTCCGCTTGCCCGCTGCATCCAGTCGAGACGCAGGGTATTCGAGACGCGGTTGCGGTCACCAGTCAGATCTTCGAACAAATCCTTCGTCACTGCTGCGACGTCGGCGTCTGAGATCGAGCTGACGGCTCGAAGCGCCTTCCAGGCATTGTAGCGGACCGCCGAGTATGGGTCGCTCATGACGGCGGTCAGAAATGGCGTCATCCATGAAGTTCCCGCGACAGCCTTTGCTTCGGGCCAGCCAAGATGCCAGGCACTCAGAGACCGCTGGCCGCCATCGCCTTTCAGCAGCCACAGAATGGACGCTGCAGTATTCTGGTCATCCGCCGACAACGCCGGCGCTTCGGTACTGTACCATTCAGCAAGAAAGCCAGCCGTCCAGGCCTGTGTCTTGTCGAGATGGCATAGATTACAGGCATTGAGTCGCACGTTCTGGCCGAACGGCACAACGGTTGGGTTATCGATTCGATGACTCCGAATACCGCGCAGCAATGCGAAACTGGAGTGCGGCATGTGACAATTCATACACAAACTTCCGCTGCTGCCTTCAGCGTGGTGAGTATGCGCTGGAATGTCCTCCTGCACGCTGGCATGACACTGCAGGCACGCGCGATTGGTTCGCATTCCATCGCGCAGCTGATCATCCGGGTCATCCCCATGCAACTGATGGCATGAAAGGCACGAAATCTGCCCCTGCTTGAAACACGCGGATTCGATGAGGCCATTGTACTCACGTCCTCCGCTGCGACATGCTCCGTCGGCCCAAAAGCGTGAGACGGCAATTTCCTGATCGCCTTCTTGATAGATGCGTTCATCGGCAACCGTCATGAACCGACCTCGGTCGTTCAGACTGATGCCCGGGCGAAACTCATTGCCGATTTCAAAACGCACTTTGTTCTGAGGATGATTTCCGTCGAAATCAAAATTGCTGTGGCAAATCCCACACGCCTGTGAGGAAGTTGCGTGATCCGTCTGAACTGGATTGAAGATCGTGCTGTCCGGCGTTTCTCTCAGATGTTGGGAATAGCGACGAAGCGGATTTTGATTCGTCTGAATATGTTCAAAGGCCGGACCGTGACATGCTTCGCAGGAGATTCCCAGCTCAGCAATATGCGTATTGTCGAACCGATGTGTCAGCGGATTTGAGCCAGGCTGTCCGCCGACGCTGTGGCACTGGATGCACGACTGATTCCAGACGTTGTGCCCCAGAGCCGGACGATCTGCAGGAGGCTGCACAAAGACGTCATCGACATGAATCCACAGACGATCTGCGATCAGGTAACGCCACGGAAACAACCACAGCTCGCGAGATTCATCGATGATGTACCAGTACGCCTGAAACGAATGTGAGCCAGTCGTCATGACAATTCGACGTTGGGTTCTCGGTGCGTCATCCCTGGGAGGAATCTGTCCCTGAAGAACAAAGCTCAGGTTGAATTCCGGTTCCACCATCTCAACCCAAAATTCGTCGCCACGCCGTTCAACGCTCGCCTCCTGACCGTACCGCGTCAAAGTCCTTCCGTCAAAAGGTGCGACGACTGCTTCAGGCGATGCCACTTGAGTCATCGTGCGATGAAAGCTCGCGTGCCACGAGTCGTATTCCGCCGCATGACAGGCACGACAAGAATTCGAACCGGCAAAAAGTTGATCCGTGCGTAGAGATGGAACGTCGAACGCGGTTGTTGTTGCGTAATGGGCGGCACGATCAATGGCCTGCATTCTGGACAATACTGCGATGCCCGGAAATACGAAAAAGCACACCGTTAATGTGATGGCCGTCCGAGGACTGATCCAACCCGCCGACATTGGCCCACCTATCAGGACCAGGAGGCCGATCAGTCCAGCCAGGCCATACAGGAGCCATTCTGCCCACATCGATTTAGCTCCAGTATTCACCTGGCCAATTTGGGCCGACAATTCTTCGGCGGACTGTCCACACGACAACAACGATTGCAAAATGGCATGACGTCAGATTCTACGCTGGATTGGAATCGAAAACACGCGAGTGGGAGGCTGAAGGAGAATAGATGCAACAATGAATGGCACTGCCGCTCGCCTGATCAGCTGTCTTTCCCGATTGCAGGCATCCATGGGAGACACTTGTGCGGTACAGTGTTTGCAGAAGGATCCTCATCGAGACAGGCATGTAGCGGGCTGTTGATGTGGTGAGTTCAGGTAGAGTGTGTGCAGCGATAGCGAAACACACCAGTTTCCTGAGCTTTCCGCAGTGGTGCGTTGCGCTCCGCTTCACGCACCCTACGATTAAGACAAGCTGGCAGCTTATCCCACAGCGCTCAGTCGCTCGTATTTTGAAGCTATTCATTCTCATCCTCGTGGTACCCTGCGATGTCAGCTCAATTTGAGATCACTCCGTCGCACAAGTCTCCTCGTTCTGCGCGAGCAAATGCAGCGTCGAAGCATATCGGCAGGTGGATTGGCAAATTTCAGATTGTCGGTGAGCTGGGACGCGGCGGGATGGGAATCGTCTTTGAGGCTCAGGACAGCGTGCTCGACCGACTTGTCGCGATCAAGCTTCTGCCGCGGTCGCTCAGCGGTCAGCACAACGCGCTTCAGAGATTTCTGCGGGAAGCACGCTCCGCAGCAAAGCTCAATGATCCCCATGTGGTAGGGATTTACGAGGCCGATCAGTTCAACGGACGGTACTACATAGTGCTTGAGCTAGTCCGCGGCAGCAATCTGCAGGACGTGATACGATCAGGACCGCTCGATTGGATGACGGCGACACGTGTGTTGGCCGATGCCTGTCGCGGAATGGAAGTCGCACATCAGGCGGGACTGGTGCATCGCGACATTAAGCCGGCCAATTTGATGCGATCCTGCGATGGTACGGTCAAGCTCGCGGACTTCGGGCTGGCTCGGCCGACGGAGTCGGTCGGTGCGTCGATGACGGGTAGCGGAAATGTGCTGGGAACGCCGCAGTTTATGAGCCCCGAGCAGTGTCGCTCAGAACTCGCCGATATCCGCAGCGACGTGTACGCGATGGGAGCAACTTACTATGCATTGCTGACCGGGCGAGCCCCGTTTTCCGGTGAAGCGCCACTGCTGTTGATGAATGCTCATCTGTGGGACCCGATTCCTGACCCGCGCGAACTGAGTCCACTGATTCCAGCAGCCTGTTCTGCGGTCGTTCGACGAGCTATGGCGAAAGACCCGGACGACCGCTATCAGACCGCTGGCCAGCTGCTTGCGGATCTGGAAGCGGTTCTGCAGCCAGCAGGCAAGGCCACTCAGAAACACGTTTCTCGCGTTAGCCGCATGAATCCGAAAAGCATCATTCAGGCGATTTCACTGGCGGGACTCTTCGTCGCATTATGGCTTGTCGATTGGTCGTCGTTGGGAGAATCCGCGAGAACGAGATCGATTCAGCAACCGGCAGGTGTTGCCATGGCGACAAACGTGATGTACAGCGGGCAACAATTGACCGTGCCTGCCTCAATTCTGCCTGACCTGCATCTGCCTGGTGGAACATTCAAGCTACCGGGAATGCGGCGGGACGAAAGAAACCGGGATGCGAATTTCCAACGCTGGGTCATGGATTATCTCGATATTTCGCATGTCTGCCTTGCGAACTCGGGGGAGTTTCTGGTCGTCCTGACAAACGATGCTCCGTCGGCCGACACGACTCAGGGCCAGGGGCATGTTCATGTCTGGAGTCGCGACGGCAAGATTTTGCTGGACGCGGCGCTGACCGGTCGAGCCACGAGCGCTGCGATCTCAAGCGACAGCCGCCGACTGGCCGTTGGGGCAATGAATGGCGAGGGCGTGCATCTCTGGAATACGACGACATGGCAGCGCGAGCAGGCGGCTGAGCTATCCGAGAGCGGAGATGTTGACGCTGTTGCACTGTCGCACGACGGACGATGGCTGGCCTATACGACGCGGACGGGTGAGAACGACGGTTCGTGGGTGTTGTGGGATCTCACAGAGCAACAGCAGAAGCAACTGTCGAAGGTTGTGAATTCGGGGCGATTGCAGGCGATTGCTTTCGCTCCGGAAGGCGAACTGCTCATCAGGACCGGGAGTCAGGACGGAACCATGCGGTTGTTTTCAGGACTGTCCGGCGAGCAAAAACCCAAGCAAAACCGCACCGGCGCTGCTGTGGCGGCGATGACATTCTCGCCGGACCAAAGCTTGGTTGCAGCTGGCACGGGACGATATTTTGGGATCTGGAGTTGTCTCGAGAATCGACGAGAGCACGCATTTGCCTCTCAGACGGGAGATGTGAATTGCATCGCGTTTTCCCCCACAGGAAGCGAAGTCTGCTGGGCTGCGGGCTCGTCTGTGCAGTGTGTCGATGTGAAATCAGGACATTCAGTCGCCACGCTTCATGATGTCGGGAGCCATGTTATTTCGTTGGCCTGCCTGCCGGATGCGAAGGGAATCCTGACCGCGTGCGGCGACGGAAAACTGGTGCTCTGGTGGATGAGTCGTGAGTCTGAAGTCGGTGACAGGTAAAACGCCTCGCAGGCAGGACGCATTGTATGATTGAAACTCCTCATCCGGACAAGCCACAGCCACGAGAGTTGAAATTCATTTCGACGCATTCAACGGCTCTTTCGACCCCATCGCGGTTTGTAATCCGCTACGGAGCAGCAGTGAGAATGTACCTGCGAGCCCTGTTGCCGACCCAGGATGACGCAGATGAAGTGGAGCAGGAGTTCCTGTTGCAGGTGGTGGAAAAGGGCCTGCCACCGATCTCAGCGGACCGCGGTCTCTTTCGACATTACCTGATTGCGATCGTGAGGAACGCGGCGTTCGCGTATCTGCGAAAACGGTCGCGGCGTCCCGAGATGGTAGGAGACCTTTCTCATGTGCCGACCGCGTCTGCTGCAAATTGCGAGTGGCAGCGCGGTTGGCGAGAGTGCGTGCTGCAGAACACGTGGCACGCTCTGCGAGACCATCAGAAAAGAAACAAGGGGAACCTGTTTCACTCTGTCCTGAAGGCGTTTGTCGAGCACTCTGACGAAGATTCGAACGCCCTGGCGATACGAGTTTCCACGGCAACCGGACAGCCGTTGTCGGCAGAAGCGTTCCGCAAGCAACTGAGCCGTGCTCGGCACAAATTCGCCGAACTGCTGATCAACGAAGTTTCCCGCACGATTGCCGACGTCACACCGGAATTGCTCACTGAAGAGCTGCACGATCTTGGTTTGATGAAATTCGTGCGGACGATGCTGCCAGATCTGTTGATTCAGGGACGATCAGGAGTGTTTTTGTCTAACCCGATGCCATAGGCGAGGCGTTTCGAAGGGATTCCTCCCCGTTGGGTCGGGTTAAACCAGCAAAATCACCAGCCCGCTGGTGCCATTCCGCTCAATATGTCCCTTTCACAGATCCGTGAGCGGCAGAGTTGTGGCATGATGCAACACCTGTACCGAAACGCCTGTGGCTTTCTGCAACAGTTTGAGCTGCAAGAGTTTACGCGAAAATATATTTAAAAAAATCTGGTCACAAATCGTCGATCGCCGACTGTCTCAGGTGTTCCAATCTTCCAGCGCTGTCCGGTCCTGGTCCGCCGCGCTGAAACCATTTCACTTGAAACAGGAGAGAGTCATTATGTCATTCCGTCAAAACTGGCTGGATCGATTTGCTTGTTCGTACTTTGGCCCCGCTCGCCGTTCTCGGCGTGCTGGCCTTCGGGGACTTCCGGTTGAAGCTCTGGAAGATCGCAAGTATCTGAGTGCAACCATGACGTTGCTCAATGACGGTCACACGCTGAGCGTCGTCGGCGACCGCAGTGATAATCACATCGAGATCGTGCAGGATGATCGCGGAGTGCATGTCACTGCCGATGGTGCCCAGACTCAGAATTTCACTGGAATCGAATTGATTCTGGTGCAGACGGGCTTTGGCAACGATGACGTGCGAGTTATTCACGGGTTCAATCCACAACCTGATCCACCGGGAAATCAGTGGCGATCGCTCGACCTGCGAGTGAGCCTGGGCGAAGGTGATGACAAGTTCGCCGCCGATCTCCGGGTTCCTTCGGGAACAATCCGTGTCGGGGTGGATGCCGGTAACGGCAATGATGCCGTCACGTTTCGAACTGTCAGCGATCCGAATAGTCGACCGCAAAGTGCCGGGGATGGGAGTGTTCGAACTGTGATGTTGTACGCGAACCTCGGTGCCGGGAATGACGTCTTCAACGGAGATCTGCAGTTTCCACCGGACCCCTGTAGACTCATGGTAATGGGTGGCAGCGGAGCCGACTCAATCAACGCGCTCATCGGATTGCTGTCAAATGCGACTCCGATCGGAGATGTTCAGGGGACAATTGACCTGTCGCTCAACGGAGGCGACGGCAACGACGACATCCGAAGTGCTGCACGCAACGTGAATTTGAATGGCCGAGTCACCATCGACCTGCAGGGCGAAGCCGGGAATGACATCGTCCAGCAAACGGTGGAGATGGTCAGGGTGAATGCGGGGCTGGATCTCAACGCACATGGCGGCGCAGGCAATGACTACGTCGTGCTTTCCGCCGCGCCGGAATCACGATCAACCAGCGATGTCTTTCCAACTTTCTTCGTGAACAGCAAGGTTCGGCTGAACCTGCAGGGTGACCTGGGCAGCGACCGACTCATCGGCCTGATCCTGCCGTGCGTCATGCCGGCTGGCTCGCTCGACATGATCTTCGGCGGCGGTGGCGGCAATGATCTGTTCAGCATTCTGCTGGGGCTCGCACCCGGCATGGTCGATCCACCTCCGGAACATACGACGCCTGAAGAGCAGGATGGCCCAATCCGCCTGGCGGTACTCGGCGGCGACGGAGACGATCGGTTGTATCTGTCGGTCCGAAACCTGGGCCATTCGATGTCACCACTCGACGTGCGATTGGACGGCGGCACTGGCCTGAACACAGCGGTTGTCACTCCAGCCATCGATGTGAGCGACTGGCTTGACCAGTCGTAGGCGGACGCATCTGACGGAAGATTGAACCAAAATTTTCCGAAAACCTGGCTGCCATG
>CAMAVB010000045.1 GCA_945861465.1 Candidatus Kuenenia stuttgartensis
GGAAGTTTGCCGAACGCCCGACCGAATGCGGCCAAAACTTTCCGTGCATGGTCCAGATCAAACAGATCGGCGAGTCCCGTGTTAATGCCCGGCAGGAAGTCCACTTCTAACTGAACACCGAAACGACTGACAGCCATCCAGAAGTCATCCCGCACCATCACAATGCACTGCACTCGGCCACCATCGCACTGCCGCAGAGCTTGCACCAGCTCAGTGTTCGGCTCTTCCTTCTTCGCATGCAGCCATTGCTCGAACTGGTCGAGCACGATCAACACTTTCCTGCCGACCGGAATGCTCTGGCCTCGTCGCAATGCCGCGAGCGTGTCTTTCAGGCTCAGGTTGTCTTCCAGTGCCGGACAACGTTTTCGCAAACCATGCAGGAGACGTGTTTCAGTTTCTTCGGGCGTGGCCTCAATGTAAACAGTGATCACATCCTCGGACAGCCGAGGCAGCAGTCCCGCTTTGACCAGCGACGACTTGCCGCAACCCGAAGGTCCATAAATCAGTCCGACGGAGAATGTGTTGTCGGGATCGGGCTCTTCAATGCGAATTTTCCAGAACCGCAGACTGTCGGGCAGGCCCTCGCGATCTCGGGGGCCGGGCAGCAGTTCCAGGAAAAAGTCGGCATCGTGGGCGTCAAAAGACCGCAAGCCCTTCGGAATAATTCTGATGGGTTGGCTGTCCGAAGTACCTGTACGGGCCGAAGACGATATGGGAGTTACGGGAGTTATGGGAGTCAATGGCGTTGAATCAGGCGTGGTTGCCTGGGTCTGGGCTGCGACGCCGCCCGGTGTCCGTCCATCCTGGATCACAGCCTGCTCGGTCAGGAAGACTCGCAGGTCTTCTGCCATTTCATAGCCCGAGGAATAGCGGTCCGACGCTCGCTTGGACAACGCCTTCAGGCAAATCCGCTGAAGTTCCTTCGGCAATTTTTCGTCATATTGCAGAAGCGGCTTGGGCTCGTCGCTGGTAATCTGTTCCAGCAGCTCCGCCTGAGTATCACCCCGGAACGGCCTGCGACCGGCGAGCAGTTCGTAGAACACCACACCCAGAGCGAAAATGTCTGACCGACCATCGACTCGATGGCCTTCCCCACGAGCCTGCTCGGGCGACATGTAGGCCGGGGTTCCAGCGTACCTCGACCCCTTGCCTCTGTTCTCTTCTCGCAGTGCCAGTCCGAAATCTGCCACGAACGGTCTGCCGCTCTTGTCAAGCAGGAGATTACCGGGCTTGATATCCCGATGGACAAGTCCCTGCTTGTGAGCGTAATGCAGGGCTTCAGCAACGGTGCTGACCAGTTCGGCAGCCTCGCGGTACGTCAGTCGATGGTGCTGGAGCCTTTTGGCGAGGTCAATTCCCTCGATGTACTTCGAGACAACGTAGCAGGGACAATCTTCTGTGCTGCCGACGTCATAGACGGGCACGATGCCGGGATAATCGAGATTTGCAACTGTCCGTGCTTCCGCCAGATACGCCTCGGCGTCTTCAGGCTTGGAGATCAGTTTCGCGTGCGGCACTTTCACGGCCACACGGCGATTCAATTGTTCATCGTGGGCCAGATACACAAGCCCAAAGCCGCCTGTACCGAGCACTCGCTCGATCCGGTAACGACCGATTCGCTGAGGTTGTTCAGCAGCCGCACCGCCATTCGGGAAGGGATTCCCCTGCGGGGCAATCGTCGCGTCGTTGGAATTTGGGTCGTCCAATTTATCGTCCGATCTGTGGCCTTGATATCGATCGTCAGCAACGCAACAGGTTTGATTCTAGCGGCAATCGGGCCAGGCAACATCACGGTGCTGCCGTTTCTTTTCAATGGCCCGCTTAATGACTGGGGCAGATTTCCGAAACTCTCGTTTAACCCGTGGCCGAAAGGCCAGGCCGCACAATCACAACCTGGCCTTTCGGCCACGGGTTAAGCGAATTGGGTTGTAATTCATCGGAAATAGAGCCTCTGCAATCCCAGCAATGAAGCGGTACGTTGATTATTTTGTGTTGTCACGTGACTGGACGGCTTGCAGCAGGGTAATGTTGATGGCGGATCGTGAGGATCGCGGACATGACCTTGTGGCCGTGTTTGGTGACTCGCCAGCGCCGCGTGCACGGGACTTTGGCGATGAGGTTGTGGGCGTGAAGTAATTTCAGCAGTCGGCCAGTTCTCTTTCGGCGACGGCTTCGCCGAATTCTTCACACTGTTGCTGGCATGAAATTTCGAGGCTCCCTGAAGATGAATCTCTCGCTCACACTCATGACGTCGATGCTTGCCGCCTTTCTAACGGTTTTGCAGACGCAGGCCGATGATGTTGTTCTCGGCGGCGGTGCGAAATTGGACGGTGACTTCACGGTTGAAGAGAACGACGATCGGCTGCTCATTTCGCTTCACGGGAAGGCAGTGGCGCAATTTGTGTTTCGTGACGCAAAGATTCTGAGGCCGTATTTTGCCAACGTCCATACGCCCAATGGTCTGCAGGTGACGCGCAATCATCCGCCGATTGACGGGACCGACGCGATCGATCATGACACCATGCATCCGGGCGTCTGGCTTGGTTTCGGTGACATCAGCGGCAACGATTTCTGGCGAAACAAGTCTCGCATCGTCCATGTTCGTTTTACCGAACCACCAGTCGCCGAAGGCGACAGGCTCATGTTTTCAACCGAATCGCAGTTGCTCACGCTGGACGGACAACCGCTGTGTCGTTTGAACTGCCGGTTCACTCTGGCATCCCGACCATCCGGCTGGCTGCTGATCTGGGATGCGACATTTCACGCCGACAAACGCGATGTTCTGTTCGGCGATCAGGAGGAAATGGGCTTTGGTGCTCGAGTCGCCACGCCGATGACGGAAAAAAACGGTGGCCGCATCGTGAACTCAGACGGTCTGCAAACGGCTGCCGGAACTTGGGGACGGCCTGCGAAATGGTGCGACTATGCGGGCAAGGTCGGCGATCTCAAAGGAGGAATTACGATGATGGCAGCACCATCCAACTTCCGTGAGAGCTGGTGGCACAATCGCGACTATGGTGTCTTCGTTGCCAACCCGTTTGGACGAGCCGCGATGAAGCAGGGCGAAATGAGCGTCGTGACCGTGAAACGCGGCGAATCCCTCCGCATCACCTTTAGCGCGTTGATGCACGATGGAATCGGGATCGACACGGCCGCCGAGTTTGCCGAATTCGAAAAGCTTGTGAAGCTATGAATCAGAGAACTGCGACGATTTATCACAGCTGTGTCGTGATCGCGATGATCATGGGTCCATACAGCCTGGCCTTTGGCCAGGAGACATCGAAGATCGACGAGGCCGAACGATTCTTTGAAACGAATGTCCGCCCTTTGCTGATCGAGCGATGTTTCAAATGCCACTCGGAAGCGATGACCAAAGGTGGGCTTCGGCTGGATTCCGGTGAGGCAATGCGGAAGGGAGGCGAGACGGGGCCAGCGATCATCGAGGGAAAACCGGATGAAAGTCTGCTGTTGAAGGCAGTGAAACATGAGAATGGGCTCGAAATGCCTCCGGACGGCAAGTTGACGGATATGCAGATTGCAGGGCTTGCCGAGTGGATCAGGGCCGGAGCTGTCTGGCCCGGTGCATCGATCACAGCGCCTGCGACCAACGCATCGAAACTCGCGATCTCGCCGTTTGCAGCTCCCAGCGAAGGCGAATTGGCGAAGTCGCTGCAGTTATGGCTGAAAGCGGATTCTCTGGCGCTCAACGATGGCGAACCTGTGTCTCTTTGGCCCGATCACAGCGGTCATGGGCGAGACGTGTCTGCGACGAAGGGAGTCCGCGCCGACGGAGTTGGACTTCCCGCGAAGTTTGCCAAAGAGAGTACGTTGATGAAACGCCCTGCTGTGCGATTTGAGACAACTTCGGGACTCGCCTCGTCACCGGATCTTCCATTCGACATTCGCGGCGATGCTGCGCTGTCCATCATACTTGTGATGAACCTGCAGCCGCATGAAGCTCAGCCTCCCTATGATGGAGTCTTCGGTTTTGGCAATCCCGCGAATCCTGGCGGTGATCCGGGTCGACCGCTTGCGGCTTTGATTCAGATCAATCGCGGCGATGATCACGCCCTTCATTTCGCCGGTGGCTGGAATCATGACGCCTCCCTGGGCAGTGGTTCTTTCAAAGCTCACTACGGAAGGACGATGATTCTGACCGTGACCAAGCAACCTGGTCCCATGCGCACGACGACACGGTTGTTTCTCAACGGGGAACCAGCAGTTCGGCCAGCGGGGGAGCAGCTTGAAGGCCGTGACACTATTCCCGACATTCAACATCGTTCCGACATCGGAGCATATCTTGGCAAGGCCGTCACTTGGGCCGGCGCAATTCAGGGCGATGTGGGAGAAGTCATCGTTTACAACAAAGCGTTGGCAGACGGTGAGCGTCTGGCCGTCGAGGGACACCTCGCCGAGAAATTCGGGCTGACATTGCCTCGGTTCAGCGAGTTGGCTCCGAGTGCCACATTCACTGAAGACGAAACCGGCTTCTGGGCCTTTCAGCCCGTGCAGGACTCCGTTCCGCCGTCCGTGAAAGACGAAGCGTGGATTAAGTCGCCGGTGGATCGGTTTGTTCTGAAGTCCCTGGAAGATTCGGGGCTGAAACCTGCGCTGCCGGCCGACAGGCTTTCGCTGTTGCGTCGAGTGACTTTTGACCTGACGGGCCTGCCTCCGACTCCGGAAGAAGTGGCGGCGTTTCTGGCGGATGAGTCGTCGCATGCCTATGAGCACGTGGTGAATCGGTTGCTCGCATCGCCTCATTACGGCGAACGCTGGGCTCGGCACTGGCTGGATGTTGTGCGTTATGCGGAAACAACCGCAAATGATGCCAATGCCGTAATGCGGTATGCGTGGCGATATCGCAACTATGTCGTCGATGCGTTGAATCAGGATTTGCCGTACGACCAGTTCCTGATTGAACAACTGGCCGGCGATCTGCTGCCACCATCAGATTCGGTGGAGACGAACACGCGGCGGACCATTGCGACGGGCTACCTGATGGTTGGACCAAAGGCTTTGGCGGAGACGGACAAGGAGCAATCGCGTCTCGACATTGTGGATGATCAGATTGACGTGACGGGCCGAGCGATGCTGGGACTGACACTCGCATGTGCCCGCTGTCACGATCACAAGTTTGATCCGATCCGGATCACAGACTACTACGCGCTGGCCGGGATCTTTCGCAGCACGGAACCGTTTCAGAATGAGGTGCGTAACGCGACGATGTGGTGGGAATTCCCGATTCCGCAGGGCGACGGGAAAGAACCAGTCATCGTCATGGCGCCCAAAGAAACAATGCCACGAAACCTGCGGATCCACATGCGGGGGAATCGGTTCGCACTGGGTGCAACTGTTCCTCGCGGGTTTGTGCAGATTCTGGCGAATCACAACGCGACGGGCGAGAACCCAAGTGATGTCGCTGGCAGCGGTCGTCTGGAACTCGCTCGATCGATCGCGAGCCCTGACAACCCGCTCACCGCCCGTGTGATGGTGAATCGCATCTGGCAGCACCACTTTGGCCGCGGACTTGTTGCAACGAGTGACAACTTTGGAACACGCGGTGAACGACCCTCACATCCGGAGTTGCTCGACTGGCTGTCCTCGCGATTCGTCGAATCAGGCTGGCGCGTTAAGGACATCCACCGGCTGGTCGTGCTGTCGAATGCCTATCAAATGCAGAATGCAGAGTCCGAAACGCAAAGTCTCGTCAATTCCACGATTCCTGCCCGGAGTTCCGCACTTTTGCATCGACGCCGATTGTCGGCCGAAGAACTTCGCGATGCGATGCTGGCGGTCAGCGGCAATCTGGATCGAATTCCCGGCACGAACGAAAGTGGTGAGTACCTTGTCAGTAAAGCCGAAAATATCGGGGCCATGATCTTGCCAAATCGCCTTTCCGCTGACGATCCCATCTACACAACATTTCTTAAACGCAGCATCTATCTTCCAATCGTCCGCAACGTGCTGCCGGACGTTCTGGCATTATTTGATGCGGCTGATCCGAATGGGGTGACTGCCGTTCGCAGCGAAACTACAGTCGCCTCGCAGTCCTTGTTTCTGCTCAACAGTCCGTTTGTCCGCGACCAGGCGAACGCCATTGCCAGGCGTCTGCTCGCGGATGCGTCTCAAACCGATGCGCAGCGAATTGAACGAGTCCACCAGTTGGTGCTTGGCAGACATCCAACTCCCGAGGAATCCGTTCAGGCCAATGAATTCCTCACAGCCTATGCCGAGTCGCCGACTGCTCAGGCTCGCCCTGTTGAAACCCGCATTCTGATGGCCTGGCAGAGTTACTGTCAGGCTCTGCTCTGCTCGAATGAATTCCTGTACGTGGAATGATCTTGACGCGGGCTTCGCCCGCGATCCAAAGTAGTCGTCACTCTCTGAGTGACGCAATGCGATTCATTTCGCCAGTTCAGACAAGCGTCACTGAGGCAGTCGCGTTCCGGTTGATCCGCCCTTATCCCAATCAATCGCAATTCATCACTCAGAGAGTGATGGCTACTTTGTACTCAACCAGGTGCTCTCCTGCTGGTCAGGATAAATCTTCTCAGGATAACAACAATCGCAACGTTTGCTGAGCAGTGTATTTATCTGTCCTACTAACGTTCAAGAACTTCGCGCGGCGCGCAAATCCCGGCACGCATAAACGGAGAACACTAATCGACACTGATCTTCACTGATGGAGAAATTGTCGTGGATTAGCGCGGATCAGTGTCGATTAGTGTTCCATGCATTTGTTACTTTGGGTTGCGGGCGAAGCCCGCGTTGGGGAATCTGTGGTTAAAAACTCTTTCATGATCATCTTTGGGTTGCGAGCGAAGCCCGCGCTGTGGTTTAAACTGTCATTCTCGAAGTGTCGTGAAAGGTTACAACTAAACTTCCAATGTTTGCAGAGCGGGAATTCCTTTACAAACCGCCTTGAGGTCATCATGACAAGAACCCGACGACACATGCTTCGCGAATCGGCATGCGGCTTTGGAAATCTGGCTTTGTTGAGCCTGCTCCAACCATCAGCCGTGGTTGACGCGGTCAATGCAGGTCCGCTGGAGTCGAAGTCGCCGCACTTTCCTGCCACGGCAAAACGCATTATCTTTTTGTTCATGCACGGAGGCGTGTCGCATGTCGATTCATTCGATCCTAAGCCGAAACTGACCGAACTCAATGGACAGCCGCTGCCCGTTGCCAAGCCGAAATTCGAATTCGCTCCGACCGGGAATCTGCTGGCTTCGCCGTGGAAATTTCAGCCGTACGGTGAGAGTGGAATCGAAGTCAGCGACTTGTTCCCGCAGATCGGATCGTGCATCGACGACATCTGTGTGATCCGTTCGATGAACGGAGGTGATCAGGTGTCACACGGCCCGGCACTGCTGAACATCAACACCGGCAGCGGAGTCTTCGCGCGTCCAAGTCTGGGAGCATGGACCCTGTATGGGCTGGGTACGGAGAATCAGAATCTGCCGGGCTTCATCAGTCTTAGTCCATCGCTGTATCACGGGGGGACGCAGAATTATGGATCGGCGTTCCTGCCTGCCAGCTTTCAGGGCACGCGAATCGGCGACGGCAGCACGAACTTCCGGGACACTCAATTGTCGAATCTCGCCCCTGGCGATGATCCGACTCTGCAGCGCCTGCAGCTTGACCTGTTGCTGCAGCGTAATCGGCAGCACATTGCCAGAGTCGGTGATGACCCGCAACTCGAAGCTCGCATCGCATCGTTTGAAATGAGTTTTCGCATGCAGGCTGAAGCTCCGGAAGTCATGGATCTCTCCCGCGAAACGTCCGAGACTCAGGCACGTTACGGAGTCAACATTGAACCGACCGACGAATATGCGCGCCAGTGTCTGCTGGCACGCCGTTGCCTGGAAGCCGGTGTCAGATTCGTGCAGGTCAACTTCAGCTATCCTCGAAATTACTGGGACGCCCACGGTGACCTGCGGAACAATCACACAACCAACGCAAAGAAAGTGGATCAACCCATTGCTGCTCTGTTGCAGGACCTGAAATCACGCGGCCTGTTTGAGGACACACTGGTCATCTTTGGTACGGAGTTTGGTCGCACACCAGCCGCTCAGGGTACCGACGGCCGGGATCACCATCCACACGCCTTCACGGTCTGGCTCGCCGGCGGCGGCGTTCGAGGTGGCATGACGTACGGCGAGACTGACGAATTCGGCTATTACGTGCAGGACAAAAAAGTCACCATGCCCGACTTTCACGCCACGATTCTTCATCTAATCGGTCTGAACCACGAACATCTGACCTACCGTCACGCCGGACGCGATTATCGGCTGACGGATGTCTTCGGCAATGTGGTGAAAGACGTCCTGGTATAGTGCACGGTCAACCGTGCTTTGATGTCTGCCACTGGCTCTGCCAGTGTTGTCTCCTGGCGTGAAACACTGGCAGAGCCAGTGGCACACAACCCGTCACTGACAGAGCACTAAGGCGAGCGGCAGATAAGAATTTACCTGCTGTACGACGGACATCCTTGTCCGTCGTTTGTTTCGGCGGACTTGGAAGTCCGCTGTACGGTAAGAACTAATCTGCCGCTCGCCTAAGTGAGAGCTCGATTTCCGTTTCAAGCCAGTATTTCCTGCAGCACATGCTGAGGTTCTACGCCTGTCAATCTCTGATCCAGACCCTGAAAGCGGTATGAGAACCGTTCGTGGTCAATGCCCAGGCAGTGCAGTAGAGTTGCGTTCAGGTCGTTTACATGACACGGCTTGTCGATAATGTTGTAACTGAAATCATCCGTCTCCCCGTAGACCGTGCCACCTTTGATGCCCCCGCCAGCCATCCACATGCTGAAGCAGCGAGGATGATGGTCACGGCCATAATTTGTCGCGGTTAAAGTCCCCTGCGAATACACGGTGCGGCCGAATTCCCCGCCGCAAACGACCAGTGTGTCCTGCAACAGCCCACGCTGCTTCAGGTCCTGCAGCAACGCGGCACAGGGCTGATCGGTGTCATAGCATTGATGTCGAATCTCGCTCGGCAACGATCCGTGCTGATCCCAGCCGCGATGCAGAATCTGCACGGCACGCACACCGCGTTCCACCATGCGGCGTGCGAGTAACGCGCTGGCGGCAAATGTTCCGGGTTTTGAAACTTCTGGCCCGTACATCTCGAGCGTGGCCTGTGTTTCACCTGACAGATCGATCAGCTCCGGCACGCTGCTCTGCATCCGAAATGCCATTTCGTATTGTGCAATCCGCGTCTGTGTTTCCGGATCACCGAAGCGTTCAAACGTGCGCTGATTCAGTTCTGCCAGACTGTCCAGCATTGCCCGCCGATGACTGGTAGAAATGCCCTCCGGGTTATCGATGTAGAGCACCGGGTCGCCCACGCTCCGCAGCGCGACTCCGGTATATCTCGATGGCAGAAACCCGCTGCTCCACATCCTTGAAAACAACGCCTGAGCCGCCTGTTTCGATGTCCAGCGCGGTGTCAGTACGACGAAGGCGGGCAGATTGTTGCTTTCACTGCCAAGTCCATATGCCAGCCATGAACCGAGACTGGGTTTGCCAGGCACTTCACTGCCGGTTGTGACAAAAGTACACGCCGGATCATGATTGATGGCGTTTGTATGCACACTGCGAACCAGCGCGATGTCATCGACGTGCTGAGCCGTATGATTCAGCAGTTCGCTGGCCCAGATTCCTGCCTGACCGTGGCGCGCAAACTTAAACAGCGACGGAGCCACTGGCAATCGCGCCTGGCCGCTGGTCATCGTTGTAATGCGCTGGCCTAACCGAATGGAATCCGGCAAATCTTTATCAAAATGGTCTGCGAGATGCGGTTTGTAGTCCCATGTGTCCAGCTGCGACGGCCCGCCATTCAGATGCAGATAAATGATGGCTTTTGCTGTGGGGGCGAAATGTGGAAACCCCGGCAACGGAGGATTTACCTGTTCTGCGAACGCCAATTCCTGAGCCGTCACCCGTTGAGCAGCCATCAGCGCCAATGAAACGCCCCCCATGCGCAACGCACCGTGTCCGAAGAACTGTCGTCGTGTCCGGGATAGTAGATAGTCGTCAATTGAGGTCATGATTTCTCTCGATCTGTACGGGCAAAAACCCTATATCCAAGTGCACTGTCATGCATTCTTTGATGGGTTGTGCGCCACTGACTTTGCCAGTGCTCCCGATTTGCAGGAAGCACTGGCAGAGCCAATAGCACACAACAATATACGACTTACAGAGCACTAATTTCTCATTACGGACTCATCCAGGTTCAGAATCAAATTTGCAATCATCGTCCACGCCGCAGTTGCAAGATCGGCGGCAACTTTTTTTGGTTCTGATTCGCCAACGTGAATTGCTTTGGTCGCAGCGTTGGCGTCGGCGGCAAACATTTCCAACTGTGTTTCCAGCGCGGATGTCACAATCCGGATTTCATCTGCAGTCGGCTTGCGCGACAGCACGGTTCGATACAAAAACTCCAGCCGGGAATTGGTGTCCGCACCGCCTTCAGTGAGAACTCGTTCCGCGAGTGCTCTGGCGGCTTCAAAGTGCTGCACATCGTTCATCAACTGCAATGCCTGCAGCGGAGTGTTGCTGCGTTCTCGACGAGAACAGAACTGTTCGCGATTCGGGCCATCAAAGTTTGTCATGAAAGGCGGCGGTGCGGTGCGCTTGATAAAACAGTACAGACTGCGGCGATAGAGATCGTCGCCGTGGTCCTGCATGTAGAAGCGCGTGTTGCTGTTCTCATAGCCGACCGGTTCCCAGATATCCGGCGGTTGATACGGCATTACTCCGCGACCTCCCATCGCTGAATTCAGAAGGCCGCTCACAGCCAGCGCATTGTCGCGGAGTTGTTCGCCGTCGAGTCGCAGACGCGGGCCGTGCGCCAGCAAGCGATTCTCTGGATCCAACTGTTGCAGTTCAGGACTGGTTGCCGAATCCTGACGAAATGTCGCTGAGGTCAGCAGGAGCCGGTACAACTGTTTCGTGTCCCAGCCGGATTCGCGGAAATGAATAGCCAGCCAATCGAGCAATTCCGGATGGCTGGGCAGACTACCCCTTGTCCCGAAATCGTCGCTGGTCTTGACGAGCCCTGTACCGAATAGCTGCTGCCAGACGCGATTGACCGTGACGCGTGTCGTCAGTGGATTCTCTTCCGCCAGGAACCAACGCGCCAGATCCAGTCGATTGGCTCGCTGGTCGGCAGGGAATGGCTGACCGTCCGCAGTCTTCAGCGGAGGAAATTCCATCGGAACCCGCGGCTCGACTTTATCGCCCGGCTTGTCGTATTGCCCCCGCAGCATGATAAACGCATCTCGCGGCGCGGGCAGATCATTGAAAGTGAACGTGCCGGGAATCGTGCCGTTGAGATTTGTCACGTCTTGATCCGCGATAGCCGCAACTTCACGCAGTCGGGCAATCGGCGATTCTGAGATGCGCTGCACGTTCTGCTGCCAGAATTGACGCAGTTTGCTGCGTTGCTCGGCTGCAACGGAATCGTTGGGTCCAGCAACTAACAGCGTCCGGAGTTCGCCACTGATGCCTGCTGGATTGGTTCCTTTGCTCATTTCCCACCAACGCTGGAAAGATGACAAGGGATCCTTCGCGCGATCCGTTTTTCCCGCGATTCGCACGTCGTCGATCCACACTTTGCCGCCGTTCTGAATCATCACCATGCTCTTCACGAGGGAACCGGACTTTGAGCCTGCGGATTCGAAAGGCACTGAGACCTGAAGCCATTCACCGGCTGTCGGAATCGGTCCCATATCGGCATTTCCCTTATCAAACCCGATTGTCGATTTGTCGCCCCAGACGATGCGTCGATTCCCACCGTCGTTGTACTGCACCGCAAACGCCGTCGGAGGGTTGAATGGATCAATTCGCAGTCCGAATTCCAATCGACCGTCATTTGGTATGACCACAGGAATCAGCGTGAAATCCAGGTTCAGGTCATACTGCGAGCCGTACGCCAGTTCGAGTACACGCCGACCGGACTTCGCACCGAATGCCGGATCAAGCCGCCATGTCGTGTCGTTTCGCGATGTGTTACGTGTATTTGTCCCGAGCGGAAAACCATCGTCGATGAGTACATCGCGGACATCGACAATGTCAGCGGCAACTTCGGCAGCGGCGTTTGCCGGATCGGAATATTCGACCGCAGCGAGGGCGTCTGCCAGGGATTTCTTCGAAGTCACTGTCATTTGTTGAGCGGCTTCCAGGGCCAATTTCTGTTCGACCGTCGGCACTTTCAAGAACGGATTCGTCGTGCTGATATTCCCGTCCATCGCTGGATCGGATGTTGAATAGAAAAACGAATACATGGAATAGAAATCCCGCTGCGTCACGGGATCATATTTGTGATCGTGACAAACGGCGCAGCCAGCCGTCAGTCCCATCCACGTCTGCATCGTCGTGCTGGTGCGATCGACCGCGTAGCGATACAGCCATTCTTCCGAGATGGCTCCGCCTTCACTTGTCGTCACATTGCAGCGATTGAATCCTGTGGCAATGAGTTGATCCTGAGTCGGTTCGGGCAGTAGATCGCCCGCGAGTTGCCATCTCGTGAATTCATCGAACGGCAGATTTTGATTGAAGGCTTTCACAACCCAGTCACGATACGCCCACATCTCGCGTTCATTGTCCAGATGCAGACCGTGCGTGTCGGCGTATCGCGCGACATCCAGCCATTGCCGTGCCTGTTCTTCTCCGAAATGCGGTGACGCCAGATACCGATCCACCATTTTCGCATACGCATCGGCGGACGCATCATTCAGGTACTCGTCCACTTCAGCGATCTTTGGCGGCAGTCCTGTGAGCGTAAATGCCACGCGGCGAATGAGCATTTCACGATCCGCTTCACGCTGTGGGGCGAGTTTCTGTTGCTCCAGTCTGGCCAGGATGAACGCATCGACTGGATTTCGCACCCACGCGGCAGTCTGAACTTCCGGAATCTTCTGTGACTCTGGCGGTTCGAAGGCCCAATGCTTCTGATACGGTGCGCCCTGTTCGATCCAGCGACGCAACGTATCTTTTTCGACGTCGGTCAGCGTTTTTTTCGACTCAGGCGGAGGCATCACGACTTCAGCGTCCGCACTTGTAATGCGTCCCCAGAGTCCGCTTCCCGGCAGATCACCCGGCTTGATCGCGATCGAACCATCGCGTTCAGCATAGGCTCCTGCTGCCGTATCGAGCCGCATCTCGGCCTTGCGTGTCTTGACGTCAAAACCATGACATTCAAAACAATTCGCCGCCAGAATTGGCCGCACATCACGGTTGAATTCAATCTCATCCTGCGCGCTCACACGCGGACAGAGAGTGAACAGCCATGGAGCCGTGCAACAAATCAAAAGCGTTCTGTGGTTCCACATCAGACAGACTCCGGAAATCGATATTCAAAATCTTGTTTCTATGTTACCGATTTTGTCGCCCCAATGCGACGCTTCCTGAACAATTCGCGAGTCCCCGATTTTCAGGAAAACAGGGCGATCCTTGACGATCCCGCAGCGGGTACGGTGGACCAAAAATCTCCACAAAGACGAGGCGTTCCTGAGTTTCATGCACACACATGTTCGGGCCGCGGACGGCAGTATTGTGCGTCGTGATATGGGAGATATGGCTCAGCGAGCTATCCGTTGCCGGCATCGTCACAAAACGTTGGGGATGGGTTTGCACTTGGCGGCTCAACCGAGAATCTGTTCCGTCACAAGGACGCCCATTTTTGGTTGCCGTGCATGGACGAGTGGTACAAAGCGGCGTATTACAATCCCACGGCAAATGCTGGTATGGGTGGCAATGCGAATGAATGGGAAGAAACGCCCTTTGATCTGACCAATAATCCATGTTCCGAAAATCATGTGCGCCGCGGCGGTGCTTGGCTCCAACCCTTCGTGTTGTCCTTGCGAATGGCGAGCGGTTGGGCGTCAGCCCTCCGTGTCCGTATCAGCGTGTCGGTCGGGAAGACCAGCCCTTGCCAAACACACGGAGGGCTGACGCCCAGCCGCTCGCGAGAGCAGATTCACAATTCCGCGGACGCGGCAGCAGCGGCTTTGCCGGCGGCTTCCGCATTGCGGCGGTGCAGTTTACCGATCAGTTTCGCGACCAGCGCGGTCCAGCCGGTCTGGTGACTGGCTCCGAGACCCTGACCGGTTTCGCCGTGGAAGTATTCGTGGAACAGCAGCAGTTCTTTCCAGTGTGTGTCGTCCAGGAATCGGAGATCTGCTCCGTGGCATGGACGTTTGCCATCTTCATCAGGCAGGAACAGACTGATCTGACGCCGCATCAATTCTTCAGCCACTTCCCCCAGCGTCATCATCACGCCCGAACCGGTGGGGCATTCGACCTTGAAGTCTTCTCCGTAGAATTCGTCGTAGCGTTCGAGCGATTCAATCAGCAGATAGTTGAGAGGAAACCAGACTGGTCCCCGCCAGTTGCTGTTGCCACCGAACATGGATGAGTCGGAATCGCCGGGAACATAGCTGACTCGATGCTCGTGCCCGTCCACGTAAAACACGAACGGCTGGGTTTCATGAATCTGCGACATCGACCTGATTCCGTACGGCGAGAGAAACTCTTTTTCGTCGAGGAGATACGCCAACATCCGTTCCATTCGTTCGCGCGTCGGAATTGCCAGCAATCGTATTCCTCGAACCGGACGCGTGGCATCAGCCTCTGCGGAACGCTGCAAGAAAGTGATGTTCTTTAGTCGATCTTTGCGGTGTTCCATGAACCATTCCATGCGCTGGCGGAATCCAGGCAGATTGTCGAGCACATGGTCGCTCAGAATAATCGACGAAAAGAGGGGGATGACACCCACCATGGAACGAACGCGGAGAGGAATGTGTTCGCCGCGGTTGTACAGATGGTCGTAGTAGAATCCGTCCTGTTCGTCCCAAAGCCCGACATCCGAGTGGGCATTCATCGCGTCGGCGATTTCGATGTAGTGTTCAAAGAATTTCGACGCCATGTCCGCGTACGCGGGATTCTGACTCGCCAGTTCAAGGGCCATCGTCAGCATGCGAGCGCAGAAGAATCCCATCCATGCCGTGCCGTCGGCCTGGTGCAGATGACCACCTGTCGGCAGTGGCCGGGATCGGTCGAAGACGCCGATGTTATCCAGCCCGAGGAATCCACCGGTGAAGACATGCTTTCCGAGCACATCTTTGCGATTCACCCACCAGGTGAAGTTCACGGTCAGCTTTTGAAATGTTCTGGCGAGGAAAAGTCGATCACGGTGCCCTGCAATCCCGGTTCGTTTGTAAACACGCCAGCAGGCCCAGGCATGCACGGGAGGATTCACGTCGCTGAAGTTCCATTCGTATGCCGGGATCTGGCCGTTCGCGTGCATATACCACTCACGCAGAAACAGGATGAGCTGATCGCGGGCAAAACGATTGTCGATGTCGGCCAGCGGCACCATGTGGAATGCCAGATCCCATGCGGCGTACCACGGATACTCCCATTTGTCCGGCACTGAAATGATGTCGCGATTGAACAGATGCTGCCATTCGTTGTTGCGAATCGGGCGGCGCGAGCCGGCGACAGCGGGCATGTTGGCGTCGCCATTGAGCCATTCACTGACGACGTAATAATAAAATTGCTTCGTCCACATCAGACCGGCATAGGCCTGCCGCATAATTTGACGGGACTCGGCAGGCAGTTCGGCAGGAATCTTCCTGGCGTAAAAACTGTCGGCTTCGGCCTTTCGACGGGCAAAGATCTCAGAAAATGTCGATCCAAATACCTCGGCTGGCTGTGAACCGGCCTCCGACAAACGAAGTTGCAGCGTGACTTCTTCACCAGCACGCAGCATGATGCGGAACATGGCTGCAGCTTTCGTCCCTTCATCCGCCGGATTGACGGCATCCGTTTTGTGATTGACCACGTAACGATGAAACGCATCCTTGGAATATTTCCCGCCCAGTTCCGGATCATGCAGATAAATGGGATTGGATTCGTTTTCAGTGAACAACCAGCGTACAGCTTTGCCGGGGGAAATTGACTCGGCGGCAAAATGATATCGACCCAGTGTTTGATGTTCGGCGACAACCTGATTGTGTCCATCAAGGGACATTTGAGGTTTGCCCCAGCTACCTTCGTACTCGGAACCCCAGGTCCAGGTATTCCGAAACCACAGTGTCGGCAACACATGGATCGTTGCCAAAGCCGAGCCACGATTGGCGACCGTGATGCGAATCAAAATATCATCCGGAGCGGCTTTTGCGTATTCTGCAAACACATCGAAATATTGGCTGCGGTCGAAAACTCCCGTATCGGCCAGTTCCACTTCCGGCAAACTCCGACTGCGATATTGATTCTCGGAAACCAGTTTTGTGTATGGATATACGGCCTGCGGGTACTTGTACAAAGCCTTCATGTACGAATGAGTCGGCGTGGAATCCAGATAAAAGTATTCTTCCTTAACGTCCTCCCCATGATTTCCTTCGTGACCGTTGACTCCGAACAATCGTTCTTTCAGAATCGGATCGCGGCCGTTCCACAGTGCGAGCGCGAAACACAAGCGGCACTGCCGGTCGGTAATTCCCAACAGTCCGTCCTCGCCCCAGCGGTAGGCGCGACCGCGGGCATGATCGTGCGGAAACGAAGACCACGGCGTACCGTCGTGCGAGTAGTCTTCACGCACCGTGCCCCACTGTCGTTCCGAAAGATATGGCCCCCAGCGCTTCCAGTTTGCACCCTCTGCGCGGTTTTCTTCCTGTTCCAGTCGGAGCAGTTCGGCGGACTTGATGTCCAGGTTTTCCATCACAATTCTATTCCTCCGAAGGTTTGGAAAAGGGGTCAGGAACCAATAGTACGCAGCACCCTGCGGGCCATTTGGCTATTGGTTCCTGACCCCTTTTCCCGACTATTCCTCCGCAGCCTTCACGTACCGGTCAAACCACGTCACCATTTCCCACAGCGTATGTTCCACAGATTCGCGGGCGACATAGCCGTGGGACTCATGCGGAAGTGTGACATAGCGAACGGTGCCGCCGTTGCCGCGAATAGCGTGATAAAGGCGTTCACTCTGAATGGGAAACGTGCCGGGATTATTGTCTGCTTCTCCATGGATGAGCAGGATGGGCGTCTTAATTTTGTGCGCGGCCGCGAAGGGTGACATCGTCATGTAGATCTGCGGAGCTTCCCAGAACGTGCGGCGTTCGTTTTGAAATCCGAACGGTGTGAGTGTTCGATTGTAAGCGCCACTGCGGGCCACACCGGTTCGAAACATCGTGGAGTGTGCGAGCAGATTTGCCGTCATAAACGCTCCGTAACTATGCCCTCCCACACCGACGCGATTGCGATCGGTCACTCCCATTTCCACCGCCTTGTCGATGGCTGCCTGAGCACTCGCGACGACCTGCTCGATAAATGTGTCGTTCGCAAGTTCAGGACTGCCTACGACCGGCATCGTGGCTTCGTCCAGAATGGCATATCCCTGTGTCAGCAGAAACAGATGCGAAATTCCACTGATCGAAGTGAAACGATTCGTGGAACCGGACACCTGGCCGGCCGTGGACGGATCATTGAATTCACGTGGATAGGCCCACACGATCGTCGGCAGAGGTTTCCCTTTTTGATGACCTGGTGGCAGATACAACGTAAACGACAGCGGCACGCCATCGCTGCGTTCGTACGTGACGAGTTCTTTCTGAATACTCCGCAGTTGCGGCATCGGGTCGGGAAAGTCTGTCAATGCTCTGCGTGCCTGTCCGGGGGCGTACAGAAATACGTTGGGAGGTTCGAGCGGAGATTCATGCTGCGTGATAAACTGTGAGCCATCATCCGCAATCAATGCCACGACTGACTCGTAACTGTCATCAGCACAGGCGAACAGTCGAGTTGTTTCGCGCGTTGTCAGATCGAATCGATCCAGGAACGGGCGATCACCTTTCGGAGTCGCACCGGTGCTGCGCAGAAACACGGAGTTGCCATGTTGCCACATCACGCTCTGACCGTTCGGCAGAGGTCTGCTGACCGGAGTTCCGGCATCTCCATAGCGATCGTTGACTGATCTTTCCCAGACCAGTGTCGGAGTCGTGTCAGGGTGCTCGGTGTTGATCTGCAGTGTGCGAGTCCAGCGACGGTCGCGATCATAATCGCGCACAAACGCCAATCCATCTTTTTCGCCCCACTGGATTCCCGAGCAGCGCTGTGCGGTACGGACAAGTTCGGTCGGAGTCGAATCAAACGGCGCGGCAAGACTCAAAACCCGATCCCGATACGGCACCGTATTCCTTGGATCGCCTTCATCCAGAGCTTCCATCCACGATAGCGTCGCAGGCTGATTCGGTTGCCATGTGACTGAACGCGGACCGGTCGGAACACCCTCAATCGGAATGTTATCCTGCAAGGGAAGCGATGCCACCCGGTGCTGTGATTCGCCGCGACGGTTCCAGACATCAATCGACTGCGGGAAGCGACTGGCGGGAAACAGATACGAGAATGGTTGTTGAATCTGAACCACCAGAATGTGCTCTCCATCCGGCGAAATTTCAACCGACGCAAACAGCGATGCAGAACCAATCGGCTCAACGGACTTCGTGGCCAGATCAACGACTGCCAGTTGCGAACGACCGTAATATGCAAACAGATCTTCATCATGAAGGTTTTGCAGCAGATCCTGATAGGTCCGCACTGGCCCGGATCGTCCGGAGCTTTCTTCTATCGCGGGTCCCGGTGGAGCCTTCGGTCGTTCCGGTGGTGAGCCACGATCATTGACGATCCCCTGAACAAGGAGACCCGTACTGTCAGGCAGCCACTGCACCGGCACGCCGTACGCTCCGTTGATTGTCAGTCCCTCGATCTGCTGAGCGACGGCATCTGCGACAGGCGCGACCCATAACTGGATTGCGTTATTCGTGGTGATGGTGAATGCCAGTGACTTTCCGTCCGGCGACCATCCCTGAAATCCAATGTTGGCACCGTTCGGTACAATAATCTGTCGCAGCTCACCGGTCGCGATCGTTTGCAGAATAAGCCCCGTACTGCGCGGAGCCAGGTGCGGTCCGTTTGTCTGCGGATTGATTCGCAGGCCCGCCAGTTTCAGCATCGGTGCCGCAAGATCTTCGATCGGCGGATAATTTGAGCGCTCGATCAACAGCAGGAATTCGCGAGTTGGACTAAGCGAAATTCCGGGTGTCGGTCCCACGTCCAGGATGTCGGTAATTTCTTTCGGCGGTCGCTGATAGCGGTTGGAGCTCACGTCGGTTTTTGCCTGACTTTGAAAAGCGACTGCCTCATTTCCGATCAGGATCATGACGCAGGACATTAGGACTGAGACAGAAATAAGTGGGGCACGATTCCATCGTGCCTGGCACGATGGAATCGTGCCCCACGTCCGGAAGACGAAATTTATTTCTGGGCTGGTCCTTACTGCGGAAGAAAATTGTACGGAAGAAATCATCACGCGGCATCTTTCATTCGGAACGCCCCGGAAGTCAGTGCCAGCCAGCCGATCATCTGCAGAGTTCCTCCGACAGGAACCACCATGCCCCAGGGAACGCCCAGCCAGCGAGGACCGCCAATCACCAGGATGTACAACCCGCCGGAAAACAGGACAATGCCGCCGAGAAAACACCATGCGGCGACACTCAGACAACGCGACGGATGGTGCAGCATCATCAGCCCGGTTGCCAGCATCGCCAACGCATGCACCATGTGATACTCGACTCCCGTCTCGAAGTCCTGAGCGTACTTGTAACTTGCCGGAATGGAATGGCCCGCCACAATTTTCGGCGGAAGATTGGCATATTTGTCTTTCAGAAACTCGGTATCCTTCAGACGGTGTGCTCCGAAAGCACCCAAAAACACGGCGAGAAAACCGAGGCAACCCGCCAAACGCAAGCACATTCGTCCGTTCATTCTGAGCAGTCCAGTCCCGTAAGTCCCAATTTCGCTTCCACAAACCTCAAATCCGTCGTGAATCCGATCGAAGTCAGTCGGAATTTTAGCAGTCTGCATTGATGCAGTCTTCCGTCGCGCTGCTACACTGCGGATTCGACGCTCATGTTCCCGGAAATCGGGGCGGCGTGCTCCCCCATGCGGATGTCCAGCAAGAGTACCGAGTTCAAGTCATGACAGAACGCAAGATCGGACCTTTTCTCCTTGGACGCCAGATCGGGGCGGGTGGGATGGGTGTTGTCTATCTGGCGACGCATATTGAATCTGGAAAACAGGTTGCGCTCAAAGTTCTGCCACCGGCGTTGTCAGATGACAAAATGCTGCTCCAACGATTTGAGCGTGAAATCGGCATCCTGAAACGCATGAAACATCCGAATATCGTCAAGTATTACGGCGGCGGAACTCATCAGGGAGAACGCTGGTACGCGATGGAATACATCGACGGTGGTTCGCTCCAGGACATACTGAAAAAGCGTAAACGACTCACCTGGGAGCAGGCGATTCAAGTCGGTCGGCAACTGACATCGGCCCTTGAACATGCTCATAATGCGGGCATCATTCATCGCGATCTGAAGCCTGGAAATCTGTTTGTCACAAAGAATGGACGAATCAAGCTGGGCGACTTCGGGATTGCACGAGACACCGAAGCGACGGCACTCACGGCGGCAGGCAAGACCGTTGGCACCTACGCTTACATGGCTCCCGAACAGATTCACGGCAACGCGCCAATTTCTCGCAAAACGGATCTGTACGCCACCGGCTGTCTGCTCTACGAACTGCTCGTCGGAGAAACGCCGTTCGTTTCGACCAACCCGGCTGAGATGCTGATGATGCATCTGAATGAATACCCGTACAACCTCCAGGAAAAAGACGTCGAATGTCCCCTCGCACTGGATCAACTCGTCGAGCGTCTGCTGCAGAAGAATCAGGATGATCGTCCCTTCGATGCGCTGGCGGTGAATACGGAACTGGAACACATTCTGAAATCAGGTCCGGAATCCAGTGAGGATGTTTCACAGGAAGCAGCGGTGTCCGCCAGTGCGTCGGCGTCACAGTCCGGATCAGTTGCACCGGCACCTGGTGATGTCGTGGTGAAAAAGAAAAAGAAGAAAAAAAAGGACCTGTCGCAGTTTTATGAAAAGACGTGGTTTCTGTTGGCCTTTCTGGGACTGCTGATTGCGACCGGTATGTGGCTGGCACTGCCGGCGAGCGAGGACAGTTTGTACATCCATGCCAAAGAAGCGATGTCCACGGCTGATCCGGTCGCTCACTTTGACGCTCGAAGTCGTTACCTGCGTCCATATGTCGAACGATTTCCTGACGGAAAGCATGCTGCAGAAATGCGACGCTGGCTGGACGTTGTCGAAGTGTCGTTGATTGAAGCGCAATTGGATCGACGCATGCAACGACCGGGCGATGGCAGAAATCGCTTCGAATCTGCGTGCCTGAAGGCAATGCGGACAGCGGCTGATCCTGAGCGCAATGCGTTGGAATCACTGGAAATGTTTCAGGCACTGATTGAATCGCTGCCCAAGGACGACCTCGCGGAAATCGGGGCCTCAGAACCAGCTGACAACAAAGCAGATCCTGAAGTGGATGCGTCGGATGATATGATCTCCGTGCCGCGATTCTGGAAAATCATCGCCGAAAAAAAACGTGATTCCGGCAGGCAGATCCTGCTGTCTGATCCCGAACGCATCAGGATTATCAGCGCACGCATGGCCGCCGCCAATCAACTGCGACAGGATGGAAAGACTGCCGAGGCGGAACAGGTTTTTCATCTGTTCCGTGAAGTGTTCTACGGCGAAAGAGAGCTCGAAGACTGGCTCGACTACGCCAAATTTCGACTCCACGGCGACGCCGTCGAAATGCCGGCTCAGCCGGAACTGCCAGCCACGGAGAACAAATGACGTGGCCGATACCGCGCGCAGTTGAGGTGGCACAGTCGTTTAACCGCGTGGGCAACGCCCCGCGCTTTGTATTTCAAATTTCAAATCTCAAATCTCAAATTTCAAATCTCAAATCAAAAATCTCAAATTTCAAATCTCAAATCAAAAATCAAAAATCTCAAATCAAAAATCAAATCTTGACGGAGCACTAGTATTCGCCAACCACTTCCCCGCCGCCGCGCGTTCCCAGTGCACGCCAGATGCTCAGGTCAATGTTGTTGGAAATTGTTCTTGCTGAACCATCGACGAGAGCGACCTGAACGATCCCGGTGTGGTAGCTGCGTGATGTGATCATGGCATAGGAAGGCCGTCCGTTGATGCCATTCCTGCCTTCCTGCCACGAATTGTAGTCGCAGTCGTAAGTCACGCCGGCATTGACACAGGGTACGTTTGAATTTGGAGGCAGCGTTGTTGTGAAACCCTCGTGATGAACTCGACCATCCGGCCATTCCGTGTGACCGGTGTCCTTAAATTCCGCACCCGATGCGACGACCACTGCCGCGTCGGCAACATTCGCGGGAATAGCCACTGTCGGCGGGCCACCATTCCGCCGATAGGGGGTCCATGCTTTGACTTCTCCGACCAGCAATGTGTGACTTGTGCCGTCAGTGAACGCAGCAAAATTCAACTTTGAATTCGGATAAGTCGCTCCGTCACCACCAAGGCCAGTGACAGGACTCCAAACGTACCAGGTTCCAAAACCGAAACCGTAGGTCGTCGGATAAAGAATTGCGCGCCCTCCACCTGCGTCACGAGATTGATCACTCTTTGGATCACTGGGACACGCATATCCCGAAATCTTCAGGCCGCTGATCGATTGCTGAAAATCCCAGGCGATGCTGAGGTCGATGTTCGAATAGAGATTACCCTGCTCAAAATAGGGCAGAATTCTGCCATGGATACCCCAGGAACCATTATTCCCTGTGGCTGTCAGGGAAGGGTTGATGCAGGCGCTTGGCGGCAGCAATGTAAAGACGTCTGCGTAGTTGTGTATGGCAAGTGCAATCTGCTTGAGATTATTTCGGCATTGAGTCCTTCTGGCCGCTTCTCGTGCCTGCTGGACCGCAGGCAATAGGAGTGCAATGAGGATGGCGATTATCGCAATGACCACAAGGAGTTCGATCAAAGTAAATGCCCGACGAGGACTATTCAGCATGTGATTCATGATCTGATTCTCGACTCCAGCACAAATCGGCGGACCAGCCCTCGCTTGTCCACCTGCGACAAAACAAAACTCGATACCACCGGAACAGGACCAAGGTGATCGGTGATTCATTCCTCGCAATGCATGTGCCAATGCACAATTGCTTGATATCCTGCTAAAATCAGCATCACTGTGAGCGACGGCGACGGTTCGATCGTCATCCGGGCGGAAAAACCGCCAATCCAGACTTAGCGACTTCCTTCAATTTGAACCAACATGCACTGGCCCATTCGCAATCAGATTCTGTTGCCATTTGCAATGTTGCAGGGGCTTGCAATCGCCGTAATCTCGCTGAGCGCTTCATGGATTGCCGCAGATCGGGCGGAACGGGAATCCATCGCCCGACTTGATCAGGTTGTGGGAACTCTGAGCGCATCGAGTTTTCCGGTACGAGGTCCCGTGCTCGAACAGATGAAAGGACTTTCTGGAGCTGACTTCATTGCTGCCAGTGATTCCGGCACGATCACAGCCACGACGCTACCGGAGTCCACTGCCACAGGGATCATTGCCGCACCACGAACCGTTTCAACGGATTCAAGGAAGCTGGGCGAGTTCCAACCTTTATCGATCAATGGCGAAAGGTGGCTTGTGGGCGGAGTTCAGGTGCTGCGTTCATCGGAACTAAAGGAACTGCTCGTCCTGGTCCCCGAACGCGAATGGCAGGCCGTCCGACGAGAAGTCATCCTGCCTCCCTTGTTGATTGGCGGCTGTACAATGCTGGCGATGGTGGTCCTGTCCTGGGTGATCGCGGCGAAACTGGGGGCGAGGCTGGACCGCATGCAACATCATGTGGGGAAACTGGCAACGCTGCAATTCGAAAATCTGTTGCCAGTGACGGGCCACGATGAACTCAGCAGCCTGGCCACTTCTATCAATCACATGGCGCAGGGACTGCAACAGGCGACGCAGCAGATTCGAATGGCAGAGCGCACGGCTTTGATCGGTCAGGTCGCTGGCGGCCTGGCTCATCAACTTCGAAATTCAATCACCGGAGCGCGCATGGCGATCCAGTTACATCTGCGCCGATCGCACGATGCCAACAAAGAGAGCCTGCAGGTTGCAATTCGGCAACTCAACCTGACCGAGAATCAGATTTTCGGACTGCTGAGTCTGACACGCGACTCCCGGCAGCCAGTCGTTGCCGGACACATTCACGAGATCATGAATACAATTCGCGAACTTCTTGAACCGCAGTTCCAGCATTCAGAATCCAGTCTGGAGATCGAACTTTCTGCCGAGATAATGCAGGATCAATTGGCTGTGAATGATTCGGAGCAGATCCAGGCGGCACTGCTGAACCTGGTGCAGAATGCGTTGGAAGCCAGTCGCCCGGGAGGTTCGGTACGAGTGATCGTTTCGATCCTCGAGTCAATGATTCAGGTCGATGTGCTTGATAATGGTCCGGGAGTTGCCGATGCTGTACGCGGAAAGATCTTTGATCCTTTCGTCACGGGAAAACCAGAAGGTGTGGGACTAGGACTGACTCTCGCGGCTCAGGCGGCAGAATCCAGTGGTGGATCTCTGAACTACCTTCGATTGGACCAGTGGACTCAGTTTCGTTTCCAGGTGCGCCGACATGTCTCGGAGTTGACATGTGAGAATTGAAAGTTGTCAATGTCGCATGTTTTAATTGTGGATGACGAGCCAGCGATCTGCTGGGCATTTCGCGAATGCCTGACGGACGAAGGATTCTCCGTCGATATTGCAGGAACTGCCGAACAGGCGATGACGATGGCGGAACGAAAATCGCCGGACGTCATTGTCATGGATGTGCGTTTGCCCGGGATTGACGGCTTGCAGGCGATGCAGCATTTTCGCCGGAAATCAAACTCCGTGCCGATCATCATCATGACCGCCTTCGGCAGCCTGAAAACGGCAGTGAGTGCGATTGACGGCGGAGCTTTTGACTATCTCACAAAGCCCATCGACCTCGAAAATGCAGTTTCTATTGTGCGGCAGGCGACTTCGATTTCGAGGAAAACTGCTCAACCCGAAATGGCGGCAATCGACGACGAATACATCGTTGGCAGCTCTGCACCGATGCAGGAGGTGTTTCGCAAAATCGCACTGGTTGCCGAACGTGCGGTTCCAGTCCTGATCACCGGCGAGAGTGGAACAGGCAAAGACCTGGTCGCCCGAGCAATTCATCAGCACAGCCATCGCAAAGGCGGGTTCGTACCGATCTGTATTCCGGCGTTAAGCGAATCCGTTGTCGAGAGTGAATTGTTCGGTCATGTCCGAGGTGCATTCACCGGCGCGGATCAGGATCGGTGCGGATTGCTGGAACTCGCTGACGGCGGCACGGCGTTCGTTGATGAGATTGGTGATGTCCCGCTCAATCTGCAGGCAAAGCTGTTGCGTGTTCTGGAGTCCGGTGAACTCCGACCCGTCGGCGGCAGTGATTGCCGACTCGCATCCTTTCGCCTGATCGCCGCCACGAATCGAATTCTTGAACGGAGAGTTGCGGATGGCGAATTCCGAAGTGACCTGTTTTTTCGACTCAACGTTTTTCGTATCGAATTGCCGCCACTGCGGGATCGCATGGATGACATTCCAGCATTGGCTGACAGATTCCTGCGAAACGCTTGCGGAAGTGACACCCAGCGGCTCCAAATCTCTCCGGAAGCCTTAGAGGAACTGCAGTCGCGCAGATGGTACGGCAATGTCCGGGAGTTCCGCAACGTGCTTGAATCTGCCAGCGTAATCTGCCGGGGTAATACGATTGGTCCGGAACACCTGCCCGGTCCTGTTCCGTCATTGACAAACACAGGTCCGGCATCAGCGCAATCCCCAGACGACCGACTCTTCAATGCCGTGCAGGCATGGACTAAAATACAACTGGAAAAACGTGGACCGGCTTGCAGCGATCTCTATGAGAGGTTTCTGAAGGCCGTTGAGCCTCGACTCATCGACGCAGCGCTGAAACACGTCAACGGACAACGGGGCGAGGCGGCAAAATTACTGGGTATCCACCGCGAAACGCTGCGCGAAAAACTCCGACGGCTTGACGAAGAGCGGGCGTAAACCCTATGGCTGACGAGTCTGTGAATTCGTAGGGTGGGACAAGCGGAGCGCCGGCCCACCAGATCGGACAAATGGTGGGCCGGCGCTCCGCTTGTCCCACCCTACATACAGTCGTTGTCTCGATAAAGCACTACATCCTATCAACCATCGCACGCATCTGAGTGAATTGCTGCTGCAGGGTCGCGCGACCGTTGCTGGCCTCAAGACGTGTACGCCATTCCGGGGTGAGGAAATCAAGTTGCGTGCATTCAAGGACTGCGGCAGCTTCCTGCATGTCCTTTTCAATTCCCTGCGCCGAAGGGATGAAGTCGGCAAGCGCCTTGACGATGTCGTCCTGCGTCACGTCCTTTCGATCGGCGACAAGGGCAAAACGTCGCGCAGTGAGCACGACGCTTTCAATGTCGGCTCCGCTGAGTGTCTGATGGCGTTCGCTGAGCGTCAGCGTACTGGCATCGAGCTGGATTCCATTCTTGCGTCCCATGACGCCGAACATCGTGCGAATCTCTGCTTCACTGTGCGGATAAAACAGAGGGATATGCACTTCCGCTCGTCCCTGACGTTTCAAGTCGATCGGCAGCAGATCCGGGCGGCAGGTGAGCAGCATCCAGATGATTCGACCTCGATACCGTGTGTCGCCCATTTGCTGCGCGATCATCGAAAAGATTCTTCCACTGGTCCCGGAATCGCCATCCTGATTTCGATCGCCCAGTGACGCATCCGCTTCGTCGATCATCACGACGACCGGCCCCAGACTGCGCAGCACTGTGAGAACACGTTGCAGATTGCCTTCGGATTCGCCGACGAACTTTGATCGGAAGTTCCTGAGCTTGACGCAGGGGATACCAATCGAACCAGCGTAGCATTCAGCCAGAAATGACTTGCCCGTGCCGACCGGACCACAGATCAGATAGCCCATCGGGGCCGCTTCCTGATGACCGTTCGTGATCAGGCTCGCGTCATCTCGCAGACGTTTCACAGCCGCTTCCTGGCCGACGACCAGATCCAGTTTGTGTTTCGGTTCGACAAATTCCAGATAGCCGCCGCATTGGCGTTCAATGGCGCTCTTCTTCAGCTCCTGAAACTGCCGTACCGTGACCCCGCCGGAGCGGGATGCCAGTGAGATCAGGTGATCAAGACTCAGCAAACTCAACCCGTTCGACGAGGACGTCAGCTGAGCGGCATTCATCACGTCTGCCGCCGGAGTTCCTTTGGTGGAGTTCGTGCGAAATCGTTCCGCGATAAAACTCGCGCGGGCCGCAGCATCCGGCATGGGGATTTCGACGGTGGCCACGAACGGGCTGGACGTCAGGCGTTCGTTGAGTTCGGACAGGCTTTCACTGACGACACAAAACGCCATGTTGACCCGGCGAATCCACGGATTTCGTGCCCAGTCGAGAAACCGCACGACTCGTGAAGCGACGCGACCGGCGATTTGAGCTGCGTCACCGGGAGGCACAAGGTACTGACCAAAATCAAACACCACCGCCATGCGTCGGCGCTTTTTCGGGTCGTCTTCGATCAGCGTGCGTTCGATCATCTGGTCAAGCGTCAGCAGGATATCATCCGGATCGCGCGACCAGTTTCGATACGGACCGAACAGGTCGGTCAGTTCCTTCATCATTTTCGTGTGGCGATCCGGACTGCTTCCCGCCAGTGCCTGCAGACCCTGGCTCAGATTGTGCTCAAGCACCAGATCCCATTTGGCAAACAGATGTTCGCCGAGGAATTCGGACAGGCTCAGGAATTCCGTGCCTCCGTCTTTCGGAACCGGAATCAGGTCATGCACATTGCCGTGAACGACAAAGAAACATGCCGTCCCGGAAAAATACTTCTGCGCCAGATCATTGGCCCATGCCGGGAACCACGCAGGAAGA
This sequence comes from Candidatus Kuenenia stuttgartensis, assembly GCA_945861465.1. GTDB lineage: Bacteria > Planctomycetota > Planctomycetia > Planctomycetales > Planctomycetaceae > SXXK01. The sequence goes on from CAMAVB010000045.1 coordinate 27,920, forward strand.
TCTATCGTCGGTGCAGCAACCTCAGGCGTATTGGCCATGTTCAGTTCGTTTCCTTCGTCGTCTGAGGACCGAGCTGCTTTTCTTCCTGCGCGACTTTCGCTGTTCCCGGAGTCAGATAACCCATCTCAGCCTCGAACTGTTTGAGTGCGTCTTCAGCCATCACACCTTCGGCCGCTGTTTCGCGCAGAATGTCGTCAACACCTTGCTCCGACAGATCCGCTGCGACTCGTACTTTTGCGCGGTTCTTATTGATCTGATCCTGCAGAACCTGTTCGATCTGCCCCATATCTGTGGTGATGTCGAAGTTCAGCGACCCCGTGAGTTCGGCCATTTCCGCTTCGGCGCGACTCATCTTGAGTTCCGCGTCGTACATGTGCATCTTGTCCTTGATCTCTCCCACCTTCTTTGTGGCGTTCTTGATCTTCATGACGTTGTTTTCATACGACGTTTCATGCATCTGCATCTGAGCAACCTTGTCAGCCAGACTTTCCTTCGCCTTCTGCAGGTCCAGTGCAAACTTTGCTGCGGTCGCGCGATCACCTGCCTGCAGGTAGGCCTTGACACGGCTTTCCAGTTGAGCAACACGGGATTTTTCGGCATTGGCCTGCTGTGAAACTTTTTCCACTAGTGCGCGGTACTGTGCGAGGCCTTCCTTCCCGCCCTTCAACTGCTCGACGGCCTGGTCGTATTCGTACTGCATCTGCGCGATCGGATCGGCTGTCCAGAAAAAATTTGCCAGCTTGTTCATCTGAGCCTTAAAACTGCCCCAGAGCTTTCCAATGATCATGTTGCTGTCCTGTCGTGCCGTGCAATGTGTTTTGAAATGAACGATGAGCGCAAGAACGCCGGGCCTATTGTCACGGATCAAACTGCATTCCAACAATCCGTCAGGCCCGGAAAATCGGATTTTTCTTCAGGCTGTGGGTTTTTCCGGCGCTTCAGACTTTGCTCAGCAAACGCTGAGAGTGTTGCTATTCTGAGAAGATTTGGCCTGACCAGCAAGCGAGCACTTGGTTGAGTTCAAAGTGGCCATCACTCTCTGAGTGATGAATTGCGATTAAGGCGGATCAACCGGGACGTGACTGCGTCTGTGACGATTGTCTGAACCGGGCAAATGAATCGCATCGCGTCACTCGGAGAGTGACGTATACTTTGGGTTGCGGGCGAAGCCCGCGTCAAGATTCCTGTACCTTGGACATTCGATCGTCAGGAACGACGATCCAGCATATCAACGACGGAAGCCATCCAGGACCGAAGCAGAGCTGTCCCGAGGGCACCTCTGAGGAACAGGCCGGACTCGTCTGCTTTAAGCACGAAGCTGAACTTCTTTGAGCCACTCAATTGCAGCGCCCGGAATGTGAGGCCCGGGTTACTCTCTGGTTGATCGGGGCCGGACCCAAACACAGTGTATACTCGAATCAGGTATTCCATTGCATCGCAGCAGATTGGCGAGATGGCGGTCAGTCCGGCAGCATACGATTCTCGGAGTGCCGCACCAGCTGCCTTCCAATCGTCGGGAAGATGCACAGCGACGTGCAGTGTTGCAGCAGCGGCCTCGTCATCGTGCTGCTGAAGCTCCGACCCGGCTGCGGCACTCAGGACATCCCACCCAAGCTGCCGGAAGCCCATCGGGATGCGATCCGGGTAACATGACAGCTGACCGTTGAGTTCTGCATCATTCTGGCCCCGAACCACAGCTGTTGAGGGCAGATTCATTTCCCAGAGAACTTCCGAATTGCTGGTGAACATGAAGCCATCGTGATATCGATCGTAACTCGACAGTGTAAATGAGTTATCGCGAAACCGGTGTCCGTTTTCTGCGACGATGCTATCGGAAACGTCGGTCGATGAACTTGAGGCGCCGAAAGGCCCAATCATGACGCTGGTCTGGTATCCCTCAGGAATGTCCACATCCCCTGATTCCGAGGCTGGGGCTGGTGCCTCCGTTTTTGATGACGAGACCTGCTTCACAGGGATTCCACTCTCATCGTCCGAAACTGTGACCTCAACCGGTTCATCCTTGATTTCAGCGCGTACGACCGTTGTGTGGACGAACTTGTACTTGTCAACTGAACCATCAAGAACTGCCAACTCGCCAAGTTGCGCCTTCTTCGCCCGGACAAGTTTTTCAAATTCATCCTGACCGGCAACTTCAGAATACTGAATCGGCTCAACCGCAGGAATCAGGCCGCGACGCAGATAGACCAGGAAGCCAGAGGCCGGTGTCTCGACAGTGGAAGTGGGGACTACTTTGCCCGCCTTTTCGATCGCGTCTGTGAGCTTTGAACCAATCTGCAGGTTCTGGTTGAGATCGCGCACACGTGTGTGATAGGAAATGCGAGTCGGCGGAGCGACATCGCCTACAATCGATGCACTCTGGCATTTCGAATGTAGCTCAGTCGCTCCGACGACTGAGATTTTCTGGTGACAGCGTCGATATTGCGATGTCGCTTCAAGGAGCCTGTCAGGAGTGACAGGCTCCTTGAACTACAGTCCGTCTGCGCGAAGAATCCCTGCGACACGATTAATCAGCGGAAGGCAAAATGATGCACCGTTCGGTTCCTTCAACGGGATGCCATTCGTTTGCGTTTTACGAAGCGTCTCCCGAGCAACACGCAACCTGCTCCAATGGCCAGCGACGCAAGGCTGGTTGGCTCTGGAACCGCGTGCAGAAAGCCACGAATCTCGCCGCCGGTAAAGGCGCTCGTATGGATGTTGAAGTAGGCCGTCCCTGCCAGCAAACTGGAAAGCAAGGCCGCCTCAGCGGTCGTGGGCGTTCCACCGTTAGCGGTAATAAACCCGGCACGATAAGAGCTGGCCATGGTCATGTCGAATGTGGTATCCATCGAGCCAAACGTCACACTCAGAGGGAAACCGAGGAACGACGGTGTCTGTGTGGCGACGCCCGCTGTCCCGACACCCGGCACCGTCGTGGCAGCGTGGATATGAGACGCTGTTGTCAGGCCAGTCAAACCCATAAAGCTTGCCTCAACCCGCATGGTATGAAGCCCGGTATTAAAAGTCACTTGCGCAAACCCCGTCCCCAGAGAAGCGTTCGGCGGCGACTCATTCGGACCGCTAAGATTTGCGGTGAACACCATAATGCCTGCCTGGGATATTTGCGAACCAATCCCCAAACCGATTCCCAGAGCTAAAAGTACAATGCATTGCTTCATGATGTTTTCCCCTTAAATAACAAGGATCAGACCACAAACACGTCAGGAGAATAATCGGGCCAACGCAGGTATGCAAGCGATGGTCAGTTGTTGTCAATCGCATAAACCACTCATGCATTGCCGCGCGGGATGGAAATCTTCTCTGCAAAGAATGAAAATCTGGTTTTCATGAGAAGATTCCTGCTGCTAATGGCGTTGTGGGCAAAGCCCGCGCCAAGATCAAAGTCCGCGAGCGAAGACTGTTGCAGGGTCAGGAGAACGGCTCCAAAAGGGCAGAGCGGCGCGAAACAGCGTGCGCAACTGTCAACGGAATGGCGAATCGGGAAGAACTTTCAGAAATTCTGATGGGTTTCAGTCTCGGTTTACGAGTGTCGGTTTAGAGACAAAGCACATGAACTGGTCGCTGGATTCAGCCTGGATTGATATCATATGATTGCGATAACTTTTTCCTTTCCAACCGCAGCGAATTTTGCTCGCATTTTTTCGAACGTTGTTGTTCGGGATTTCGGATTTCGAAATTCGGATTTGCGGCTTCGCCGCGCCAAGGACCGGCGCAGAAATAACTGTCGTATTCAGGACGTGGGACACGTTTATAACGTGCCCGGCACGATGGAATCGTGCCCCACTTATTTCTGTCTCTGTCCTCAGTATGGCTCTTTGCCACGTTCCGGTATCGGAAAGCCACAATGTCGGACGAGCAGAATGAGCATTCAGTGACGGATTGGATTGCCGCATTGAAGCAGGACCATTCGATGGCAGGCCAGCGATTGTGGGAACAGTATGTCGAGAAGCTCGCGCGGCTGGCTCGTAAGAAACTTGGCGACCTGCCGAGGCGGGCGGTCGATGAAGATGATGTGGTCGCAGAAGTGTTTGCTGACTTTTTGCAGGGAGTCCAGGAACAACGGTTCGAACGGCTCCACGATCGGAACGACCTGTGGCAGGTTCTTGCCATGTTGACGGAACGAAAGGCCATCGACCTGATCCGCCGGGAGACGAGTGCTAAGCGAGGTGGCGGCCATATCGTCGGCGAATCGGCCTTTGAGAACCCGTCGGCAGGATCCTCCGCTGCCCCCGGCATTTGCCAGGTGCCTGGATTTGAACCCGACCCGGCGTTCGCGGCCGAACTGACAGATCTGCTCGGACACCTCCTGCGTTTGTTAGACAACGACATGCTGCGTGCCCTTGCCCGGGACAATCTGGCTGGCTACACGCAGGAAGAAATGGCAGTCAGAAATGGCATCGCGCTGGCCACAGTTCAGCGCAAATTGAGACTGATTCGTGAAAGATGGAATCTTGAGGTGACTGTATGACTCATGCTGGCAACACTGTCGATGCGGAAGCTTCGTATCACAAACTTCAACGTATCGATTCGGTATGCGATGAATTTGAGCGGGCGTGGAACGAGCGTTCCTCTCCGAGCATTGATGTCTTCCTTGAAACGTACCCGGAACTGCCGCGGCCACAGCTTCTTTTCGAACTGATTTCTCTGGAGCGCAGTCTTCGCCACCGCGCCGGGGAATCTCCGGAAATGGACGAATACGTCCGGCGATTTCCCCATGACAAGACGCCTGTCGAACTTGTGTGGTGCCAGGCAACTGAGTTGTCTTTTGCGGTTGCAGATTTGGCGTTGCCGGTTCCCGAGATTTCATTAGCGGAGCAGAAAACTCAACGCAGCGACCAGCGGGAACTCCCTGACAAAATCGGTGAATTCAGGATTCTGCGGGAACTTGGGCGCGGTGGTATGGGGATCGTGTACGAGGCGTTGCAGGAGTCCTTAAATCGTAACGTCGCGCTCAAGGTGTTGCCGCTGCTCGGGCGCTGCGATCAGCGGCAAATTCAGCGATTTCAGAATGAAGCGAGTGCTGCGGCACAGCTCCATCATGAGAATATCGTTCCGGTGTACTCAGTCGGGTTTGATGACGGAGTTCACTATTACGCGATGCAGATGATCGATGGGTATGATTTGTCTCATTACATCAGCCACGCGCGAAGTCTGGTGGAGTCGAAATCTGATCGCCCTTCAGGCGAAACGCCACAGTTGGCGGGTGAAGCAACCGTTGTCGGTCAACCAGATCGGATCCCTGAAGACGATCCTATTCTGGCCTGGCACAGCGGGATCACCGGCGTCTCGTACCCGTCGGCGGAATTCGTCGAAATGATGTCCGGTAAGAAATGCTCGATGATGGTCAACGATGTGTTGCTGCCGGTTGTCCAGATCGGCATCAAGGCCGCCGAAGCGCTCCATCATGCGCATCTGCTTGGGGTTGTGCATCGAGACATCAAGCCGTCCAATTTGCTGATGGACCACGAGGGGAAAGTGTGGGTCACAGATTTTGGACTGGCTCAGGTTCAGGGAGTTGGTGCGCTCACGATGACCGGTGATGTGGTGGGAACGCTGCGCTACATGAGTCCCGAACAGCCACTCGGGCAGCGCGTGCTGGTCGATCAGCGGACGGATATTTATTCGCTGGGAGTCACCCTCTACGAACTTCTGACGCTGAAAAAGGCCTACGATGGTCAGACGCCAAAAGAGATCATCAGGCAGGTCTGTTTCGATGAGCCGACATCAATCCACCGACTGAATCCCAGAGTTCCGGATGATCTTGAGACGATCGTGCTGAAGGCCATGTCCAGAAATCCCGACGACCGTTATCAGACGGCGCAGGAGCTTGCCGATGATCTGAAGCGGTTCAGCCAGGACGAGCCGATTCTGGCTCGCCGGCCAACCCTGATGCAGCGATCCCGGCGCTGGATCCGGCGGCATCTGGTGCTGGCATCATCGGCCGCCGTGGCGGTCGTTGTACTGTGCCTGACATCGATCGGCGCATCGGGGGTAATCTGGAACTCACTGATCGCCGAGACACAGCAGCGCAGGCGTGCGGAGTCGTTACTGGAAAAATCGGAGGGACTCCGTCTGTCTGTGAACTCGTCGCTCGAGCGAGACAGGAATCCGGGCCTTGCATTGGCGCTTGCAATCAGAAGCGCGGAAGTGAGCCCTGGCATGGACGCCAACGCAGCTTTGCTGACCGCGATGCGCAGCAACCACGAGCTGAAAACATTCTCGCCGGGCACAGAAATCGCGGATCAGGTCTCGATCAGTCCCGACGGACAACGGGTTGTCACAACGGTCTCGCGAGCATACTTCGGGGGAGGCAATTATCCGGCAATCGAATCCGATCCGATGACTGGGCAGACCTTGCGGACTTATGATGATGGCACCGCCATTACGTCCGCCGCCTACAGTCCCGATGGCAAACTGCTGCTCGCCACTTCAAGTCCGTCTCGTAATCTCGCGGGGAACGATGCGGCACCGGCATCCAGCATACACACGAATGCAACCGATGCGGTTCCAACGGTCTGGAATGCAACAACCGGCGCGAAGATAATTTCACTGAATGATGCATCGCTGGATGTGGTTGTCGGCACGATGTTCTCGCCTGATTCACAGCGAGTCGCTCTGCCGGGCCGCGATAACTCCATCAGAGTCTACAAAACTGCCGATGGTCAACTCGACAAACGGATGATAGGGCACACGGCTCAAGTTATCGCCGTGACCTTCAGTCCGGATGGAAAGCGATTGGTTTCTACGGCATTAGATCAAACTGTTCGCGTCTGGGATCTGGAATCTAGTGCGGAACTGGAGCAGTTTCCGGTCGAGACCGCGCCGAGGCCGGAACAGACTGCCGTGTTTGCCGATTCGGACAGACTTGTGATTTCCACAAACGCGGGTACAAAGATCGTGTCTGTCAGCTCTAGGAAGCAGGACAATCCGCAACACTGGCCGGAATCAGCATCCGCCGTGAGCCGAGATGGAAGGCAGGTCGCGCTGCATTTGCCTTTCGGGACACACGTGGCAATACGGGACACTCTGTCGTTTCGACTGAATGCCGAAATTGACGCCGACGATTCCATCGTTTCCATGGAGTTTAGCAGTGACGGAAGACGAATCCTGGTAACGACGGTCTCTCACGCGACCGTCTACAGTTGCGAGGATGGAGGAATCGTTGCGAAATTGCAGGGTCACACCGGAAGATTGCGGGCCGGCCGATTTACGCCTAACGACGAAAATCTCATCACAACTGCCGCCGATAGGACCGTTCGGTTTTGGTCTGTACGAAATGGCGAAGCACGTCTGAGACTGGCTGATGACCCTGCGCAGATCGCTCCTTCGCCATGGAACTTCAGTCAGGATTCTGCATTTGCAGTCATCGCGACGCAGCCCACGTGGAACTCGAAGGTTTTTGACTTCGCTGGCCGCCCCTCATCCATTGAGTTTTCCGGCAGAGTCAGCAGTCGCACAGTGAATACGCATCGCCTTGTGACGATCGATGATCATCATGTCAATGTCTGGCATGCTCCATCGTCTGGAAGAATTGCGTCGCTCTCGTTGCAGTCGAAGACAGTTGTTGCCGCGATGCTTGTGCCGGGGACCGACGTGGTCGTGGTACTCACGGACAACGCTGCCGCAATTCTCTGGAATACAAAGACGCAGGATCGCATGTTGATTGGGGACCCCGACGACGTGCCACTGGATGTTGACGTCCATCCGACAAACGGCAGCATTGTGCTCGCACTGCAAAATGGCATCTGCCACGTTGTCGATGCTGTCACGGGAACCATCAGCCGCACGCTGCCGCACGACCATGGCGTGCTTGCCGCAAACTTCAGCCCAACCGGAACCATGGTGCTTACAGTCGATACATCAAACACTGCGAGAGTATGGTCTCCGGACAACGATCTTCCTCTACAGACATTCAATACGGGCGGCGGTCCGATCGATCGAGCCCAGTTCTCTTCGGACGAATCGGCGGTTGTTACCTGGAGTATGGAAGAACAGGACGCCGTGTCCGCATGGCAAATTGAGACCGGCGCGCTCATCGCCAGGACGGAAGCCATGGTGAGGCCCCGAGTCCTTGTCCATCCCTCGCAAGCCATTGCGGCGATTGCTTCCGCAAAGAATGGATTGATGCTGTGGAACTGGGAAACTGGTGAACAGCGGCGACTGTCTGACTCTCCCGCCAAATCGCCCATCTTCTTTGGGGACCATATCATGTCAATCGAGGCGGTCCCGGGGTTCCACGTCGCGAACTCCACTCTTCCAGGAATTGGAGACAGCCCCGAATTTGCACGATCTGTGCTCATGATCCGTGATGTAGCGAATGCCGAAATTGTTGCCAGTCAGCCACTGGATTCGCAACCGGGGAAACTGACACTTGATCTGGACACTGGGCAGGTTCTACTTTCCTGTATGACCCACAATGTGACTCTGCTGCGTATGCATGACCGTCAGAAATTGCCGTCAGTGGGTCATCATGCGGCTCCCATTGTTTTTGAAGCGATCACCGGGGATACCCAGAAGACTGTCTGTGCATCTTTGGACGGGACCGTCAGCGTGTGGGATCTCTCCGGAAGGCAATTGATTCCCCCGCTGGTACACGATCATCCGATCGTGAATGCGGCAATCAGCCCGGACGGAATTCGGCTTGCAACTTTTGATGCGACGGGAGCCGGAATACTCTGGGATTTGGAGAATGGCGAGAGAATCATGGAATTTCCGGGCCATGCTGGAATCGTTCCGATCATCCGATTCTCAGGTTCAGGCAAACAACTGCTGACGTCCGGATCCGATTCGACCATTCACATCTGGGATCTGATCTCCAGGACGGAAACTCAGCTGAATTTCGAACCGGGAGTGATAGGTGCCGAATGGTCGCCGGACGACAGTCAACTTCTGGTCGTTACCGGGGAAGTTCAAAATGCGTTGAAAGATAAGGCTCGTCCGGCGGAATCGCTGCTGCCTTCAGCAGCATACCTGGTGGAACTCCGTAGTGGCGCAAGAACGAAGTTGAATGTCGAGAGCACGCCCAGGTTCGGTTGTTTTCGGCCGATCCTGGACCAGTTTGCCATCGTTTCGGAAGACCGAAAAGTGACATTGTATGACATCGCCACTGGCAAAGCGGCCACCAAGTTCAATCCGAACCGACGCCCCATATTCAACGTCGCATTCAGCCCGGATGGACAGGATCTGCTCGTCATGCATGATGACGAACTCTCACTTTGGGATCTCGATGTGGGTGACGAAATTATCCGCATTTCGAAAACGGAATTGTTTTCTGGGGAACGATCATCGCTCAAAACACCAAGCGTTTGGAATCCGTTCAGTCCCGATGGTCAATGGATCCTCTCTTCCAGGCTGCATTTGGAAATGTGGCCGCGTGACCCGCTGAAGGAAGTCCTCAAGCAGGTTCCGCGGCCATTGACAGATGCCGAGAAACGCAGATTCTCAGTCGATTTGATCGCTGAAGGTGCAAACAAGTAGCGGCTTGCCTCGGTGGTCGCAGCGTTTGGTTCAGCAACGTGCCCGGCAGCCAAATTCGCTTCCACCTGGACAAGCCAGTTGGGAAGCAGCTAGTGCATCGTCAAGTCAACGAATTGGGGTTGAACTGCAGGCCGAACCAAGCGAAGCGCCGTTCCGGCAGGTCGGCCAATTGCCGGAACTGAGCTTCGCTTGGTCCGGCCTACCCTAAAATCAAGTCTTGGCGAAGCGCTAGTGCTCTGTCAACCTTTAAAGTTGGGGTTGAATTGTATTTGTACGACGGACTTCCAGTCCGTCGGCGGTAACCTTTGTCGACGGACTGGAAGTCCGTCGTACCCGAAAATTGAGCCTTGACAGAGCACTAG